>NZ_JAOZYC010000150.1:0-68155 GCF_035798155.1 Streptomyces endophyticus | reverse complement strand
GCCACCACGGCCCGCGCCGGGGCGGCCGCGGCGAGCGGCGCGGCGACTGCGCCGAGCGCGAGGGCGCTGGACAGGGCGAGAGCGAGGGCGTTGCGACGCTTCAAGGGGGCCTCCTGGTACGTGAGTTGGCCCGGTCGGGCCGACACGGACCATCCTCGGCCCCGGCCGGCCGCGGCAGCTCGTCGCGCGGGATGATCTCGACCCTGGCCCGCGCCCCGGCCACCCCCTAGGGGGCCCTCAGGCGTCGGCGCGCAGCGACGTCAGGACGTCGATCCGGTTCGTCGTGATCGAGTCCACGCCGATGTCGAGCAGCCTGCGCATCGAGCGCTTGGTGTCCGGGGTCCACGCCGACAGCAGGTAACCGTCGTGGTGGACGCGGGCCGCCAGGTCCCGGGTCACCAGCGGGAAGCGGTAGTTGAGCCACCGGGGCGTGAGGGCCGCGAGGACCGCCGGGCGGGGCGGGGCCAGCGACGTCCAGGTGAGCGCGATCTCGGCGGAGGGCGACGCGGCGCGCACCTTGAGCATCGTCTCGGCGCCCGCGCAGTAGTGGACCCGCTCCTCGGCGCCGCAGTCGCGGACGGCGCCGATGACCGTGCGTACCGTACGCGCGTCCGCGCCCGGCAGGTCGATCATGACGCGGGCGTCACGGCACGCCTCCAGGGCGTCCGCCAGCGTGGGCACGCCGCCCTCCGTAAGGCCGCGCACCTCGTCGCAGGAGAGCGCGGACAGCGGGCGCTCGTGCTCCCACAGGCGCTCGAGCGTGGAGTCGTGGAGCAGTACCGGGACGGCGTCCCGCGTCAGTCGTACGTCGATCTCCACCACGTCCGCGCCCCGTTCCAGCGCGGAGCGCAGGGACGGGAGGGTGTTCTCGCGGACTCGGTAGGGGTCGCCTCGGTGGGCCACGGCAGTCACGGTGCGCATGGCCCCATTGTGGCGTCAGCCGCGGCCGGACTCCGTCAGGAGGTGGCCTTCCAGTTCTCCGTGTACGTGTCGATCTCCGTGGCGATGCGCGCCTTGCCCGCCTCGTCGAGGAACGACGCCCGCACCGCGTTCTTCGCCAGCTCGGCCACGCCCCGCTCGTCGAGGTCGAGGAGGCGGGCCGCCACCGCGTACTCGGTGTTGAGGTCCGTGGAGAACATCGGCGGGTCGTCCGAGTTGATGGTGACCGTCACGCCCGCGTCCACGAACGTCTTGAGCGGGTGCTCGTCGAGGGTGCGGACCGCGCGGGTCGCGATGTTCGACGTCGGGCACACCTCCAGCGGGATGCCGTGCTCGGCGAGGTGCGCGAGCAGCCGCGGATCCCGGGCCGACGACGTGCCGTGGCCGATGCGCTCGGCGCCCAGGTGGTTCAGCGCGTCCCACACCGTCTCGGGCCCGGTCGTCTCGCCCGCGTGCGGCACCGAGCGCAGGCCCGCCGCGCGCGCCCGGTCGAAGTACGGCTTGAACTGCGGCCGCGGTACGCCCACTTCGGGCCCGCCGAGCCCGAACGACACCAGGCCCTCCGGGCGCAGCGCGTCGTCCGTGGCGAGCCGCGCCGTCTCCTCGGCCGCCTCAAGACCCGCCTCGCCGGGGATGTCGAAGCACCAGCGCAGGACCGTGCCGAACTCGGCCTCCGCGGACTTGCGCGCGTCCTCGATCGCCTCCATGAAGCCGCGGGCGGGGATGCCGCGGCGCGTGGAGGAGAAGGGGGTGAGGGTGAGCTCCGCGTACCGCACGTTCTGCCGGGCCATGTCGCGGGCGATCTCGTACGTGAGGAGGCGGACGTCCTCCGGCGTGCGGATCAGGTCGACCACCGACAGGTACACCTGGATGAAGTGCGCGAAGTCCGTGAACGTGAAGAACTCGGCCAGCGCCTCGGGGTCGGCCGGGACCTTCGAGTCGGGGTGCCGGGCGGCGAGCGCCGAGACGATCCTGGGGGAGGCGGAGCCCACGTGGTGGACGTGCAGTTCTGCCTTCGGCAGTCTGGTGATGAAGGCTTGCAGACTCGGGCTCGGGCTCTGGCTCACGGTTTCCTCCCCAGGAACTTGGGTGATCGGCTGATCGGGGTCCTCGTCATCGTATGCGGGGACGTCGACCTGCTGACGATCTCCATACACGCGACCCTGACACGCACCACTGACAATCCGTCCTGCGTTTTCCAGGGGGACTCGACACCCGGTCGACAGATTCCGTCGCGTAACCAAAAGGCAACAACGGAATCACTTGTTGGCGTGATGGTCCTCTGTCAGGATCGGCACTCAAATCGAGCTGGAGCCACGGCTGGAGCTACGTCGGCCCTCGGGACCGTGCCGACGCAGGAGAAGCGAGAGCGAGCACTCATGCACCACCCCACCTCGGATCACCCCGCCTCGGCCAAGAACGTGGCCGCACTGGCGCAGGAACTCTTCGCGGAAGGCGCGAACTTCGTCGGGGGCCGCCTCGTCAAGGGCACGTCGGGCCGCACCCACGCCGTCGTCGACCCGGCCACGGGCGAGAAGGTCTACACGTACGAACTGGCGGGCACCGCCGACGTGGACGCCGCCGTCGCCGCCGCCCGCGCGGCCTTCCCCGGCTGGTCGGGGGCCACGCCCGGCGAGCGGTCCGACGCCATGCACCGGTTCGCGGCCGTGCTCGACGAGAAGGCGGAGCAGTTCGCCCGCCTCGAGTCGTTGCAGTGCGGCAAGCCGCTCAAGCTGAGCCGCGAGTTCGACGTGCCCGGATCGGTCGACAACGCCGCCTTCTTCGCAGGCGCCGCCCGGCATCTGCAGGGGCAGTCCGCGGGCGAGTACAGCGCCGACCACACCTCGTACGTACGCCGCGAGCCCATCGGTGTCGTCGGCTCCATCGCGCCGTGGAACTACCCGTTGCAGATGGCCGCCTGGAAGGTGCTTCCGGCGATCGCGGCGGGCAACACGATCGTCCTCAAGCCCGCCGAGCTGACCCCGTTCACCTCGCTCCTCTTCGCGCAGGCCGCCACCGAGGCGGGCCTCCCGGACGGCGTCGTCAACGTCATCAGCGGCGCGGGCCGCGACGCCGGCGAGCACCTCGTCGGTCACCCGGACGTCGCCATGACCTCCTTCACCGGCTCCACGGGCGTCGGCAAGCGGGTCGCCGAGATCGCCACGGCCACCGTGAAGCGGATCCACCTGGAGCTGGGCGGCAAGGCGCCCTTCGTCGTGTTCGACGACGCCGACCTCGACGCCGCCGTGCACGGCGCGGTCGCCGGCGCCCTCATCAACACCGGCCAGGACTGCACCGCCGCCACGCGCGCGTACGTGCAGCGTCCGCTCTACGAGGCCTTCGTGGAGCGGACGGCCGCCCTGATGGAGACCGTCAGGCTCGGCGACCCGTTCGCCGACGACACCGACCTCGGGCCGCTCATCTCGCACGCCCAGCGGGACCGCGTCGCCGCCTTCGTGGACCGGGCGCGCGGCTACGCGCGCGTGGTGACGGGTGGCGAGGCCCCCGGCGGCGAGCTCGCGGACGGCGCGTACTACCGGCCCACCCTCATCGCCGACGCCGCGCAGGACAGCGAGGCCGTCCAGTCCGAGATCTTCGGTCCCGTGCTGGTGGTGCTGCCCTTCGACAGCGACGACGACGGCATCCGGCTCGCCAACGACTCCCCGTACGGGCTCGCGGCCTCCGCCTGGTCCACCAACGTGTTCCGCGCGAACCGTGCCACGCGCGAGATCAAGGCCGGCTGTGTGTGGGTCAACGACCACATCCCGATCCTCAGCGAGATGCCGCACGGCGGCTACAAGGCGTCCGGCTTCGGCAAGGACATGTCCGTGTACTCCTTCGACGAGTACACGCAGATCAAGCACGTCATGTTCGACAACACCGCGGTGGTGCGCAAGGACTGGCACCGCACGATCTTCGGGGACCGATAGTTGATCTCAGGCCGCTGTGACCGGCGGCCGCCAACCCTCCCGAAAGGGCAACCACGCGCATGGAGCAGTACGAGCCCGACAGCCTGACGCCCCTCAGTCGGCCCCAACTGGCCGCCATGCACCGCAGCTTCAGGAACGGCAGGGCAGCGATGTCCCGCCGCTCCCTGATGCGGGCCTCGGCGGGCGGCGCGCTCGCCGTCGGCGGTCTCGGCGCCCTCACCGGCTGCGGCATCCCCGCGGCGAGCAAGTCCTCGGGCGGCATCTCGTCCGAGGACCACTCGGCCAAGGAGAAGGTCATCAACTTCTCCAACTGGACCGAGTACATCGACATGAGCGACGACGAGAAGCACCGCCCGTCGCTGGAAGCGTTCACCAAACGCACCGGGATCAAGGTCAAGTACACCGAGGACATCAACGACAACGTCGAGTTCTTCGGGAAGATCAAGCCGCAGCTCGCGGCGGGCCAGGACACCGGCCGCGACATCATCGTGCTGACCGACTGGCTGGCCGCGCGGCTCATCCGCTACGGCTGGGTGCAGAAGCTCGACCCGGCCAACCTGCCCCACGCGTACACCAACCTGGCCACCCAGTTCCGCAACCCGGACTGGGACCCGGGCCGCGCCTACTCCTACCCGTGGACGGGCATCGCGACGGTCATCGCGTACAACACCAAGGCCACCGGCGGGAAAGAGATCACCTCGGTCTCGCAGCTGCTCGACGACCCCAAGCTCAAGGGCAAGGTCGGCCTGCTCTCCGAGATGCGCGACACGATCGGCATGACGCTGATCGACATGGGCAAGGACCCGCGCACCTTCAAGGCCGACGACTTCGACGCGGCGATCGCGCGCGTCCAGAAGGCCGTCGACAGCAAGCAGGTGCGCCGCTTCACCGGCAACGACTACATATCCGACCTCAGCAAGGGCGACCTCGCGGCCTGCCTCGCCTGGGCCGGGGACATCGTGCAGCTCCAGGCGGACAACCCGCACGTCAAGTTCGCGATCCCGGACGCCGGCTACATCTCGTCGACCGACAACATGCTGATCCCCAACAAGGCGCGCCACAAGACGAACGCCGAGAAGCTCATGGACTACTACTACGAGCCGGCGGTCGGCGCGGAACTGGCGGCGTGGATCAACTACGTCTCGCCGATGGACACCGGCATCGTCGGGCCGGAACTCGCCAAGATCGACAAGGACATCGCGAACGACCCGCTGATCGTCCCCGACAAGGAGATGTCGGCGAAGGCGCACGGTTTCCGCTCCCTGACGGCCAAGGAAGACACGGCGTTCGAGCAGAAGTTCGCCCAGCTCACCGGCGGCTGACCCGCCGCCGGGCCCGCCGTCGGGCCCCGGCCCGGCACCGTCGCCCCCGCCTTCGTCCTCGCCTTCGTCCTCGCTCGGCCCTGACTCAGCCCTCACCGACTCCTTGGACTCACCATGACGACCCTTACGACGTCGGAGACCGGCGGAGACGTCCGTCTCTCCGGGATCAGCAAGACGTACGACAACGGCTTCACCGCCGTCCGGCCGCTCGACCTCACCGTGCCCCAGGGCTCGTTCTTCGCGCTGCTCGGCGCCTCCGGCTGCGGGAAGACCACGACGCTGCGCATGATCGCGGGGCTCGAGGACCCGACCACGGGCACCGTGCACCTCGGCGACCAGGACGTGACGTCCCTGCCCCCGTACAAGCGCCCGGTGAACACCGTCTTCCAGTCGTACGCGCTCTTCCCGCACCTCGACATCTACGAGAACGTCGCCTTCGGCCTGCGCCGGCGCGGCATCAAGTCCGTGAAGAAGCAGGTCGAGGAGATGCTCGACCTGGTGCAGCTCGGCGAGCAGATCCGCAAGAAGCCGCAGCAGCTCTCCGGCGGCCAGCAGCAGCGCGTCGCCGTCGCCCGCGCGCTGATCAACCACCCCAAGGTGCTGCTGCTCGACGAGCCGCTCGGCGCCCTCGACCTCAAGCTGCGGCGCCAGATGCAGCTGGAGCTCAAGCGCATCCAGACCGAGGTCGGCATCACGTTCGTGCACGTCACGCACGACCAGGAGGAGGCCATGACGATGGCCGACACCGTGGCCGTGATGAACGCGGGCGGTGTCGAACAACTCGGCGCCCCCACCGACCTGTACGAGAACCCGGGCTCGACGTTCGTCGCGAACTTCCTCGGCACCTCGAACTTCATCGAGGCCGAGATCGCGGGCCGGACCGGCGACGACCTCACCCTCAAGGCGGGCGGCGACAAGCTCGTCCTGCCCACCTCCCGCAACTCCGCGCGCACCACCGCGACCGGCGACAAGCTGCTCCTCGGCGTGCGGCCCGAGAAGATCTCGCTCACGCACGCCGACGACGCGGGCGAGATCCCCGGCGGCCGCAACCGCATCACCGGGAAGATCTCCGACTCCAGTTTCATCGGCGTCTCCACCCAGTACGTCATCGACAGCCCGCTGTGCGACGCGTTCGAGGTCTACGCGCAGAACATCGAGCGCGACAGCCGCCTCGCGCCCGGCGCCGAGGTCGTCCTGCACTGGAACCCCGCGCACACCTTCGGCCTCGACGCGACCCAGGATGTCGACGCGGGCGCGGCCAAGGTCTCGGAGGACGCCGCCGCATGAGCACCGTCACCGACGCGCCGCCCACTCCGGCGGAGAAGCCCCGCAGGATACGCAAGCGCGGCCGCTTCGTCCCGTACTGGCTGCTGCTGCCCGGCATCCTCTGGCTGGTCGTCTTCTTCGCCCTGCCGATGGTCTACCAGGCCTCAACCTCCGTACAGCAGGGGTCACTCGAGGACGGCTTCAAGGTCACCTGGCACTTCGCGACGTACTGGGACGCGCTGTCCGAGTACTGGCCGCAGTTCCTGCGCTCCGTCCTGTACGCGGGTCTCGCCACGATCCTTTGCCTGCTGCTCGGCTACCCGCTCGCGTATCTCATCGCGTTCCGCGCGGGCCGCTGGCGCAACTTCATCATGATCCTGGTGATCGCCCCGTTCTTCACCAGCTTCCTGATCCGTACGCTCGCGTGGAAGACGATCCTCGCGGACGGCGGCCCGGTCGTGGGCGTGCTCAACTCGCTGCACATCCTCGACGTCACGAGCTGGCTCGGCATGACCGACGGCAGCAGAGTCCTGGCCACACCCCTCGCGGTGGTGTGCGGACTCACGTACAACTTCCTGCCGTTCATGATCCTGCCGCTCTACACCTCGCTGGAACGGATCGACGGCCGGCTGCACGAGGCGGCGGGCGATCTGTACGCGCACCCGTTCACCACCTTCCGCAAGGTGACGTTCCCGCTGTCGATGCCGGGCGTCGTGTCCGGAACGCTGCTGACCTTCATCCCGGCCACCGGCGACTACGTGAACGCGGACCTGCTCGGCTCCACCGACACCCGCATGGTCGGAAACGTCATCCAGACGCAGTTCCTGCGGATTCTCGACTATCCGACGGCGGCGGCGCTCTCCTTCATCCTCATGGCGGCCATTCTCTTCATGGTCACCTTCTACATCCGTCGTTCCGGGACGGAGGACCTCGTCTGATGCTGCTGCTGACACGCTGGCTGCGAAAGAACCTCGTGGTGATAGCGGGCCTGATCACGCTCGGGTATCTGCTGCTCCCGAACCTCGTCGTGACGGTCTTCTCCTTCAACAAACCGAAGGGCCGCTTCAATTACGAATGGCAGGAATTCTCGACGGACGCCTGGAAGAACCCGTGCGGCGTCGCCGACATGTGCGGATCGCTCTCGCTGAGCCTCCAGATCGCGCTGTGGGCCACGATCGGCGCGACGGCCCTCGGCACGATGATCGCCTTCGCGCTCGTCCGCTACCGGTTCAGGGCGCGCGGCGCGATCAACTCGCTGATCTTCCTGCCGATGGCGATGCCCGAGGTCGTGATGGCGGCCTCGCTGCTCACGCTCTTCCTCAACATGGGCGCCCAGCTGGGCTTCTGGACGATCCTCATCGCCCACATCATGTTCTGCCTCAGCTTCGTGGTGACGGCGGTGAAGGCGCGCGTGATGTCGATGGACCCGCGCCTGGAACAGGCGGCGCAGGACCTGTACGCGGGCCCGGTGCAGACGTTCCTTCGAGTCACCCTGCCGATCGCGGCGCCCGGTATCGCGGCGGGCGCGCTGCTTGCCTTCGCGCTGTCCTTCGACGATTTCATCATCACCAATTTCAACGCGGGCTCGACCGTCACCTTCCCCATGTTCGTCTGGGGCTCGGCGCAGCGCGGAACGCCCGTTCAGATCAATGTCATCGGTACGGCCATGTTCCTTGTCGCCGTACTGTGTGTGCTGGCTGCAATGACCATCGGCAAGCGCAAGAACAAGGTTGCCTGAGTTACTCGAATTTCTGAGGGAGTTGGAATCATGGCCGCACGCGCCATGAATCGCTGGACGAATTCACTCGCCGACGCCAAGCCGGTCGCCTACTGGCTCGACGACCCCGGCAGGCCCGAGGCCCGCCCGGCCCTGACGGGCGACGAGACGTGCGACCTGCTGGTCGTCGGCGGCGGCTACAGCGGGCTGTGGACCGCGCTGCTCGCCAAGGAGCGTGACCCAGGGCGTGACGTGGTCCTCGTCGAGGGCCGCGAGATCGGCTGGGCCGCCTCCGGGCGCAACGGTGGATTCTGCGCCGCCTCCCTCACGCACGGCACGGCCAACGGGCTCGCCCGCTGGCCGAAGGAGATCAAGAAGCTGGAGGAGCTCGGCGCCGCCAACCTCGATGCCATCGAGGCGGCGGTGGCCCGCTACTCCATCGACTGCGACTTCGAGCGCACCGGCGAACTGGACGTGGCGACCCAGCCCCACCAGGTCGCCGAACTGCACGAGTTCCACGCGGAGTTGACCGAGGCCGGGCTCGCCGACGGCGTCGAGCTCCTCGACGCGGACGAGACCCGCGAACAGGTCGCGTCGCCCACCTTCCTCGGGGCGATGTACGACCGGCACGGCGTCGCCATGCTGCACCCGGCGAAGCTGGCGTGGGGCCTGAAGCGGGCCTGCCTCGATCTGGGCGTCCGCATCCACGAGAACACGCCGGCCACGGAGCTGTCCTCGAACGGTGCGGGGGTCGCGGTCCGCACCCCGTACGGCCGGGTCTTCGCCCGGCACGCCGCGCTCGCCACGAACGTCTTCCCGTCCCTGGTCAAGCGCACGCGCGCGTACACGGTCCCGGTGTACGACTACGCGCTGATGACGGAGCCGCTGAGCGCGGAACAGCTGGCGGCGGTCGGCTGGAAGAACCGCCAGGGCCTCGGCGACTCGGCCAACCAGTTCCACTACTTCCGGCTCTCCGCCGACAACCGGATCCTGTGGGGCGGCTACGACGCGATCTACCCGTACGGCGGCCGGGTGCGGGCCGAGCACGACCACCGCCCGGAGACGTACGCGAAGCTGGCGGGCCACTTCTTCACGTGCTTCCCGCAGCTGGAGGGCCTGCGCTTCACGCACGCCTGGGGCGGCGCGATCGACACCTGCTCCCGGTTCTCGGCTTTCTTCGGCACGGCACACGCGGGCCGGGTGGCGTACGCCGCCGGATACACGGGCCTCGGCGTGGGCGCGACGCGCTTCGGCGCGGACGTGATGCTGGACCTCCTCTCGGGCGAGCGCACGGACCGTACGGAGCTGGAAATGGTCCGCAAGAAGCCGCTCCCGTTCCCACCGGAGCCCTTCGCGGCCACGGGCATCGCACTCACCAAGTGGTCCCTCGCACGCGCCGACGAGAACGGCGGCCGCCGCAACCTGTGGCTGAAGGCGATGGACACGGTGGGCCTCGGCTTCGACAGCTAGGGCCCTTCTGACGGATCTTGCCGGAGTCGCGGGCCCTGGCACGCGCATCTGCCGCGTTGTCGTCGGTTGCCAACGCTCCGCGTTGACGCCCTCCTCCGCCTTGCAGCTGCACGCACCAGACCCCGCTCGCCGGAACCGCAAGTGGCCGGCCGTCCGCATCCGGCCTGATCCGTCAGAAGGACCCTAAGCGCTCTCGTCCTCCGTAAGCGTCCCCTGATGGAAGTACAGCCGCCACCCGGCCTCCGGGTGGCGGCCTCTCCGGCTTCTCGTCCTCGTCCATGGCCCGAGGGTACGAGTGCGCCCGCTGGGGATCACCTGGCGTACGCCCTGGTCGTACCCGGCTTCGAAGATTCACTACTTTCAGGTAACCGAAGTCGCGTAATGCTCCGGCCACTTCCCCCTCTCGTTCGTGACCACCAGCGTCGAAGTGAACGAGGAGGACCCGTCATGACTGGCTCGGGGGACAAGGCCGCGGTCGAGTGGCTGGTGTCCGTGGCACCGGATCCGGACGCCTGCCGCTGGGAGTGGGAACGCAATCCGCACGGGGTGGCGCTGCTGCCCGCGGGTGAGCGGTGGGACGTGCTGATCCTGTCGGGGGAGCTGGGCTATCCGACGCTCGACGTGCTGCGTCGGGTGATCGACAGGCCGGGCCCCGTGCTGGCGGACTTCGGCGCCGCCCGCATGGGCTTCTTCGTCCCCGCGGGCACGGCCGCCCGGTGGCTCGGCACCGGGGTGCGCGCGGCGGGGCGCGGCACCTGGATCGTGGTGCCCTACCCCGGCCGGCTCGCGGGCGGCGTGCGCTGGCTGGTGCCGCCGGACGGCGCCGGCACGCTCACGGACCCGGCACTCCTGGAACTCGCGATGCACGAGGCGGCGGCCCAACTGGCAAGGGATACGGGGGAGTAGTGGGAGAGCGGCGGACGCCGGACCCTTGACAACTCAATTGGTCTGGACCAGGTTGGGCGCGCTCCACGGTGCTCGTTTCCCCACCACGCCCGGAGGCAGCCATGACCCGCTCCAGACCTCGCGGATCCCGCGGATCCCGCAGATCCCGCAGACTCCTCACGAGTCTCACGGCCGCCGCGCTCGCCGCGACCGGCCTCACCGCCCTGTCCAGCACCGCGCGTGCCGCCGACGTCGACCTCGCCCGCAACGGCGGATTCGAGTCCGGCACGGACGGCTGGACCTGTTCGTCCAATACCGGAAGAAGCGTCAACTCACCCACCCACAGCGGAACATCGGCGCTCCAGGCCACACCGTCCGGCACCGACAACGCGCGGTGCGCGCAGACCGTCACGGTCAAGCCCGACTCCACGTACACCCTGTCCGGATACGTCCGCGGCAGCTACGTCTACCTCGGTGCGAGCGGCACCGGCACCACGGACGTGTCGACCTGGACCCCGTCGGCGTCCGACTGGCAGCAGCTCAAGACCACCTTCCGCACGGGACCGGCCACCACCAAGGTCACGATCTACACGCACGGCTGGTACGGCAGCCCCGCCTACACCGCCGACGACCTCACCCTGCTCGGCCCCGGCACCGAGACCCCCGCCCCGCCCGCCGCGCCCACGGGCCTCAAGACCGGAACCGTCACCGCCACGAGCGTCGGCCTGTCCTGGTCGGCGGTCCCCGGCGCCACGAGCTACGCGGTGTACCGCAACGGCGCCAAGTCCCGGACGGTGACCGGCACTTCGGCCACGGTCACCGGCCTCACGCCCGCCACCGCGCACAGCTTCCAGGTCGCCGCCGTGAACGACGCGGGCGAGTCCGCGAAGTCGGCGACCGTCACCGCGACCACCGCCCAGGGCCCCGGCGACTCCGGCTCCGCGGACCTCCCGGCGCACGCCCTCGTCGGCTACCTCCACGCGAGCTTCGCCAACGGCGCCGGCTACACCCGCCTCGCCGACGTCCCCGACAGCTGGGACGTCATCGACCTCGCCTTCGGCGAACCCACCTCGACGACCTCCGGAGACATCCGCTTCGACCGCTGCCCGGCCGCCGAGTGCCCGGGCGTCGAGTCGGACGCCGACTTCAAGGCCGCGATCAAGGCCAAGCAGGCGGCGGGCAAGAAGGTCCTGATCTCGATCGGCGGCCAGAACGGCCAGGTCCAGCTCACCACGGCCGCGGCCCGCGACACCTTCGTCTCCTCCGTCTCGAAGATCATCGACGAGTACGGCCTCGACGGCCTCGACATCGACTTCGAGGGCCACTCCCTCTCCCTCGCCGCGGACGACACCGACTTCAAGAACCCGAAGACCCCGGTGATCGTGAACCTGATCTCGGCGGTGAAGACCCTCAAGGCCAAGTACGGCGACAAGTTCGTGCTGACGAAGGAGCACGATCAACGCCCTTAAGTTCTACGGTAGTTACATGGCTACACAACGTCGCGTAGTGATCTACTGCCGCATCTCGGATGACCGGGAGGGGCGCAGGTGGGGCGTCGACCGCCAAGAGCGAGTATGCCGCGAGCGGGCCGACCAGAACGGCTGGGACGTCGTCGAAGTCCTCGTTGAGAACGACATCTCCGCGTACTCAGGCAAGGTCCGCCCGAAGTACCAACGGCTCTTGACCATGCTGCGGGCCGGCGAGGCAAACGCCGTGATCGCGCTGTCCGGCAAGCGGCTGCAACGCGACTGGCGTGACGCGTTCGCGTTCCTCGACCTGGCCCAGGAGCGGGACATTGCGGTCGACACGATCAAGGCGGGTCGCTACAACCTGAACACGGCAGAGGGCAGGGCCCAGGCGCGGCGGGCCGCCATCGATGCCCAGGAGGAGAGCGAGGAGATCGGCGAGCGCGTATGGGACGCCAAGCAGGACAACTTGCGTGAAGGCACCTACCGCGGCGGACCGCGCCCGTTCGGCTACGAGGCGGACGGCATGACCGTGCGCACCCTCGTGTGTCCTTCATGCCCCGGCGCGGACGGCTTCACGGCCGACCGGGAGTGCCGGGCGTGCGGAGCCGGTGCCGTCAACAAGGAGGGCTCCGAAGCCTGGTACATCGAGCAGGCGATCGACACGGTGGCGCGCGGCGGTTCGCTGCGCGGGGTCTGCCGGGACTGGACGGAGAAGGGGCTGCTGACCCCGGCTCGCCGTACGCGGCAGGCCGACGGCACTCGGGGGGACCCGGCCGGGCGGCCGTGGGGTCCGACCGCGATGCGGAAGTTGCTCAGGCGGCCCCGGAACGCCGGTCTCATCGACTACAAGGGAGAGGTCGTCGGCAGGGCGGCATGGCCCGCGATCGTTTCCGAGACGGCGTGGCGCGACTGCACGGAGGTGCTGGACAACCCCAGTCGGAGGCCGAAGCTGCGCACCGGGCGAAGGTGGCTCGGCACGGGCCTCTTCGAGTGCGGGCGCTGCGACGACGGCAGCACCCTGTACGTGACGACCAGTGGCGGGGGCTCGAAGGGACCGCAGCCGACGTATCGGTGCGACTCGTGCCAGAAGATCGGTAGGAACGCGGATTCCCTCGAAGCACTGGTGGAGGGAGTGGCCGTGAAGCTGCTGTCCCGCGAGGACGCAGCGGATCTCTTCCTGCCGCGACAGGACGACGAGAGCGACCGAAGGGAGCTGCTCGGGCTCGCGGACGTGCTGCGGGCCAAGCTGAGTGGCTATGCCGAGGACTACGACAACGACTTGATCACTCGGCAGCAGATGCTCGAAGGGACCGCGCGCGTCCGGGCGCGGCTGGCCGAGGTCGAGCTACAGATGGCCGCAGGTGCGGGCAGCTCCGTGCTCGCGCTGCTGCCCTTGGGGACGCCGGACATAGCGGCGGCGTGGAAGGGCTTCGAGCTGGACCGTAAGCGGTCCATCATCAACCTGATCATGACCGTGCGGGTGCACCCTGCGAAACGGGGGCGACCCAAGGGGTACGTGCCCGGCAGCGGGATCGGCTACTTCGACGCGTCCACGATCGAGATCGTGCCGAAGGAGCAGCCTGCGACCTCCCTCGCGACCTGACACGCGATCACCTTCACGAAACCTTCACGTCTTCAAGTCGGACATGGTGATACAACGGCGCACACTGGGACGTAAACGGGCATTGCGCCCAAGTGACTTGCGAGGCAAGCTCGTTGTAGCCGCTGGCCTCGCGCGATGGGACGGAGCAGGCCGACTGACGGCGGCCCCGCCGGTGACGCCCTGGGAACGCGTCGCGAACCGGCCGGACGGTCTCATCCCGAAGGTCCGGAACCTTGCCTATATCGCCCGAAGCCGCACGCGTCCGTGCGCGCATCGCAGGTAAGAAGTCACAAGATCCCCAAGCCGACGTCACCGAAGATCAGCGCGAACTCAGGGCCATTTCGCTCCAAGAGCACATCGAGCGCGTTGTGGACGAATTCCCGCCCCTCAGTGAAGAACAGCGCGCCCGGCTCGCCCTTCTGCTGGCCCCCGCCGTGAACGGCGGTGGCGCGCATGCCGCGTGAACATGGCGGCGGGGCCCCCGGCAAAGGGCCCCGCTCAACGATAGCCACGGCAACGGCTTCAGGACTGACGGTACGTGGGGCCGCCCTTGAACGCCATGGCCATTCGAGCGACCAGGCGACGTACTCGGTACCCGCTGGACGCTGTATCGGAACGGACGGAAAGACCTACCCGCAACAGTGGTTGTCGGCGGACGACCGCGAGTTCCTGGTCACCAGGGTCCATTACCTGCGTCACGTCGAAGGGCTCTCCGTCCGTCAGATCCTCGCCGCCCTCGCGGAGGCACACAATGTACGGCGCTCCGTGGGGTGGGTCGCCGGTGCCCTGAAGGACTGGGAGTGCGGGCGTTGCGGTGTTCAGGAGTACCAAAAGGCGCACCTGAACACCTCGGACGGCGGTGACGCCTCATGAGCCGCCGACGTAAGGCGAATAGCGGCGATCCCCGCAAGCGCAAGCCCGATGCCGTAGCCATGAAAGCAGCGGCGGCGTATGAGTGCGGGCACTGTCAAAGCAGTGTTCTCGGGGTGACGGTCGACAGCCACGGCTTCAATCGCCTGCATGTCGGTCACGACGACTCATGTCCCGTACTGCTCGGGACCGTTGACGACGCACCCGATGTACTGCGCGCCGCCGCGGCGGCCGGGGAACCGCTCCTGCTCCTTCTCGGGAACTTCGACGGGGGCGCGGAATGACGACTCCGGCCTACGCGCAGTGCCCGACGCACCAACAGCCCGAACCGTGCGAGCACGCCGACCACCGGCAGCCAACAGGGCAGGGAATGCAGGCCGCTCGTATCTATCACGCGCTGCCCAAGGAGGACGGCAACAACGCTCGCACTGACTTCCTCAACGTCTTCGGGAGCGCTCTCCCGGCAGACTTCTGGGCGTGTGTGAACGAGCTGGACAGGGAGATGCGCGCCGCGAGGCTCGCGGACGCAAGCGAGCCCGAAGCCGACTTGGTGTTCCGGAAGTTCGCGGACATCGCGGCCGACGTGGCGAACCGGGAACCGCGGCAGTTTCTCTTCGAGCCCGTCATTGTCGCCGGGGACTACGGCGTGATGTCCGCAGAGCGAAAGGCGGGAAAGTCCTGGGGAGGTGTCGACGCGGCAGTCTCCTGTGCCGCCGGACTGCCGTGGCTCGGGGAGTTCCCGTGCCGCGCGGCCGGCCCCGTGGTGTTCTTCTACGGTGAGGGCTCCGACGCGAAGCTGACGCGCCGCATTCACGCGGTTGCAGCGTCCAAGGGCCTCGCTCGCGAAGAGGCCGACGCGCTCGACATCGTCATCTGCTGCCGTGCGCCGAAACTCACCGATGCGCAGCACCTCCACCTCATCACGAAGGCCCTTGCGGAATACCGCCCACGCCTGATTGTTCTGGATCCGCTGTATCTCTCCGTGGGCGGCGCCAAGGGCGCGGACCTGTACGCCATGGGCGAGTTGCTCGGGGGCATTCAGCGCATCGTCCAGGACGCGGGCGCGACGTTCCTCGTGTCGCACCACTGGAACAAAAGTGGATCAGGCAACGGTCATGACCGGTCGAGCGGCGTAGGGCCGCAGGAATGGGGGCGCTTCCTGATCGCCGTGGCCGTCGTGGACAGGTACACCGACCAGCAGACGAAGGAGTCCACGGCCACCCTCAAGTGGCAGTTCGCCGGGGACGAGATCCCCGACCAGGAAGTGACGCTGATCCGCCGCGTACGGGCCGACGATCCCAAGGACCTGAACTCGCCCATGCACTACAGCGTGGTGCGCGACGGCGTCCAGGACGGCTACCGGCCGCGCGTGCCGGAGGTGACCGACAGGCAGCGCGCCGTACTGGTGGCCATGGCCCCTTTCGGGGACGTGGGCGGCTCGCCGACGCAGCTGGCCGTCGAGTCCGACCTGGTCCGCGAGTGCGCGGGAGACAAGGGGAAGGCCCGCAGCGCGGCGCAGAAGGCCATCAACGGGCTGCTCAAGAAGGAGTTGGCCGAGAAGGTCCCCGGCACGAGCCGCTACCGGGTGGCGGGCACGGGCGCGGTCTGGCACGTCATCAACGAATCCGCCCAGCACATCCAGGAGCCGCTCGACTGACGACCGGCGCCGTATCCCTGGCGAGGGATACGAAGGGCACTCCGTATCCCTCTCGTATCCCTCGCCCGTATCCCCCGTACCCACGGCGTACCCACATCCGTATCCCTTCCGACCAGCACGTATCCCTGTCATATCCCTGACGCCGTGCCATTTCCCCCATCCGTATACCTCCCCCGGGGGCCCTATAGAGGGCCCCGGAGGGATACGAGGGGCGTTGCGGTGCTCAAGGCAACGCGATGCAGAGGCAGACGCTGGACGACCAGCATGCAGCCCCCGCCCGCCGCGCTGGACGCCCCCGTGAGCGCCTCGCCCCCGCTGGTCGACTCCGTGGACGCCGCCGCGCCGTGAGGGCGACACGGAGCCGCACATCCATGAACCACAAGGAAGGAACCGACCATGACCGATGCGACTCCCGACGACCCGCTGACGCTTGCCCTGGTTGTCCTTGAGCCTGACGACCGGGCACGTTTCAGCGCCGAGCTGGACATGCTCACACAAGCCTGTGAGGCGCGCCGCGCCGCGGGGCTGTCCGTCGCCGATCCCGCCGACGCCGCGCGGGCGTTGGCGACCCACCATCGCGCGTCGGGCGATCTGACATGGGTCGCGTGGTCTGCGACCGCCGACCGCGCCGCCACACTGTCCGGCTCCGGGTGACGTCTCGTCAGAACGGGTATCCTGCAAGCAGTCGCGAGAGCCGGGCAGGGCCCGGCGGGAACGCGGGCGACAGGCGGTCGGCACCGCCGTCGTTCGGGGCGTCCGTAGACGCCGACCGGAGCGGCCCGGGATGCAGCGTGGACGCGCTAGAGCCGAATTCCCCAAGCTTGCACGCCCGTTGAGGCGTGCCATCATCCCGGGACATCGCATGCACTCATTTCCGGCGCTCGAATCGGCTCGGGCCGAACTCAAGCGCATTCTTGACGACGCAGGGCCCGACTATGACCTGACGCATGTTCAGATCAAGAACCATCATTCCAACGCCGAGAAGGTCGGGTACGTCCGCAAGCTGAATGACGAGATCGATCGCCTGAAGGCGGTGGCCGACACGGCGGCGTCCGGCTATGGCACCGAATCCGGTGACGGTACTCGCCCTCTCGGATACGGCAGTCAGGGGGCCCGCAATATGAAGGGGTCCCAAATCCTGCACAAGGGCCAGTCGTTCACGAACTGGCTCCGGGACAACGGCTCCGTTGAGCGCGCCGAAGAGGGCCTGTCGTTCGACAAATACATCAAGGGCCTCGCCACCGGTAACTGGAAGAACGCCGAAGCCGAGAAGAAGGCCCTTTCCGAGGGAACCCTCACGGCCGGTGGGCATCTGGTGCCGACGCCGCTCGCCGGAAGCATCATCGACCTCGCGCGGAATCAGATGCGCGTGGCGCAGGCCGGCGCGACGTTCGTGCCGATGACGGCGCAGACCCTGAAGATCCCCCGGCTTACCGGCGAAGGAACTCCGGGATGGCGTGCCGAGAATGCTGCCATTTCGGCGGCGGACATGACCTTCGACTCCGTGACGTTTACGGCCCGTTCGCTGAATAGGCTTGTCACCATGTCCGTGGAACTCTTCGAGGATTCCGACCCGTCGGCGTCCGACGTCATCGCGAACAGCTTCGCTCAGCAGATCGCGCTCGAACTCGACCGTGCAGCGCTCCGGGGTACCGGTTCGGCGCCCGAACCTCGGGGGGTGCTCAATCAGAGTGGGGTCACTCTCACGACGCATGGCACGAACGGGTCGGTTATCGGCTCCCCTCCGGCCGCAGGAACCATGGGATGGGAATTCGCCGTTCAGGCGGCGGGTGCCGTCGAGAACAACAACTTCACCCCCAACGCTCAGATCATGGCGCCGCGCACGAACCAGTCCCTTTCCCTTCTCCGGGACACGACCAATCAGTACATCGCACCGCCCCGGTATCTCGACAACATCCCCCGGCTCACCACAAAGCAGGTACCGACCAACTTGACGGTGGGTAGCTCCTCGGACTGCTCGGAGGTGTATACGGGGCAGTGGGACATGTTGGGCGTAGGGATACGTACGGAATTCAGGATCGAGTTCCTGCGAGAGCGCTATGCCGACAACGGTCAGTACGCATTCCTTGCGTGGATGCGTGCCGATGTGCAGTGCTTCCAGCCCGGCGCATTCGTCGTCGACACGGGAGTTCGTGGCTGATGAAAGCAACAGAGGACGTGCTGATCGTGCGCGAGGATCTCGGGCCCGAGATGTTCACGCTCGTCGTGCGCGGCGACGAGGTGCCCGCGCACCTGGTCGACCTGCCTCGTGTGCCGCGTGCCGAGGTGCCCAAGCCCAAGTCTGTGAGGACCGCATCGTGATCGATGGCTTCGAGGTGCTGCGCGACGTGAAGCGCGACAACGAGCGCGCGCGTGAGGTCGAGTACGAGCGCCTTGCTGACGCGCTGCACGACCGGCGCGAGCGCGTCCCGTTGGAGATGTGGCGCGCACTGCCCGACGCCGACTGATGACGTCCGAGTCGGCGTCCGTGCCTCCGTCGACTCGGATCGGCGACGTGTCCTCTCCTGCGCGTCGCCGACCGCCGCGCCCGTGGCCGCGCATGACCACGGGCGCGGCCCTTTGCATGAGTGAATGATCCGCAAGGCGTTGATCGTCGTGCTGTGATCCACAGTTGACGCGGGGAGTGATCGTCCGATCGGAGGGGAGCGCGTCGATCAAGCGCTGACCTGCACTGATGCTCGCATCGCAACTGCAAACAGGGGGGTGGGGGTCGACCGTGATCAATCTACTGGGTGACCCCAAACGCCCCTGTCTCCCGGATAACCCTCTGCGGAGCCTGTGCAAACGCCTGCAAACCCGCAGGTCAGAGGCATGATCGGCCCCGTGTGGCGGCGTCGCGGACCTAGATCACCCGGGCCGCCGGGCGGTGATCATGCAGGTGGGGCGCCACGCGAATGATCCACTTTGCACTGCAAACGCCGGGTCGTGGGCGTCCGCGATCTTTGCAACGCCCCCGTTGCGGCCGTGGCGGTGTGGTGCCCGAGGGGCGTCGCACCCCGGCGCGCGTAGCACCTCGGGCTGCGACGCGTAGCAGGCCGTGCAGCACCTCGGCTACCGCCCGACCTGCGCTGTAGCGGGTAGCAGCCTGCCGCACCGTTGCACTGCAACGGCCGGTGCAACGGGGGGCGTTGCAGTGGGGAGGGCGGTGCTACGCGTGGTCGGCGCGCCTACGTCTGTGATCTTGAGTCCACCCATCTTGGTGAACTCAAGATCACGCCCTGGATTGTCACGGAGCGTCGATCAGGTTCGAGGTTCCTCGATGTGCTCCGGGGCGCAACCGGGTTACGGGTCGGGCGTAACCGGTTGCGCCCCTGGTTACCCCCTCGCGCGCCCTCTGGCCTGCCCTGGTTACGGGTTACGCCCTTCACGCCGTGGTGCCGGAAACGGCCCTCAGCGCGGGATTCCGGGTGTGCCGCGAGGCGTAACCACCCGCCATCGGTGGCGGGGCGACGTGTCATTGATGGCGCCCCTGATGGCGGGGGCGATCTTCGGTGGACCTGCCCTGGCGGCGGTGGCACCCCCTGGTCGTACAGACCCCGGCAACGGCCGTGGAGCGACTTTCCGAGGGGGAGTCGACCCGCCATCACAAGCGCGTGACCCGCCTAGCAGCGCCTAGCGACCTAGCGACCGTCGTTGCTAGGCCTAGCGACCCCTCTAGCGACCGAAACCACCCCGACCAGGGGCCTAGCAACTAGCAACCCCTGCGCGGCGATCACCGCAACGGCCTGCAACGGGGTGTTGCGGTGGTGGATCGGTCGTTGCTAGGCGTTGCGCGGGCCGGCCGCCGGGGGCTCGGTCGTGACGAAGCTGCCCATGCCGCGCACGGTGTACGTCCAGCCCTCGTCACGCAGTGCGCGCAAAGCCTTCTGTGCGGTATCCACCGCGACGCCGGTCTCTTCCACGATCTGCTGCACCGAGGGCACGCGCGTGCGCGGCGGGTACGTGCCGTCCGTGATCCGCTGCCGGATCACCTCTGCGATCTGCTCCCACTTCGGGCGGTCCTCGGCGAACTCGATCATGAGTGCACGGTAGGCATGGCCCCTGCACGGGTGCGATCGGTAGCGCAGGGGGGTGTACTACCCCATACCAGTAGTAGTGTCGGTATGCGAAGGACCCCCGCGGCGCGGCCGGCGCCCGGGGGCATGGTCAACCTGAGAAAGCAGGCCGACGCCATGAAAACTACCGCCCGCCCGCCAACCGCCCAAGGGCGTGATCCCCGCCCGCCGGACATCGCCGTGATGCGTACCGCGGCACACCGCCTACTGGGTCCGGACGCCGACGTGCCCACCCCCGAGGAGCTGGACGTGTTGACGCGCACCCTGAGCGGCATGGCCGCGCTGCTGATCTCCGAGGTCGAGAACATCGCGGCCGATCTGCCCTGTGACGACGCGCCCGCCGCGCGCGCACGAGCGGAGATCGGCACGGCTCGGGCACGGCGGGACGTGGAGCCCTTGCCGGGACTGCTCTCGCGCGTCGGGCACGCTCAGCGGCTCTCACGGTCGGTGGAGACGTTGTGCGACCACTACGAGACCCTGACCGGCGCGGCCGTGACGACGGCGTGGCGTCAGGTCTGCCGGTTCTGCGATCACGACATCACCGACCCGGACGACGCCGTCATGGTGGCCACCAAGATGTCCGTCTCCGGGCCGCCGTTCACTGTGTGGGCGCACCGGGCGCATGCCCGCTTCGCGCGGCTCCGGCCCGACGAGATGGCCATGCCGACCGAGGGCACGGAGTAGCCGACGGCCCGCACGAGACCGGGCGGCGGTGGGTCGCTGCAACGGCCCGTCCCCGCCCATGAAAGCGCCCCCGACCTGTTGCACCAGGCCGGGGGCGCAGCACAGAGCCCCGCCTGCTGGCACAGGCGGGGCTCTGGTTCGTTGTGCATGATCAGTCCCGGACGTCCGTCGCCACGGCGTTGTGCTTCAGGCTGTGGGGCATCCACGGGAAGGCGCTGCGGTAGGTCTCGATCTTCAGCACGGTGTCGCGCGGAATGGGCGGAAGGCCGCGCACCATCTCGCCTGCCCAGATCCATGTGTCCGGATCGATGAAGTCCGGGCACTTGCTTAGCTCATGGGCATGGTTAGCATCACTCATGGGTCGTCGCCTGCTCTCATCAGGTGTCGATCAAGGCGCTGTCGGGTGGTTGCACACCCGGCGGCGCCGCTTGCCTTGCGTTGAATCCTCAACGTACGCCGCACCGCGCGCCCCGACGCCCCCTGTCGCGCTCTCAACTAGCGAGTTCTGTAAAGGGATTGGCTGCTCGGGAATCGTTCGTCACTCCCTCTGCGAAGCGCACCGCTGCGCACGACAGCATCGCTGCTAAGTGGGTCGTAGATGAAACTTCGTCCTGACCATGGCGCCGGAAACGTTCTTCGTCCAGCTCGGATACCAGTACTACGGCACCGGCAAATGGGGCGGCCAGGACCCGCGCGCGGGAGCGTACCTGCCGGTCATCCACGCCCTGCGCGACGACCTGACGCTTCTCCACGTCCAGGACTACAACTCCGGCTCGATCATGGGCCTCGACAACCAGTACCACTCCATGGGCGGCGCCGACTTCCACATCGCGATGACCGACATGCTGCTCACCGGCTTCCCGGTCGCGGGCGACGCGAACAACGTCTTCCCGCCCCTGCGCCCCGACCAGATCGCGATCGGCATGCCGGCCTCCACCCAGGCGGGCAACGGCTACGTCTCCCCGGCGGAGACCAACAACGCCCTCGACTGCCTCACCAAGAAGACCAACTGCGGCTCGTACGCGACCCATGGCACCTGGCCCGCGTTGCGCGGCCTGATGACGTGGTCGGTGAACTGGGACCGATTCAACAACTGGGAGTTCCAGAAGAACTTCGACGGCTACTTCGGCTGACCGCGTACGCCGCCGCGCACAGCAGCACCACCGACAGACACCAGCTGCCGAGCACATCGGCCGGCCAGTGATACCCCTGCCGTACGAGTCCCAGGCCTACGGCCGCGTTCAACAGGACGCAGCCGTAGGCCAGTCGGCGTGAACGCAGCAGCAGCACGCACAGCCCGTACGCGACCGCCGCCGTCGCCGCGTGGCCCGAGGGGTAGAAGCCCGTGTCCGGTGCCATGGGTGGCGGTCCGGGGCGGGCGATGAGGGACTGGAGCGGGGCCACCAGGGTGGGGACCAGGGCCATCGCCACGACCGTGGAGATCACGGGGAGCCAGGTCCTGGTGCGCCAGGTGACGTACGCGAGGGTGCCCGCGAGGACCGGGAGGGCGACCGCCATGTTGCCGAGGTCGGCGAAGAATTCGGCGGGGCCCGAGGGGATCGCGCTGGTGCGGATCGCGTCGCCGAGGCGCTCGTCGTACGCGAGGAGGGGGCCGTCGGAGGCGACCTGCCAGGTGAGCGCGGCGAAGAGAAGCGCTGCGAAGAGGATGAGAAAAATGGTCGGCCGGTTCGGAACAGGGGGGGTAGTTCCGAACCGGCCGAACTGGCCGGCGTATCGCGCGCCCCGGGGGGTTTGGGGCGGGCGACCGTCCGACCGGTGAGGAGTTCCGGAGCCGGAAGCTCCGGGTGTGTGCGCGAGGGCACGACCAGGGCGAAGCTGGGGAGGCCTCGACCCGGTATCGCCCGCAGTCACCTGCGAGCGGGGTGTTTCTCTCATCTGCAGAAACCGTACGGCAGGGGCTGAGGGTGCGACAGCCGCTTGGACAACATCCCATCGGCCTCGCACACCTTCTTCACACGGCCCGACCGTCGTCGCAGGTCACGGAATTGTCGCGGTCCGCGTCGTCACGATCGGGCGGTGTGGCTCCTGTTACCGGAGCGGTGTCCTGGGACCGTTCAGAGCGCCGCGAACGCGTTCTCGATGATGTCGAGGCCCTCGTTCAGGAGCTCCTGGCCGATGACGAGCGGCGGCAGGAAACGCAGCACGTTGCCGTACGTGCCACAGGTGAGGACGAGCAGGCCCTCGGCGTGGCAGGCCTTGGCGAGCGCGGCGGTGGCCTCCGGGTTCGGCTCCTTCGTCGCCGGGTCCTTCACCAGCTCGACGGCGATCATGCCGCCGCGGCCGCGGATGTCGCCGATGGCGGGGAACTTCTCCTGCATCGCCGACAGGCGCGCCTTCATCGTCGTCTCGATCTCCTTCGCCTTGGCGTTGAGGTCGAGCTCCTTCATCGTCTCGATGGCGCCGAGCGCACCGGCGCAGGCCACCGGGTTGCCGCCGTAGGTGCCGCCGAGGCCGCCCGCGTGCGCGGCGTCCATGATCTCGGCCTTGCCGGTCACCGCGGCGAGCGGGAGGCCGCCGGCGATGCCCTTGGCGGTCGTGATCAGGTCCGGGACGATGCCCTCGTCCTCACACGCGAACCACTGGCCGGTGCGGCAGAAGCCGGACTGGATCTCGTCCGCGACGAAGACGATGCCGTTGTCGGCGGCGAACTGGCGGATCGCCGGGAGGAAGCCCTTGGCCGGCTCGATGAAGCCGCCCTCGCCGAGCACCGGCTCGATGATGATCGCGGCGACGTTGTCCGCGCCGATCTGCTTGGTGATCTGGTCGATCGCCTGGGCGGAGGCCTCGGCACCGGCGTTCTCCGGGCCGGTCAGCCAGCGGTAGCCGTAGGCCACCGGGACGCGGTAGACCTCGGGGGCGAACGGGCCGAAGCCGTTCTTGTACGGCATGTTCTTCGACGTGAGCGCCATCGTCAGGTTCGTCCGGCCGTGGTAGCCGTGGTCGAAGACGACGACCGCCTGGCGCTTGGTGTAGGCGCGGGCGATCTTGACGGCGTTCTCGACGGCCTCGGCGCCCGAGTTGAACAGGGCCGACTTCTTGGCGTGGTCGCCCGGCGTCAGCTCGGCGAGCGCCTCGGCGACCGCGACGTAGCTCTCGTACGGCGTGACCATGAAGCAGGTGTGGGTGAAGTCCTGCAGCTGGGCGGAGGCGCGGCGGACCACGGCCTCGGCGGAGGCGCCGACGGAGGTCACGGCGATGCCGGAACCGAAGTCGATGAGGCGGTTCCCGTCGACGTCCTCGATGATGCCGCGGTCGACCTTGGCGGTGAACACCGGCAGCGTGGAGCCCACGCCTGCGGCGACGACCGCGGTGCGGCGGGCCTGCAGCTCCTGCGACTTCGGGCCGGGGATGGCGGTGACGACGCGGCGCTCCTGCGGGATGTCGCTCATGCGGGGCTCCTGGTTCTTGATCCGGTCCCGGGTTCGGTGTCGAGGCCGATGCCGCCGGGGCTGCTTTCGGGGGGTTTCTCGCAGGTTAGGGGCGGGGGAGCGGGGTGGTCATGCTCCATCGGGGCGGGGTCGGTGGTGCGTGTTGTCCGTCGTGGACAGGTGTGCGTGTCGGTGCCGGTGCCGCCCCATGTCCGCCCATGGGGCGCGTAAGCGGTGAACTCCCCTGGTACGGGCATTAGATTGAGGCGCGATCGACGCACACGGCACGAACGGACCGGCAGGTCAGGGGGCTACGCCATGGACAGCGACAGCGGGATGCGGGAGACGCACGGGGCAGGAGGCGATTGGCGGGCCGCCGCGCCCGTGCCGCGTCCCGCGCGGCCGCCCCGCCCGGCCGCCCCGCCGATGCCCCGGCAGGCGCCGAGCGCGTCCCGCGGTTCGGTGGCGGAGTGGCTCGCCGCGCGCCGCCCCAAGGCGCAGCCGGGTGTGTGGCGGTACGGGTTCGTGCCCCGGCCTCCCGAGCAGGACACGTCCGCGATCGGTCGCAAACTGCTCGTGTGGATGGCGGTGTCGTTCCTGGTCGGCGTCCTGTTGTGGAGCCTGTGGCGGCGCGGCACGCTGCCGTACCAGTGGGCCCCGCTCAAGATCTTCACGCCGGACAGCTGGTGGTGGCCGGGCACGACGTCGGTCCGCGACCGGAAGGCGCAGGACGCACTCGTCGTCTACGAAGGGCTGGCTTTCGCCCTGCTCGTCTACTTGGTGGGGCGTTTCGGGGCCTGGGGAGAAGGCATCCAGCACTTCGTCGTGCGGCGTCCGCAGCCCGCCCGCGCCATCGTGGCCTCAGTGGCCGCCGTGGGCGTGCTGGTGTTCGTCTGGCCGGACGCGCTCGGTCTGTCCTGGCGGCCGCTGCCGATCGCCGACCCCGTCCTCTCCCTCGTCGTCCTCGTCACCGGCGGCTACGGCTTCTTCACGGTGCCGGTGCTCGCCTATCTTCTGTACGCCCTGATCACGGCGGCCGTCCTCTACCCGTTCGCCCGGATCGGCGGCTGGCTGGAGGTCTGGTCCGCGCGCCGCAAGAAGGAGGCGCCGCCGCGTCCTGCCGCACTGCCCGCCCGCGCCGAGTGGGCCGAGCTGCGTGAGGCGGGGCAGGGTCAGGCCGCCGACGTGCTCACCGCCGAGGTGGCGGGCGGGCGCATGAACGACGTCGACTGCGCCCGCGTCACCCACGCCTGGCGGCAGGCCGCGGACCCGGCCGCCTTCGCCAAGACCGTGCTCAAGCAGGGCGCGGGCGCCTGGGCGCACCCTTCGGGCCAGCGCGATCTGCCGGCCCGCGCGGCGGCGCACGACCTGCTCGTCGGCCAGGTGCGGATCGGCTCCTTCGCGAGCGACGAGCGCAATCCGTATGTGCTGCGGGGCGCGGGCGTGGCCCTCGACCCGGGCCTGCTGGGCACCTCGCTCCTCGCCGTCGGCCCGCCGGGCGCGGGCAAGACGGCGGGGGTCGTCCGCCCCGTGGTCGAGTCCCTGGCGCTCCAGGCGCTCACCGGGCAGTGCGCCGTGCTCGCGGTCTGCGCGAAGGGCACCCCGCTCGGCCCCGACGACGCGTACGACGTGGTGGTCGGGCCGGGCGACCGGGCGTCGGTGCACGACCTCGACCTGTACGCGGACACCACCGACGCGGACGAGGCGGCGGGCTTCCTCGCCGAGGGCCTGGTCGGGGACCTGTCACCCGGCGAGCAGGGTGACACCCGGCGCGCCGCCACCGCGCTCGCCCAGCTCCTCGGCCCCTACCGCGAGGCGCACGGCACGTTCCCCGCGGTGCCGGTGCTGCGCGAACTCCTGGAGGGCGACCCTGAGGCCTTCGCCGACCTCAAGGGGCGGCTGTCGGTGGACTCCGCGATGCGGCGCGAACTCGACGCGCGGCAGCGCCAGTTCGGCACTGCCGGCGACCCGGGCCCGATGCTCGCCGACCGCCTTGCCCTCCTGGACCGGCCGGTCTTCGCCGGCTTCTTCGACCCGGCGGCCGCCCGCCCGTTCTCCGTACGGGCCCTCGCGCACCACCCGCTGCGGGTCCGCGTCGACCTGCCGGAGCAGGGCCACGAGGAGGCGTCCCGGCTGCTCGCGCGGCTGCTGCTCGCCCAGTTCACCTCCGTCGTACGAGCTCGGGCGGGGCGCTCCCACTTCGCCTGCATGGTCCTCGACGACGCGGCGCGCACCGTCACCGCCGAGACGGTCCGCGGCATCCAGCGGCTGCGGTCCGCGCACGCCGGAGTGGTGCTCGGCCTGCGCACCATCGGCGAGGTCGCCGAGCCCCTGCAGGGCCCGCTGTACGCGGCGGTCGGCTGCCGCATGGCGTTCTCCGGGGTCACGACGTGGGACGGCCGGCGGTTCGCGGAGGCGTGGGGCACGGAGTGGGTGGAGACCGAGGAGGTCGCGCAGCACGCGGTGTTCGCGCAGCAGCCGCTGACCCGCGCCCTGCACAAGGCGCGCCAGATGGTGACCGGGAAGGCCGTCACCACGGACGCCGTCACCGTCCGCAAGGTGGAGCGCGAGCGCTGGTCGGCATCGGACCTGGCGCACGCGGTGCCGCCGGGGCACGCGGTGCTCTCGCTCACCACTGTGCGCGGGGAGCACGCTCCGCCGCTGCTCGTGGACCTGCGTGGCTGAAAGTCGCGTGAGTGAGCCCGAAGGTTGACTGAGCTTTCAGGGGGCCGGGCCCCAGTAGTACGTACGGTGAGGCAGAATCGACACTGGTCGTTCATACGGAGCGGCCAAAAGCTTCACAAGATTCACTTGTACGCCCTGCCCCCGTGTACACCCCGCTCACCCGAAGGCCTGGCCCATGCCGCCCACGCTCGCCTCGCTCGTCCACCACTCGGCGCTCAAGCTCAGCGTGCGCGCGGGCGAGCAGCACCTGGACACGCCGGTCCGCTGGGCGCACGTGAGCGAGCTCGCCGACCCCGTCCCGTACATGGAGGGCGGCGAGCTCCTCCTGATGACCGCGCTCAAGCTGGACGCCGAGGACCCCGACGCCATGCGCCGCTACGTGAAGCGGCTGGCCGAGGCGGGAGTCGTCGGCCTCGGCTTCGCCGTCGGCGTCAACTACGACGACGTCCCCGAAGCTCTGGTGAAGGCCGCGAAGGACCAGGGACTGCCGCTGCTCGCGGTGCCGCCGCGCACGCCGTTCATCGCCATCAGCAAGGCGGTCTCCGCCGCGATCGCCGCCGAGCAGTACAAGGCCGTCACCTCCGGGTTCGCCGCCCAGCGCGAACTCACCAAGCAGGCGCTGGGCAGCGGCCCCGAAGGGGTGCTCGCCGTGCTCGCCGCCCAGGTCGACGGGTGGGCCGCGCTGTACGACGCGTCGGGCGCCGTCGTCGGTACCGCCCCGGACTGGGCGGGCCGCCGCGCCGCCCGCCTGACCGGCGACGTGGAGCGGCTGCGGGACCGGCCCGCGCCGGCCAGCGCGGTGGTGGAGAGCGGCTCAGAGGACCGGGTCGAACTGCACTCCATCGGCGCGGGACGGCGGCCCCGCGCGGCGCTCGCGGTGGGCACGGCCGCGGCCCTCGGCACGGCCGAGCGCTACGCCCTGCACTCGGCGATCGCCCTGTTGACCCTCACCACCGAACGCTCCCGGGCGCTGTACGCGGCCGAGCAGCGGATCGGCTCGGCCGTCCTGCGGATGCTGCTCGCGGGGGAGCCCGACCACGCGCGGGCCGTCGCGGGCGACCTGTACGGGGCGCTGCTCGACGCGCCGTTCCGGATGGTGATCGCGGACGCCGTGGCGCCACCGAAGAACGGCACGGCGCGTCCGGCCGGGACGCCTTCGAACGGGACGGCGGCGCTGCTGGCCGAGGCCGTGACCGGATCGGGCGGGCAGGGCTCGGGCCCGCTCCCGGTCCTCGCCGACGTCATGGAGTCCGCCGCGGCGCGCTCCGGCGAGGCGCTGCTCGTCGTCCCCGACGGCGAGCGCCTCGTGCTGCTCGCCGTCGACGGCGGGGCGGCGGCGGAGGCCTGTCTCCTGTACGCGGAGGCGCTGGAGTCGACGCGGGGGGAGGGCTCGTCCGAGGACGAGCTGGTCATCGGCTTCTCGGCGCCGGCCGGGCCGATCGCGGCGGTGTCCGCGTACAAGCAGGCCGAACAGGCGCTCTCCGTCGCCCGCAGACGCGGCCGCATCCTCGTGGAGCACGAGGACGTGGCGGCGGGCTCGGTGTTGCCGTTGTTGGGTGACGACGCGGTACGGGCGTTCGCGGACGGCCTCCTGCGGGCGCTGCGCGACCATGACGCGACGGGGCGCGGGGACCTGGTGGCCTCCCTGCGGGCGTGGCTCTCCCGGCACGGCCAGTGGGACGCGGCGGCGGCGGATCTGGGGGTCCACCGTCATACGTTGCGGTACCGGATGCGCCGGGTCGAGGAGATCCTCGGCCGCTCCCTGGACGACCCGGACGTCCGCATGGAGCTGTGGCTGGCACTGAAGGCGACGGGGGCGTAGGAGCCGCCACAGCCTTGGGGCTCCGCCCCAAACCCCGCTCCTCAAGCGCCGGAGGGGCTGGAAATACGCACCCAGCGCCGCCCGGCGGGGCTGGGCACATCAAGCCCCTGCGGCGATTGAGCAGCGGGGTTCGGGGCGGAGCCCCGAGACCGTAACGCCGGTGCGGCGCTCCAATTCGGCGAACCCCCACCCGCGACCACTCCACCGTGGCCAAACCGCGACCCCACACACCCGCCCTACCGTGGTCACACGCACCCCCACCCACCACGGAGAGGCCGGTACACGCACCCATGACCACCCACGCCTTCTGGCTCGCCGGCCGCCAGGCCACCGGTGACACGACGTTCGACGTCCACAACTCCTACGACGGCCGCCTCGTCGGCACCGTCGCCGAGCCGACCGAGGCCCAGGTGGAGGAGGCCGTCGCCGCCGCCCACGCCGTGGTCGACGAGTTCGCCGCGACCCCCGCCCACGTACGGGCCAAGGCCCTGAACCACGTGGCCGACCGACTGATCGAGCGCACCGAGGAGATCGCCCAGCTGATCTCCGCGGAGAACGGCAAGCCGATCAAGTGGGCCCGCGGCGAGGTCGGCCGCGCCGTCTCCGTGTTCCGCTTCTCCGCCGAGGAGGCCCGCCGCTGGAACAGCGGTGAGGCCCAGCGCCTCGACACGGACGCGGGCGGCACAGGCCGTATGGCGATCACCCGCCGCATCCCGAAGGGCGTCGTCCTCGGCATCGCCCCGTTCAACTTCCCGCTGAACCTGAGCGCCCACAAGGTCGCCCCGGCCATCGCGGTCGGCGCCCCGATCATCCTCAAGCCGGCCCCGGCCACCCCGATCTCCTCGCTGATCCTCGGCGAGCTGCTCGCGGAGACGGACCTCCCGGCCGGTTCCTGGTCGGTGCTCACGGTCCCGAACGACCGCATGCCCGCCCTGGTCCAGGACGAGCGCCTCCCGGTCATCTCCTTCACGGGCTCGGGCCCGGTCGGCTACGCGATCATGGACAGCGTGCCGCGCAAGCACTGCACCCTGGAGCTCGGCGGCAACGGCGCGGCCGTCGTTCTCGCCGACTACGCCTCCGAGGCGGACCTGGACTGGGCGGCGGGCCGCATCGCCACCTTCTCCAACTACCAGGGCGGCCAGTCCTGCATCTCGGTGCAGCGCGTCATCGCCGACGCCACCGTCTACGACCGGCTCCTGCCGAAGATCGTCGCGGCCGTCGAGGCGCAGGTCACCGGCGACCCGGCGGACGACGCCACCGATGTCGGCCCGCTGGTCAGTGAGGACGCGGCGAAGCGCGTCGAGTCGTGGGTCGACGAGGCCGTGACCGCGGGCGCCAAGCTCCTCGCGGGCGGCAAGCGCGACGGCGCCACCTACGCGCCGACCGTCCTCGCCGAGGTCCCGGCCGACGTCACGATCTCCTGCGAGGAGATCTTCGGCCCGGTCCTCACGGTCAAGAAGGTGGACGGTGAGGCCGAGGCCTTCGCCGCCGTCAACGACTCCAAGTACGGCCTCCAGGCGGGCGTGTTCACGCACGACCTCCAGACTGCGTTCCGCGCCCACCGCGCGCTGGAGGTCGGCGGCGTGGTCATCGGCGACGCCCCGTCCTACCGCGCCGACCAGATGCCGTACGGCGGCGCCAAGCAGTCCGGCGTCGGCCGCGAGGGCGTCAAGTTCGCCATGGACGACTACACGTACGAGCGCGTCCTCGTCCTGACGGGCCTCGCCCTGTAGTACGTCCTCCAGTACGTCCTCAGTACGTACGCGAAGACCCCGGCGCGTGCCTGATCCACGCGCCGGTCACGACGGCCGGAGCCCACTGTGCGGGGGCTCCGGCCGTCGGCGTTCGGGTGCGCGGGGACTGGTCGACATGCCCGTTATCGGGTACATACGATCCAGTAGCACCGGTCGGTAACGAGCCGGGCGGTGGACCCGACGCGCGGCGAGGTGAACCTCATGTCCGCAACATCCCCCGTAGGCAAGGACGGCAAGGACCGGTCGAAGGTCTCCGAAAAGGAGGCACGCCAGGTGGCCGAGGCCGCTCGTGAACAGGACTGGCGCAAGCCCAGCTTCGCCAAGGAACTGTTTCTCGGCCGGCTCAGGCTCGACCTCATCCACCCGCATCCGCTGCCCGCCGACGAGGACGCGCAGCGCGGCGAGGAATTCCTCGCCAAACTGCACGACTTCTGCGAGACGAAGATCGACTCGGCCCGCATCGAGCGCGAGTCGAAGATCCCCGACGAGACGATCAACGGGCTCAAGGAGATCGGCGCGCTCGGCATGAAGATCGACACGAAGTACGGCGGCCTCGGGCTCACGCAGGTCTACTACAACAAGTCGCTCGCCCTGGTCGGTTCGGCCTCGCCCGCCATCGGCGCGCTGCTCTCCGCGCACCAGTCCATCGGCGTTCCCCAGCCCTTGAAGCAGTTCGGCACGCAGGAGCAGAAGGACACGTTCCTGCCGCGCTGCGCCCGCACCGACATCTCGGCCTTCCTGCTCACCGAGCCCGACGTCGGCTCCGACCCGGCCCGGCTTGCCACCACCGCCGTCCCCGAAGAGGACGGTACGTACGTCCTCGACGGTGTGAAGCTGTGGACGACGAACGGAGTCGTCGCCGACCTGCTGGTGGTGATGGCCCGCGTACCGAAGTCCGACGGGCACAAGGGCGGCATCACCGCGTTCGTCGTCGAGGCGGGCTCCGAGGGCATCACCGTGGAGAACCGCAACGTCTTCATGGGGCTGCGCGGCATCGAGAACGGCGTCACCCGCTTCCACCAGGTCCGGGTCCCCGCGGCGAACCGGATCGGGCCCGAGGGCGCGGGCCTCAAGATCGCGCTCACCACCCTCAACACCGGCCGCCTCTCGCTGCCCGCGATGTGCGTCGGCGCGGGCAAGTGGTGCCTCAAGATCGCCCGCGAGTGGTCGGCGGAGCGCGAACAGTGGGGCAAGCCGGTCGCGTTCCACGAGGCCGTCGGCTCGAAGATCTCCTTCATCGCGGCGACGACGTTCGCGCTGGAGGCGGTACTGGACCTCTCCTCCCAGATGGCGGACGAGGACAGGAACGACATCCGCATCGAAGCCGCCCTCGCCAAGCTCTACGGCTCCGAGATGTCCTGCCTGATGGCCGACGAACTCGTCCAGATCCGCGGCGGCCGCGGCTTCGAGACGGCCGAGTCCCTCGCGGCCCGCGGCGAACGCGCCGTCCCCGCCGAACAGGTCCTGCGCGATCTGCGCATCAACCGCATCTTCGAGGGCTCGACCGAGATCATGCACCTGCTGATCGCACGCGAGGCCGTCGACGCCCACCTGTCCGTCGCGGGCGACCTCATCGACCCCGACAAGTCCCTTTCGGACAAGGCGAAGGCGGGCGCGAAGGCGGGCGGCTTCTACGCGAAGTGGCTGCCGAAGCTGGTCGCGGGCCCCGGCCAACTCCCGCGCACGTACGCCGAGTTCCACCCGAAGGGCCACCCGGACCTCTCCACGCACCTGCGCTACGTGGAGCGCTCGGCCCGCAAACTCGCCCGCTCCACCTTCTACGCCATGTCCCGCTGGCAGGGCCGCATGGAGACGAAGCAGGGCTTCCTCGGCCGGATCGTCGACATCGGCGCCGAACTCTTCGCCATGAGCGCGGTCTGCGTACGCGCCGAACTGCTGCGCTCCACGGAGGCGTACGGCCGCGAGGCCTACCAGCTCGCCGACGCCTTCTGCCGGCAGTCCAGGATCCGCGTCGACGAGCTCTTCGACCGGCTGTGGACCAACACCGACGAGCTGGACCGCAAGGTCGTCAAGGGCGTCATCGGCGGTACGTACACGTGGCTGGAGCAGGGCGTCGTCGACCCGAGCGGCGACGGCCCCTGGATTGCGGAGGCGACGCCGGGGCCGAGCAAACGGGAGAACGTGCACCGCCCGATTCGCTGATCCTCGTCACGCGTGTGCCATCCCGTGTCGGACGCACAGGGAGTTCACGCAAGAATGGGGGGATGAGCGACAGCCCATCCCCCCTCGCGGACCCGCACCTCGTCTTCGACCCGGCCCCGGCCGACGCCCCCAGGGACGTCGTCGTCCTGGGCTCCACGGGCTCCATCGGCACGCAGGCCGTCGACCTCGTCCTGCGCAATCCCGACCGGTTCCGCGTCACCGCGCTCAGCGCCGCCGGCGGCCGCGTCGAACTGCTCGCCGAGCAGGCACACCGGCTGCGCGTGCGCACCGTCGCCGTGGCCCGCGAGGACGCCCTGCCCGCACTGCGCGAGGCGCTGACCGCGCGGTACGGGGCCGGGGTCAAGCTCCCGGAGATCCTCGCAGGACCCGACGCCGCCACCGAGATCGCGGGCCGTGGCGACTGCCACACCGTCCTCAACGGCATCACCGGCTCCATCGGCCTGGCCCCCACGCTCGCCGCGCTCCAGGCGGGCCGCACCCTCGCCCTCGCCAACAAGGAGTCGCTGATCGTCGGCGGCCCGCTGGTGAAGGCGATCGCCAAGCCCGGCCAGATCATCCCGGTCGACTCCGAGCACGCCGCGCTCTTCCAGGCCCTCGCCGGCGGCACCCGCGCCGACGTCCGCAAGCTCGTCGTCACCGCGTCCGGCGGCCCGTTCCGCGGACGTACGAAGGCGGACCTGGCGAACGTCACCGTCGAGGACGCCCTCGCGCACCCGACCTGGGCGATGGGCCCGGTCATCACCATCAACTCCTCGACCCTGGTCAACAAGGGGCTCGAGGTCATCGAGGCGCACCTGCTGTACGACATCCCCTTCGACCGCATCGAAGTCGTCGTGCACCCGCAGTCCTACGTGCACTCCATGGTCGAGTTCATCGACGGCTCGACGCTCGCCCAGGCCACCCCGCCCGACATGCGCGGCCCCATCGCGCTCGGCATCGGCTGGCCCGAGAGGGTCCCCGACGCCGCGCCCGCCTTCGACTGGACGAAGGCCTCCAGCTGGGAGTTCTTCCCGCTCGACAACGAGGCGTTCCCCGCGGTGGGGCTCGCCCGGCACGTGGGGGAGCTCGCGGGCACGGCCCCGGCGGTGTTCAATGCCGCCAACGAGGAGTGCGTGGACGCCTTTTTGAAGGGCGCCCTGCCGTACAACGGGATCATGGAGACGGTGACGAAGGTCGTGCGGGAACACGGCACACCCGGAACGGGAACTTCACTCACCGTCGCGGACGTCCTCGAAGCGGAGACCTGGGCACGCGCCCGGGCCCGTGAACTGACCGCAACGGACAAGGCAGCCGCGGAGGCCCGTGCATGACGACCTTGATGATGATCCTCGGCGTAGTCATCTTCGCGGTGGGCCTGCTCTTCTCCATCGCCTGGCACGAGCTGGGCCACCTGTCGACGGCGAAGCTCTTCGGCATCCGCGTGCCCCAGTACATGGTCGGCTTCGGGCCGACCGTCTTCTCGCGGAAGAAGGGCGAGACCGAGTACGGCGTCAAGGCGATCCCGCTCGGCGGCTACATCCGCATGATCGGCATGTTCCCGCCGGGTGCCGACGGCCGGATCGAGTCCCGGTCGACCTCGCCGTTCCGCTCCATGGTGGAGGACGCGCGCGCCGCGGCCTTCGAGGAGCTGCAGCCCGGTGACGAGACCCGGCTCTTCTACACGCGCAAGCCGTGGAAGCGCGTCATCGTCATGTTCGCGGGCCCCTTCATGAACCTGATCCTCGCGATCGGGCTCTTCCTCACGGTCCTGATGGGCTTCGGCGTCACCCAGCAGACGAACGTCGTCTCGTCCGTCTCGTCCTGCGTCATCCAGGCCAGCGCCCACCGCGACAGCTGCAAGGCCTCCGACCCGCAGTCCCCGGCGAAGGCGGCGGGACTGCAGCCGAAGGACAAGATCGTGTCCTTCAACGGCGTCGCGACGGACGAGTGGAACGCGCTCTCCGATGAGATCCGCAAGAGCGCGGGCGACACGGTGCCGATCGTGGTCCAGCGCGACGGGCAGCAGCAGACGCTGACCGCGAAGATCGCCACCAACCAGGTGCCGAAGAAGGACGCCAGCGGCCAGATCACCGACGGCTACGTCAACGCGGGCTTCCTCGGCTTCACCGCCGCCACCGGAGTCGTACGGCAGGACTTCGGCTCCTCCGTGACGTGGATGTCCGACCGGGTCGGCGACGCGGTGGACTCCATCATCGCGCTGCCCGCGAAGATCCCCGCCCTGTGGGACGCGGCGTTCGGCGACGGCCCGCGCGAGCAGGACTCGCCGATGGGCGTGGTCGGCGCGGCCCGGGTCGGCGGCGAGATCTTCACCATGGACATCCCGGCCACGCAGCAGCTCGCGATGGCGCTGATGCTGGTCGCCGGCTTCAACCTGTCGCTCTTCCTGTTCAACATGCTGCCGCTGCTGCCGCTCGACGGCGGGCACATCGCGGGCGCCCTGTGGGAGGCGCTGCGCAGGAACCTCGCGAAGGTGTTCCGGCGCCCCGACCCGGGCCCGTTCGACGTGGCGAAGCTCATGCCGGTGGCGTACGTGGTGGCCGGAGTCTTCGTCTGTTTCACGATCCTCGTGCTGATCGCTGACGTGGTGAACCCGGTGAAAATCTCCTGATCAGGCGCCGGACAGGCACCGTTTGAACGCGGTTGGGTACCGCCCGGCAGCATGATGGCCGGGCAGTACCTCTTTATGAGGGTTTGCGGGGGCGCGATGTGCTGGAGCACGCGCCGGTGCCGTAATCTCGGAAGCCTCTGGACTCGATCCACATCCTTGGGGTTGCACAGCAGATGACTGCGATTTCTCTCGGCATTCCGTCGGTACCGACCAAGCTGGCCGAGCGGCGCAAGAGCCGCCAGATTCAGGTCGGCACCGTGGCGGTCGGCGGAGACGCACCCGTGTCGGTGCAGTCCATGACCACGACGCGCACGTCCGACATCGGCGCGACGCTTCAGCAGATCGCCGAGCTGACGGCGTCCGGCTGCCAGATCGTCCGTGTCGCCTGCCCCACGCAGGACGACGCCGACGCGCTGTCCGTCATCGCCCGGAAGTCGCAGATCCCCGTGATCGCGGACATCCACTTCCAGCCGAAGTACGTCTTCGCGGCCATCGAGGCCGGCTGCGCGGCGGTCCGGGTGAACCCCGGCAACATCAAGCAGTTCGACGACAAGGTCAAGGAGATCGCCCAGGCGGCGAACGACCACGGCACACCGATCCGGATCGGGGTCAACGCCGGGTCGCTGGACGCCCGTCTCCTGAAGAAGTACGGCAAGGCGACCCCCGAGGCGCTCGCCGAGTCGGCCCTGTGGGAAGCGGGCCTCTTCGAGGAGCACGGCTTCCGCGACATCAAGATCTCCGTGAAGCACAACGACCCGGTGGTCATGGTCAACGCGTACCGGCAGCTCGCCGCGCAGTGCGACTACCCGCTGCACCTCGGTGTGACCGAGGCGGGCCCGGCGTTCCAGGGCACGATCAAGTCGGCGGTCGCCTTCGGAGCGCTGCTCGCCGAGGGCATCGGCGACACGATCCGCGTCTCCCTGTCCGCCCCGCCGGTCGAGGAGATCAAGGTCGGTAACGCGATCCTGGAGTCCCTCAACCTCAAGCCGCGCCGCCTGGAGATCGTCTCCTGCCCGTCCTGTGGCCGCGCCCAGGTCGACGTCTACAAGCTCGCCGAGGAGGTCACCGCCGGCCTCGAAGGCATGGAGGTGCCCCTGCGCGTGGCCGTCATGGGCTGCGTCGTGAACGGACCGGGCGAGGCCCGCGAGGCCGACCTCGGTGTCGCTTCCGGCAACGGCAAGGGCCAGATCTTCGTCAAGGGCGAGGTCATCAAGACGGTGCCCGAGTCGAAGATCGTGGAGACGCTGATCGACGAGGCGATGAAGATCGCCGAGCAGATGGAGAAGGACGGCATCACCTCCGGCGAACCGTCGGTGTCGGTGGCCGGCTGACCCCGACCATGCCTCAGGCCCGCCGCCCGTTCCGGGTGGGCGGGCCTTTCGCGTCGGCGGACGCCCCACGCGGAACCGGCCGGAGTCGAGGGGGCCGAAACGTCGACCCGCCACACCCGCGGAGCGCCAGGTACAGTGCGGAGATCAGTAGCCCATCTGGTGAGGCCCCTCCGCACGTGTTGACTCAGACCACCACTCGGGTGCTCGAACCGAGTGACCTCGACGCAGCGCTCGCCGTCCTCGACCGCGAGCCCGTCGCGAACGCCTTCGTCACGGCCCGGGTCCGTGTCGCGGGCCTCGACCCGTGGCGGCTCGGCGGCGAGATGTGGGGCTGGTACGAGGACGGGATGCTGGAGTCCCTGTGCTACGCGGGCGCCAACCTCGTCCCGATCTGCGCGACCGACCGCGCCATCCGCGGCTTCGCCGACCGCGCTCGGCGGGCCGGACGCCGCTGCTCCTCCATCGTCGGCCCGGCGGAGGCCACCGCCCGCCTGTGGCAGCTGCTCGAACCGGGCTGGGGCCCCGCCCGCGAGATCCGCTCCCGGCAGCCGCTGATGGTGACGGACCGGATGCCCACGGACATCACCCCCGACCCGTACATCCGCCGCGTCCGCAAGGACGAGATGGACACGATCATGCCGGCGTGCGTGGCGATGTTCACCGAGGAGGTCGGCGTCTCCCCGATGGTCGGTGACGGCGGCCTGCTGTACCAGGCGCGGGTGGCCGAACTGGTCGGCTCGGGCCGCTCGTTCGCCCGCCTCGACGAGCACGGCAAGGTCGCCTTCAAGGCGGAGATCGGCGCCGCGACCGATCAGGTCTGCCAGATCCAGGGCGTGTGGGTGGCCCCCGAGTACCGGGGCCTGGGCCTCGCCGCCCCCGGCATGGCGGCGGTCCTGCGCTACGCCCTCGCCGATGTCGCACCCGTGGTCAGCCTCTACGTCAACGACTTCAACACCCCGGCGCGCGCCGCGTACCGGCGCGTGGGATTCGAAGAGGTCGGGGCGTTCATGAGCGTGCTGTTCTAGGAAGCGCTCCAGGAATTCCCTGGTGAGCGGGTTGTGTTGCCCGTCTCATCTCTTTGGCGCACATTGACATTAGTAAGCCTTATGGACCATAAAGGGATAGCTTTGGTTCAAGCTTCACTGACTGTAGGTGCCCTCACGATGTCTGCTTCCGGTTCCGGCATGGCCGCCTGGCAGGAATGGCGTGCCGACCGGCGCCGCTCCCTCACCGCCCCCACGGGCAACCTCGCCCTCGTCGAGACCCGCTGGCTCCCGCCCGGCGAGACCCCCGACCTCGACGCCGCCCGCGCGGGGCAGCCCGGCACCGTCACCGTGACGGCCCTGGAGCGCACCGACATGGTCACCGGTGCCCCCGAGCACGGCCTGCGGTTCTGGGACGCGAACTCCCCGGCGATCCAGGACTTCGAGGACGTCGACGCCTTCCCTTACGACCCGGCCTGGGTCCTCGACGCCACGTACACGCCCGTCGAGGGCGCCCGCACCGTCGCCTTCGAGCACCTGCGGGACAACGGCGGGACCCGCGAGAAGGTCGTCCCCGGCGACATCGCCCTGACCGTCGACGGCACCGACTACACGCTCTCCGCGTTCGACGACGACGGCACCCTCCTCCTCGTCTTCGGCGACCCCACGAACGGCGACAGCACCTACGGTGCGGGCCGCTTCCTCTTCGTGGAGCACACCGGTGCGGGCCGTGTGCGTCTCGACTTCAACCGGGCCTTCGTGCCCCCGTGCGGCTTCTCCGATCAGTACAACTGTCCGATGCCGCCGCGGCAGAACCGACTTCACCTGCCCGTCGAGGCGGGCGAGAAGCTCCCGGTCCTCCGCGACGGCGCCGTCGGCACCGCCCACTGATCGATCCCCCCCCGCACCCCTTCACGTAAGGCCCCCTCATGCGCTTCCCCAAGAGACCCCTGTCCGCCGGCGTGCTCACCGTCGCCCTCGCCGTCACGCTCGCGGCCTGCGGCGAAGGCTCCGACTCGGCCTCCGGCAGCGGCGCGTACGACAAGAACGCCACGGTCAACATCGGCTCCCTCTACGAGCCGCAGAACCTCGACAACACCGCGGGCGGCGGCCAGGGCGTCACCGAGGCCCTGAACGGCAACGTCTACGAGGGCCTGTTCAAGCTCACCGACAAGGGCAAGGTCGAGAAGCTCCTCGCCGAGGACTACAAGGTCTCCGGCGACGGCCTCACCTACACCTTCACCCTCCGCGACGGCGTGAAGTTCCACAGCGGCAAGAAGCTGACCAGCGCGGACGTCAAGTACAGCCTGGAGAAGGTGATCGCGAAGGACTCGCAGTCCGCGCGGAAGTCGAACCTTGAGGTCATGAAGGACGTCGCCACTCCGGACGCGAAGACGGTCAAGGTCACGCTGTCGAAGAAGTCGATCTCCTTCGTCTACAACCTCAGCTACGTCTGGATCATCAACGCCGACGCCAAGAACCTGAAGATCACGGAGGACGGCACCGGCCCGTACCAGCTGAAGAAGTGGACCCGCGGCTCCGCGCTCAGCCTCGACCGGTTCGCCGGCTACTGGGGCTCCGCCGCCAAGAACAAGCAGGTCGTCTTCCACTACTACAAGGACGCGACCGCCCTCAACAACGCGCTCCAGACCAACGCCGTCGACGTCGTCACCAGCGAGCAGTCGCCCGACGCCCTCGACCAGTTCAAGTCGGACCAGAACTACAAGGTCAACGACGGCAACTCCACCACCAAGCTGCTCCTCGCCTTCAACGACAAGGCGAAGCCGTTCACGGACGTCAAGGTGCGCCAGGCCGTCTCGGCCGCCATCGACGACAAGAAGCTCCTCGAATCGGTCTGGGGCGGCTACGGCAAGCAGATCGGGTCGATGGCAGTGCCCACCGACCCCTGGTACGAGGACCTCACCGACGTCAACGCGCACGACGTCGCCAAGGCCAAGAAGCTCCTGAAGGAGGCGGGCCACGCGAAGGGCTTCAGCTTCACGCTGGACACCCCGAACTACGACCCGCACCCCACGGCCGCGACCTTCATCAAGTCGCAGCTCGCCAAGGTCGGCATCACCGTCAAGATCAACACGATCACGCCCGACGAGTGGTACACGAAGGTCTACAAGAACCGCGACTTCACGGCCACGCTCCAGGAGCACGTCAACGACCGCGACCTCGTCTGGTACGGCGACCCCGACTTCTACTGGGGCTACGACAACAAGCAGGTCCAGGACTGGGTCCAGAAGGCCGAGCAGGCGTCGAGCACGGCCGAGCAGACCGAGCTGCTGAAGAAGGTCAACCGCAAGACCGCCGAGGACGCGGCCAGCGACTGGCTCTACCTGTATCCGCAGATCGTCGTCGCGAACACGAAGCTGTCGGGCTACCCGCTCAACGGCCTCAACTCGCAGTTCCCCGCGTTCGACATCAAGAAGAGCAGCTGACGCACCGGCCATGCTGAGATACCTCCTGCGGAGGCTGGTGTTCCTGCTGGTCTCCCTCGTCCTCGCGTCCGTCGTGCTGTTCGTGCTGCTGCGGATGCTGCCCGGCGACCCGGCGAACGCGCTCACCTCGGTGGGCGCCTCGCCGGAGCAGATCGCCGCGGCCCGGCACTCCATCGGCTCCGACAAGCCGCTGCCCGAGCAGTTCACGCACTGGATCGGCCAGTTGACGAGCGGTGACCTCGGCACGTCCTTCGTGTCGTCGCTGCCGGTCGGCCCGGAGGTGTCGCAGCGCCTGAACGTGACGGTGCCGCTGACGCTCTCCGCGTTCGTGCTCGCCGTGCTCGTCGCCGTACCGGCCGGCTTCGTGGCCGCGTACAAGCGACGCACCTGGTACGGGGCGCTGCTCAGCGGCGTCTCCCAACTGGGCATCGCCGTCCCGGTGTTCTGGCTCGGCATGATCCTCATCGCCGTGTTCGCGCTGAACGCGGGCTGGCTGCCGTCCGGCGGCTTCCCGCAGGACGGCTGGGACACCCCGGGCGCGGCCGTGCAGTCACTGGTGCTGCCGGTGGTGACGGTGGCGCTCGTGATGTCGGCGTCCCTCATCCGCTACGTACGCTCCGCGACGCTCGACGTCCTCGACAGCGAGTACCTGCGCACCGCGCGGGCGCTCGGCTCCTCGTTCGGGCGGGCGATGTGGCGGCACGGGCTGCGCAACGCGTCCGTGCCCGTCATCTCCATCCTCGGCATCGAGCTGGCGTCCACCCTGCTCGGCGCGGTCGTCGTCGAGTCCGTGTTCGCGCTGCCGGGGCTCGGCTCCATGCTCGCCACGGGGATCGCGCAGCACGACTACCCGGTGATCCAGGGCGTGCTGTTCGTGTCGACGTTCGGGGTGCTGATCATCGGGTTCGTGGCCGACCTCGTGCAGCGGCTCGTGGACCCGCGGCTTCGCGGGCGGCTGTCGGGAGGCGGTGCGCGATGAAGCGCAGATCATCGGTCACCCTGTGGACGGGCGCCGTCTTCGCGGGACTCGTCGTGCTGCTGGCCCTCGTCTCCCTGTTCTGGCTGCCGTACGACAGTGAGGACACGTCCGGCGGCCGGCTCGCCGGACCCGGCGGCGGGCATCCGATCGGCACCGACAAGCTCGGACGTGACCTGTTCACGCAGCTCATGACGGGTTCGCGGATCGCGCTCCAGGCCGGGCTCGGCTCGGTCGCCGTCGCGGCGCTGCTCGGCGTGACGCTCGGGCTCCTCGCCGCGTTCGCACAGGGCTGGTTCGACGACACGCTCTCCGCGTTCCTCGACATCCTCATCGCGTTCCCGACGCTGCTGCTCGCGATGCTGATCGTCGCGGCGCGGTCGGCGACGCTCGGCTCGGCGATCCTCGCGATCGGCCTCGCGCAGAGCGCGGTCGTGGCCCGGCTGACCCGGATCCTCGTCAAGCGGGTGCTCGCGCAGGACTACATCACGGCGTCGCGCACGTCCGGCACCTCGTGGCCGCGGATCGTCGCGGGCCACGTCCTGCCCAACATCTGGCCGACGCTCGCGGTGAACCTGGCGCTCCAGTTCGGCCTCGCCGTCCTCGCGGAGGCGGGCCTTTCGTACCTCGGCCTCGGCGCACCGCCGCCGAACGCCTCGTGGGGCCGGATGCTCCAGGAGGCGCAGGCGACGTTCACGACGGCACCGGCGGGCGCGCTCGCCCCGGGCATGCTGCTCGTCCTGCTGGTGATCGGCGTCAACCTCGTCGCGGACGGGCTGCGGGACGTCCTCGACCCGACGGCGCGGAAGAAGGAGAGGGCGACGACATGAGTGACCCCTTGTTTTCCAGCGAACCCTTGCCTGCCAGCGAACCCTTGCTTTCTGTGGACGGCCTCACGATCCGTACGGGGGACGGGCGCGCGCTCGTGTCGGAGCTGGCTTTCGAGGTGGCTCGCGGCGAACGCCTCGGCCTCATCGGCGAGTCCGGCTCCGGCAAGTCCCTCACCACCCTGGCCGTGCTCGGGCTGCTGCCCGCGGACATGACGGTGACCGGGAGCGTACGGCTGGCCGACACACAGATCGTCGGCGCGGCCGAGAAGACCCTCGTGGGCGTACGGGGCCGCAGCGCGGCCGTCGTCTTCCAGGAGCCGCTCACCGCCCTCGACCCGCTGATGCGCGTCGGCAAGCAGATCGCCGAACCCCTGCGCAGACGGCGGCAGTTGACCGGCGCGGCGCTGAAGTCGGCGGTGACGGACCTGCTGGCACAGGTACGGCTGCCCGAACCGGACCGCATCGCCCGCGCCTTCCCGCACGAGATCTCCGGCGGCCAGCGCCAGCGCGTGGCCCTCGCCATGGCGCTCGCCTGCGACCCGGCGCTGCTCATCGCCGACGAGCCGACGACGGCGCTGGACGTGACCGTGCAGGCCGAGATGCTGGAACTGATCGACGGGCTTGTGCGCGAGCGCGGCATGGCGGTGCTGTTCGTCAGCCACGACCTGGCGGTCGTGTCGAAGGTGACGGATCGCGTCCTGGTGATGAAGGACGGGCGGGCGGTCGAGTCGGGCGCCGTGGCCGACGTCGTCCGGGCCCCGCGCGAGGCGTACACGAAGGCGCTGGTGGACAGCGCGCGGCAGTTGGAGTCCGCGCTCGACCTCGGAGGTGTGCGATGAGCGCCCCTGTGCTGGACCTGGACCGGGTGTCCTACGCGTACCGGGGCGCCGCGGCGCCTGTCGTCACGGACGTGTCCGTGGCGGTGGAGACCGGGCAGAGCCTCGCGCTCGTCGGTGAGTCGGGCGCCGGCAAGACGACGCTGCTGCGCATGCTCCTCGGGCTCGCCCGCCCCACGTCGGGGACGGTCCGCTTCGACGGGGCCGAGCTGCGGCCGCGCGACGGTACGCAGATGAAGGCGTTCCGGCGCGGCGTGCAGTGCGTCTTCCAGGACCCCTACGCCTCGTTGGACCCGCGGCAGCGGGTGCGGCGGATCGTGGCCGAGCCGCTGCGCTCGCTCGGCGTCGCGACCGGGGCCGAGGCGGACCGGAAGGTCGCGCACGCCCTCGAACGGGTGGGGCTCCCGGCCGACGCGGGGGAGCGGTACCCGCACGAGTTCTCCGGCGGCCAGCGCCAGCGCATCGCCATCGCGCGGGCCACGGTCTGCGACCCGCGCGTCCTCCTCGCCGACGAACCGGTCTCCGCGCTCGACGTCACGACGCGGGTCAAGGTCGTCGACCTGCTGGCCGAGCTGAAGGAGACGGCGGGCCTGACGATCGTGATGGTCTCCCACGACCTGTCGGTGGTGGCCGCGCTGTGCGAGCGCACTGCCGTGCTGGAACGGGGGCGGGTGGTGGAATCCGGCCCCACGCCGTCGGTCCTGGGCGACCCCACCCACCCGTACACGCGACGCCTCCTCTCCAGCGTCCCGAGACTCCCCGCGGCACCGTAGCTTCGGGGCTCCGCCCCGGACCCCGCGCCTCAAACGCCGGCGAGGCTGGACAACTCAAGCCCCTGCGGCGATTAAGCAGCGGGGTCCGGGGCGGAGCCCCGAGGCCGCAACCACGGCTGCCCGTACAGCAGGCCGCCGCACCGGGTACCCTCCGGGCATGCCGCACCGGAACCGCACGGACGACCGCGCCGTCACCATCGGCCCCCTGGACCTGCGCAGCCGTGTCGACGAGGCGCTCGCCGTGCAGGCGTACGCGTTCGGGCTCAGCGACGACGAGATCGCGGTCCGCCGGCAGATCGTGCTGCGGCACATCACGTACCCCGGGGCCCGCTCCCTCGGCGCCACGACCGAAACCGGCCGCCTCGTCGGCTTCGTCTACGGGATGCCGAACGACCGCACCCACTGGTGGTCCACCGTCGTCGAGCCGTATCTGCGGTCCCGCGGCGAGGACGACTGGCTCGACGACTCCTTCGTGATCACGGAGTTGCACGTGCAGCCCGGCTACCAGAACCGCGGCATCGGCCGGGCGCTCATCACGGCGATCACCGACGGCGCCACCCAGCCCCGCTCGATCCTCTCCGCGATCGACATCGACAGCCCGGCCCGCGGCCTCTACCACTCCCTCGGCTACGAGGACCTGGCCCGCCAGGTGCAGTTCCCGAGCGCCCCGCGGCCGTACGCGGTGATGGGCGCGCCACTCCCGCTCAGGCGTACTCCATGACCGATTTCCGGCCGCACCCACGGCCCGGCTAACCTCCTGACATCACCCTTTCGTCGCAGGAGTCAAGAATCATGGCCAAGGTCCAGGTCCAGCGCATGTCCCGCTTGATGGTGAAGACGCTGCGCGACGACCCGGCGGACGCCGAGGTCCTCAGCCACAAGCTGCTGGTCCGCGCCGGTTTCGTGCGCCGCACCGCCGCCGGTGTCTGGTCCTGGCTGCCGCTCGGCCGACGGGTCTACGCGAACGTCGAGCGCGTCATCCGCGAGGAGATGGACGCCATCGGCGGCCAGGAGGTCCTGCTGCCCGCCCTGCTGCCCAAGGAGCCCTACGAGGCGACCGGGCGCTGGGAGGAGTACGGCGCCGAGCTGTTCCGCCTCCAGGACCGCAGGGGCGGCGACTACCTGCTCGGTCCGACCCACGAGGAGATCTTCACCCAGCTGGTCAAGGACCAGTGCACGTCCTACAAGGACCTGCCGGTGATCCTCTACCAGATCCAGACCAAGTACCGCGACGAGGCCCGCCCCCGCGCCGGCATCCTGCGCGGCCGCGAGTTCCAGATGAAGGACTCGTACTCCTTCGACCTCTCCGACGAGGGCCTCGCCGAGTCGTACGGCCTGCACCGCGCCGCGTACCAGCGCATCTTCGAGCGCCTCGGCCTCGACTACCGGATCTGTGCCGCGACCGCGGGCGCCATGGGCGGCTCGAAGTCGGAGGAGTTCCTGGCCCCGGCCGCGGCCGGCGAGGACACCTTCGCGGACTGCCCGCACTGCGACTACGCGGCGAACACCGAGGCGGTCGGCTTCGCCCTGAAGGCGGTCGACGCGGAGGGCGTGCCCGCCCTGGAGGAGACCCCGACCCCCGACACCCCGACCATCGAGACGCTCGCCGCGTACATGGGCGTCCCGGCGTCGGCCACGCTCAAGAACCTCCTCGTGAAGGTCGACGGCGAGATCGTCGCCGTCGGCGTCCCCGGTGACCGCGAGGTCGACATGGGCAAGGTCGAGGCGCACTTCGCCCCGGCCGCCGTCGAGCTGGTCACCGCCGAGGACTTCGAGGGCCGCGAGGACCTCGTCCGTGGCTACGTCGGGCCGCAGGGCCTGGAGAAGGTCACGTACATCGCCGACCCGCGGGTCGCCCCCGGCACCGCGTGGATCACCGGCGCCAACAAGGACGGCGTGCACGCGAAGAACGTCGTCGCGGGCCGTGACTTCGAGGTCTCCGAGTACGTCGACGTGGTCGTCGTCCAGGAGGGCGACCCCTGCCCCAACTGTGGCACCGGCCTCAAGCTCGACCGCGCCATCGAGATCGGCCACATCTTCCAGCTCGGCCGCAAGTACGCCGACGCGTTCCAGCTCGACGTCCTCGGCCAGAACGGCAAGCCGGTCCGCGTCACCATGGGCTCGTACGGCATCGGCGTCTCGCGTGCCGTCGCGGCGCTCGCCGAGCAGCACGCCGACGACAAGGGCCTGATCTGGCCGGAGGAGATCGCCCCCGCCGACGTGCACGTGGTCGCCGCGGGCAAGGCCCTCCAGACCGAGCTGGCCCTGGAGGTCTCCGACAAGCTGGCGGCCGCCGGTGTCCGTGTCCTGGTCGACGACCGTCCGGGCATCTCGCCCGGCGTGAAGTTCACGGACTCCGAGCTGATCGGTGTCCCGAAGATCCTGGTCGCGGGCCGCCGCAGCGCCGACGGCGTCGTGGAACTGAAGGACCGCCGCACCGGCGAACGCGAGGAACTCACGGTCGCCGAGGCCATCGCCCGGCTCACAGATTGAGCCCCTGCGGCGATTGAGCAGCGGGGTCCGGGGCAGAGCCCCGCGGCCCCGGCCCCGGCCCACCGGTACCTACCGGTATCGCCCGCCCCGACCGGAGGTCACAGCCACCCCGCGAACTCCAACAGGTTCTCGCCATCCTGGTGCCGCCCCACGCGCAGTGCCCGCGCACCCGACTCCACGGCCCGGAAGAGCGTCCACCCGCGCAGCCGGTCCTGGTCGACCTCCAGGGACTCCGCGAGCTTCTTCACCCGGCGGCGGGTGATGGCCGGGCCCGAGGGTGAGCCGATCAGATCCTCCACCCGGTCGCGGACCAGTCGCGCCAGGTCGAACGCGGTCTCGCCGACGACCGGGTCGGGGCCGACCGCCAGCCACGGCAGCCGCTCCCCGGACAGCACCTTGGACTGCCGGAACGTGCCGTGCAGCAGACGGAGTTCGGGAGGCGAGGACACCAGCTCGTCCCGCGTCCCGATGGCCGCGTCGATCAGCGGCGCCACGTCGGGGAACGACTCCACCGTCGCCCGCATCGCGACCGCCTGGCGGCCCGTGCGCTCCGGAACGGTCTCGCAGTTGCGCCCCTCGGGCGGGTCCGCCCACAGGCGGCGCAGCGTGCCCGCCGCCTCCAGGAGCGCCTTCGCCTCCGGCAGCGTACGGACGGAGACCTCCGGGTGGAGGCGTTCGAGGAGGAGGGCGCCGTCGTTCACGCCCGGGTCCAGCAGGCGCACCGAGCCGAAGCCGTCCCAGTGCGTCAGCGCCGCGCGCTCCGCCTCCGGGCGGAACCGCTCGGGCGCCAGCTTCAGGATCGCCGGTGAGCCGTCCGCCCTGCGGACGTGAGCGACCAGGCTGCTGCGGCCCCCGGGCACATGCACCCGCTGCACCGTCACATCACGCCGCGCCGCCGCCTCGTCGAGCAGCGTGCCGACCCGGTCGAGCCAGGCCGACGCCCCGTCGTCGCGCACCTCGCCGAGCGCGTTCACAAGACGCGGAGGCGGTTCGAATGCCATGCGCGGGGATGCCATGCGCGGGGTGTTCCTTCCAGATCTGCCTACGTGCTGGGGTCCTCCGGCGGGGACGACGCCGCGGACGGCGCCGCGGCCCGTTCGGAGAGCCCAGGGAAGGCTACGCTGCCGCCGCCCCAGCGAACGGCACGGACCGCTGCCTCACGGAGCGCGTCGGCCGCGCCGCGGCGCCGCTCGCCGCTCGCCGCCCGTACGAGATCCGAGTAGACGCCCGCGACCCTGCTCTCGATGTCCGCGGCGAGCCGTGCCGCCGCCGACGCGTCGGGTACCGGGAACGGCAGCGCGTACGCCCCCGCGGATTCCTCGGGATTTCCGCCCAAGTCGCGCACCGTGCGCCGCAGTTCGTCGCGGCGGGCGCGATGCGCGTCGTACGCGTCCCTGGCCCGGCCCCTGCGGTCCTCGCCGATCCGGCCGCCGACCACCCCGTAGCCGTACACCGCCGCGTGCTCGGCGCGCAGCGCCGCCTGCACCGCCGCGAGCAGCCCGTTCTCGCTCATCCCCGTCAGCCCTCCGTCAGCAGGTACGCATGGCCGGCCCCTGCCGCCGCCACCGACGCGAGCAGCCGCGCCAGCTCACCCGGGGCGTCCACGAGCGCGGACATCCGGCGGTCCGAGAGCCGCTGCTCGGCCACCGAGAGCGCCTTGAGGATGTCCTTCTCCGAGGCCGGCGCCGCCGGCTTCCGGCCCGGAGGCGCCGCCGCACCCGACGGCCGGCGCGCCCCGCCGAACGCCTTCACATGCCGCTCGACCTCGGCCCGCAGCGGGTTCAGCCGCTCCGCGAGCGCCGGACGGGCCGACACCGCCCGGTCGTACTGGCCAAGGAGATCCGCGCTCTCCCGAGCCGCCTGCGTCCGCAGCCGCTTCTCCTGCGCGGCGGCGGGCGCTCCGCTGCCACCGTCGGTGCCGTCGTCGGCGTCCGAGCAGCCGGTCAGCAGCGCGGCGCCGGCCAGCGAGGCGAGCAGGGTCCTACGGCGTGGCCCGGAGCGGGCGAGAGGGGGCAGCGGCACGGCAGGCGTCCTCACGGGGCGAAGAGGCGGGAGGAGAGAGGGCGTTCAGGGGGCGGCCCCTTGATCGGAACTGATCAGGTCCGATCGAGGGGGAGTGGCCGTGATCACCGTACCGTCGCCCTCGCACGGGTGGACGGCAACACCCCCCTGGACCGGATACCCTTTGACCTGACGCGCAAGGAAAGTCAGTAACCACAACAGCACACGCGGCCGAGGAGTCACCCGGATGAGCACCACCCAGAACGAGAGGCTGCGGGAACTACTGGAACCGCTCGTCACCTCACAGGGGCTCGAACTCGAAGAGATCGAAGTGGCCTCGGTCGGACGCAAGCGTGTGCTGCGCGTCGTCGTCGACTCCGACGAGGGCGCCGACCTGGACGTGATCGCCGATGTGAGCCGCGCGCTCTCGGCGAAGCTCGACGAGCCCGGTGGCAACGCCGCCATGGGCGAGGGCGAGTACGAACTCGAGGTCGGAACGCCCGGCGCCGAGCGCCCCCTCTCCGAGCACCGCCACTACGTCCGCGCGACGGACCGCCTCGTGAAGTTCACGCTGACCTCCGAGAACGGGGACTCCGAGCTGGTCGCGCGCATCCTCAAGGTCGACGACGACGGTCTTGACCTGGAAGTACCGGGCGTGAAGGGCCGCAAGGCCACCGCTCGACGGCTCGACTTCACGGACATCGCCAAGGCGCGGGTCCAGGTCGAGTTCAACCGCAAGAACAAGAACGACGAGAACGACGACAACGACGCTCAGGAAGAGGAGGCGTAGCCATGGACATCGACATGAGTGCCCTGCGGGGGCTGGTCCGTGAGAAGGAGATCTCCTTCGATCTGCTGGTAGAAGCGATCGAGTCGGCCCTCCTGATCGCCTACCACCGCACCGACGGGAGCTTCCGCCACGCGCGCGTGCGGCTCGACCGCGACAGCGGCCACGTCACGGTCTGGGCCAAGGAGGACCCGTCGGACCTCGAAGAGGGCCAGGAGCCCCGAGAGTTCGACGACACCCCTGACGACTTCGGTCGGATCGCCGCCACGACCGCGAAGCAGGTCATCCTGCAGCGGCTGCGCGACGCCGAGGACGACGCGACGCTCGGCGAGTACGCGGGCCGCGAGGGCGACATCGTGATGGGCCAGGTCCAGCAGGGCCGCGACCCGAAGAACGTGCTGGTCGACATCGGCAAGCTGGAAGCCATCCTGCCGGTGCAGGAGCAGGTTCCCGGCGAGGAGTACCCGCACGGCCTGCGCCTGCGCTCGTACGTCGTGCGCGTCGCCAAGGGCGTCCGCGGCCCCTCCGTGACCCTGTCCCGTACGCACCCGAACCTCGTGAAGAAGCTCTTCGCGCTGGAGGTGCCGGAGATCGCCGACGGCAGCGTCGAGATCTGCTCCATCGCGCGCGAGGCAGGACACCGCACGAAGATCGCCGTGCGCTCCACCCGGAGCGGGCTCAACGCCAAGGGCGCCTGCATCGGCCCGATGGGCGGGCGTGTGCGCAATGTCATGGGCGAGCTCAACGGCGAGAAGATCGACATCGTCGACTGGTCGGACGACCCGGCCGACATGGTGGCCAACGCGCTGTCGCCGGCGCGCGTCTCCAAGGTCGAGATCGTGGACCTCGCGGCCCGCTCGGCCCGCGTGACGGTGCCCGATTACCAGCTCTCCCTTGCGATCGGCAAGGAAGGGCAGAACGCCCGGCTCGCGGCCCGGCTCACCGGCTGGCGCATCGACATCCGCCCGGACACCGAGCAGGGCGGCTCCCCCGAGGACGCTCCCGAAGGGGAATAAATCCGAGCGCTCAGCGCTTGGATCACGACAATATGTGACGAGCCAACCGTTCGATCCTTACCCCAAAGGGGTGAGGTCGGTACGGGGAGGTAGACTTAACAGTGTCTGGTCGGACGCATGCCCGCGCATGCCCTGAGCGAACCTGCGTGGGATGCCGGGAGCGAGCGGCCAAGAGCGAACTGCTGCGGATCGTGGTGATCGAGGGTCAATGCGTCCCCGATGATCGCGGTACGCTGCCCGGCCGGGGTGCTTACGTGCATCCCGCCCTGGCCTGTCTTGACCTGGCGGTCCGCCGCCGGGGGTTTCAGAGGGCTTATCGGGCCCCTGGACCGTTCGACACGGAGGCCCTGCGTCACCGCGTCGAGCAGACAACACCGTAAGAAGCGCCGCGCAGAACCCCTGTGCGGCCCTGGTACCCCGCGAGTTGGAAGTAGGTCGAGATTGCGATGAGCACTCGATGAGCACGCGATGAGTACGCCCATGAAGTAGCGACGGTCCGGCGTAACCCGGACCTAAAAGGAGCGAAGTGGCTAAGGTCCGGGTATACGAACTCGCCAAGGAGTTCGGAGTCGAGAGCAAGGTCGTCATGGCCAAGCTCACCGAACTCGGTGAATTCGTACGTTCGGCGTCCTCGACGATCGAGGCGCCGGTAGTACGCAAGTTGACTGACGCCCTGAATCAGGGCAACAACGGCGCGGCCAAGAAGCCCGCCGCCAAGAAGGACGCGCCCGCGAAGCCCGCGGCGCCGCGTCCCACCCCCTCTCCCACGCAGGCCGCCAAGCCTGCCGGCCCGCGTCCGGGCCCGGCTGCGCCGAAGCCCGCTGCTGAGCAGCCGGTTGCCGAGCAGCCGGCCGTGGAGCAGCCCGCCGCGGAGAAGCCCGCTGCCCCGGCCGCTCCGGCGGCCCCGGGTCCGCGGCCGACGCCCGGCCCGAAGCCGGCCCCGAAGCCCGCTTCCCCGGCGCCCAGCACGCCGGAGTTCCAGGCTCCCGCCGCCTCCGCTTCGCAGGCCCCCGCGGCCCCGAAGCCCGGTGGCCAGGCCGCTCCGCGTCCCGGTGCCCCGAAGCCCGCGGGCCGTCCGGCCCCCGGTCAGGACCGTGGCCAGGAGCGTGGTCAGGGTGGCCAGCGCGGTGACCGCGGTGACCGTCAGGGCGCCCCGCGTCCCGGCGGCCAGGGCCAGCGTCCCGGTGGCGCCCGTCCCTCGGGCCCGCGTCCGGGCAACAACCCCTTCACCTCTGGTGGCTCCACCGGCATGGCGCGCCCGCAGGCGCCCCGTCCGGGCGGTGCCCCGCGTCCCGGTGGCCAGGGTGCCCCGGGCGGTCCGCGCCCGCAGGGTGGCGGCCAGGGTGGTCCCCGCCCGCAGGGTGGTCAGGGCGCCGGTCGTCCGAGCCCGGGCAACATGCCCCGTCCGCAGGCCGGCGGCGCCGGTGCGGCCGGTCCGCGTCCCGGTGGCGGTGGCGGCGGTAACCGTCCGAACCCCGGCATGATGCCGCAGCGTCCGGCCGCGGGTACCCCGCGTCCCGGTGGTGGCCCCGGCGGTGGCCGTGGTGGCCCCGGTGGCGGTCGTCCCGGTGGCGGCGGTGGCGGCGGTCGTCCCGGCTTCGCCGGTCGTCCGGCCGGTCCCGGTGGTGGCGGCGGCGGCTTCGGCGGTCGTCCCGGTGGCGGTGGCGGTTTCGCCGGTCGTCCCGGTGGCGGTGGCGGTTTCGCCGGTCGTCCCGGTGGCGGTCGTCCCGGTGGTCCGGGTGCCCGTGGTGGCACGCAGGGCGCCTTCGGTCGTCCCGGTGGTCCGGCGCGTCGCGGTCGCAAGTCGAAGCGGCAGAGGCGCCAGGAGTACGAGGCCATGCAGGCCCCGTCGGTCGGCGGCGTCATGCTGCCTCGCGGCAACGGCGCCACGGTGCGTCTGTCGCGCGGTGCTTCGCTCACCGACTTCGCGGAGAAGATCAACGCCAACCCGGCGTCGCTCGTCGCGGTCATGCTGAACCTCGGCGAGATGGTCACTGCCACGCAGTCCGTCACCGACGAGACGCTGCAGCTTCTCGGCGACGAGATGAACTACGCGGTCGAGATCGTCTCCCCCGAGGAGGAGGACCGCGAGCTGCTCGGGTCCTTCGACATCGAGTTCGGCGAGGACGAGGGCGGCGAAGAGGCCCTCATGGCGCGTCCGCCGGTCGTGACCGTCATGGGTCACGTCGACCACGGTAAGACGCGACTGCTCGACGCGATCCGCAAGACCAACGTCGTTGCGGGCGAGGCCGGCGGCATCACCCAGCACATCGGTGCCTACCAGGTCGCGACCCAGGTCAATGGCGAGGACCGCGCCATCACCTTCATCGACACCCCGGGCCACGAGGCGTTCACCGCCATGCGTGCCCGTGGTGCGAAGTCGACCGACATCGCGATCCTCGTGGTCGCGGCGAACGACGGCGTCATGCCGCAGACGATCGAGGCGCTCAACCACGCCAAGGCCGCTGAGGTCCCGATCGTCGTCGCGGTCAACAAGATCGACGTCGAGGGTGCCGACCCGACCAAGGTGCGCGGTCAGCTGACCGAGTACGGCCTCGTGGCCGAGGAGTACGGCGGCGAGACCATGTTCGTCGACATCTCCGCCAAGCAGGGCGAGAACATCGACTCCCTGCTCGAGGCCGTGGTCCTGACCGCGGATGCCTCGCTCGACCTGCGGGCCAACCCCGAGCAGGACGCGCAGGGTATTGCGATCGAGGCCCACCTCGACAAGGGCCGCGGTGCCGTCGCGACCGTCCTCGTCCAGCGAGGCACGCTCCGTGTCGGCGACACGCTGGTCGCGGGCGACGCCTACGGCCGTGTCCGTGCCCTGCTCGACGACAAGGGCGAGAACGTGCAGGAGGCCGGTCCTTCGACCCCGGTCCTCGTGCTCGGTCTCACCAACGTCCCGGGCGCCGGCGACAACTTCCTGGTGGTCGACGAGGACCGTACGGCCCGTCAGATCGCCGAGAAGCGTGCCGCCCGCGAGCGGAACGCGGCCTTCGCCAAGCGCGTGCGCCGTGTCTCCCTCGAGGACCTGGACAAGGTGCTCAAGGCCGGCGAGGTCCAGCAGCTCAACCTCATCATCAAGGGTGACGCTTCTGGTTCCGTCGAGGCTCTCGAGTCCTCCCTGCTCCAGCTGGACGTCGGCGAAGAGGTCGACATCCGCGTCCTGCACCGCGGCGTCGGTGCGGTCACGGAGTCGGACATCGACCTGGCCATGGGCTCGGACGCCATCGTCATCGGCTTCAACGTCCGTGCGGCCGGTCGTGCCGCGCAGATGGCCGAGCGCGAGGGTGTCGACGTCCGGTACTACTCGGTGATCTACCAGGCCATCGAGGAGATCGAGGCGGCCCTCAAGGGCATGCTCAAGCCGGAGTACGAAGAGGTCGAGCTCGGTACGGCGGAGATCCGCGAGGTCTTCAAGTCGTCCAAGCTGGGCAACATCGCGGGTGTTCTCATCCGCTCCGGCGAGGTCAAGCGCAACACGAAGGCGCGACTCCTGCGCGACAACAAGGTCATCGCGGAGAGCCTCAACATCGTGGGCCTGCGTCGCTTCAAGGACGACGTCACCGAGATTCGCGAAGGGTTCGAGGGCGGTATCAACCTCGGCAACTTCAACGACATCAAGGTCGACGACGTCATCGCGACGTACGAGATGCGCGAGAAGCCGCGCGTCTGAACCACGCAGTAACCGACTGGGGCCGGTCGGCGGGACTTATTTCCGTCGATCGGCCCCGGCCGTTGCGTGTACCGTTCCCGTATCGGTGGCCGGAAGCGGTCGCCCATACGACCCCGGACCGGCGGGACATCCGGACACACATGTATGTGGGGACTCTGTCCTTCGATCTGCTCCTCGGCGACGTCCACTCGCTGAAGGAGAAGCGCTCCCTCGTCCGTCCGATCGTGGCCGAGCTGCACCGCAAGTACGCGGTGAGCGTCGCGGAGACGGGCAACCAGGACCTCCACCGCAGGGCCGAGATCGGGCTCGCGGTGGTTTCCGGTGACACCGGCCACCTGACCGACGTACTGGATCGCTGTGAGCGGCTCGTCGCCGGGCGGCCCGAGGTGGAACTGCTCTCGGTTCGGCGAAGGATCCATAGTGCCGACGACTGACGCAGACTGAAGCAACAAGCAAGTAAGCACTTAAAAGGAGACGGACCAGTGGCCGACAACGCGCGCGCCAAGAGGCTGGCGGACCTCATCCGAGAGGTGGTGGCCAAGAAGCTGCAGCGCGGGATCAAGGACCCGCGGCTCGGCACCCACATCACCATCACGGACACTCGCGTCACGGGGGACCTCCGGGAAGCGACCGTCTTCTACACGGTGTACGGGGGCGACGAGGAGCGGGCCGAGGCGGCCGCGGGTCTGGAGAGCGCCAAGGGCATCCTGCGCTCGGCGGTCGGCCAGGCGGCCGGTGTGAAGTTCACGCCGACCCTGGCCTTCGTCGCGGACGCCCTGCCGGAGAACGCCCGCACCATCGAGGACCTCCTCGACCGGGCCCGGCAGTCCGACGAGCAGGTGCGCGAGGCATCCGCGGGCGCCGACTTCGCCGGCGGTGCGGACCCGTACCGGAAGCCGGAGGATGCCGACGAGGACACGGCCGACGCCCCTGAGAAGGACGGCGAAGCCTGAGCATGTCCGACCGCACCCCTCCGCCCGACGGGCTTGTCATCGTCGACAAGCCGTCGGGCTTCACTTCGCACGACGTCGTGGCCAAGATGCGCGGGATCGCCAAGACCCGCAAGGTCGGCCACGCGGGCACCCTCGACCCGATGGCGACGGGGGTGCTCGTGCTCGGCGTCGAGCGTGCCACCAAGCTCCTCGGCCATCTCGCGCTGACCGAGAAGGAGTACCTGGGCACGATCAGGCTCGGGCAGAACACGCTCACGGACGACGCGGAGGGCGAGCTCATCTCGTCCACCGACGCGTCCGGGGTCGCGCGCGAGGCCATCGACGCGGGCATCGCCAAGCTGAGCGGCGACATCATGCAGGTGCCGTCGAAGGTCAGCGCCATCAAGATCAACGGTGTCCGCAGCTACAAGCGGGCCCGTGAGGGCGAGGAGTTCGAGATCCCGGCGCGCCCGGTCAAGGTCTCGTCCTTCGCCGTGTACGACGTCCGGGACGCGGTCGCCGAGGACGGCACGCCGGTCCTCGACCTGGTCGTGTCCGTCGTCTGCTCGTCCGGTACGTACATCAGGGCGCTCGCCCGTGACCTGGGCGCCGGGCTCGGTGTCGGCGGGCATCTGACGGCGCTGCGGCGCACGCGCGTCGGCCCGTACAAGCTCGACTCGGCGCGCACCCTGGACCAGCTCCAGGAGTCGCTGACCGTGATGCCGGTGGCCGAGGCGGCCGCCGCCGCGTTCCCGCGCTGGGACGTCGACGAGCGCCGCGGGAAGCTGCTGCTCAACGGCGTGCGCCTGGAGGTGCCCGAGGAGTACGCGGGCGCGGGTCCCGTCGCCGTGTTCGGGCCCGATGATCAGTTCCTCGCTCTGGTCGAGGAGTCGAAGGGGAAGGCGAAGAGCCTGGCCGTCTTCGGCTGAGCCTGCGCCATGAGCGATTTCGGTGGAGCGGCGGATTCCGGTCTCTGGGTGGCCGCCGCTCCACGTCCCCCTCTCAAGGGTGTATCCAGCGCGCCCGTTCACTTCACCCCTTCGGGCGGGCGCTCGGAGTGAACAGGGGGAGCGCAAGGGGGCGCGTTCGCCTCTGACGCTGTCCAGCTGATCACCGCGCGCCTACCGTCGAGGCACGGGGCGTGGCGGAGGACGGCGGGAGGGTCGCGTCATGGTGGACCCGCCGCTGGTACGGATCACTGATCTGGCCGGGCGGCCGCGCGGTGCGGGCTTCGCGGCGGACGACCGGGGGACGGTCGTCACCGGCCACGAGGTGGTGAGCGGGCTCGGGCGCCTGCTGGTGCACGGACCGGGCGGCGCGACCTCTGTGGTGGATCCCGGGTCGATCGTCGAACTTCCCGAAGCGAACCTGGCGTTGCTGCGCACGGAGGGGCTCGGCGCTGTGCCGCTGCCGGTGGCCGCCTCCGGACCGCCCGCGGCCGGGGCGTACGTCCGGATCCCGGCGGGCGGATGGCGCGAGGCGCGCGTCCTGGGGCGCTCACCGGTCGCGTACGTGGCCGGGGGGCACAGGCATCTGTTGGACGGCGTCCTGGAGCTGGCCGTCGGCACGGACGGGGCCGATGCGCTGCGCGTCGGTGGCGGGGCCGCGGGCGGTCCTGTGCTCGACGCGCGCACGGGTGCGGTGGTCGCGGTGCTCGGTACGGCGCTACGGGCCGGGCACCGGGCGGCCGGATTCGCGATGCCGCTGCGATCGGCGGTCGCCGGTGCGGGCGGACGGGGGCCGCTGGCCGAATTGCTCGCGCGCAATGCCGCGACCGTGCCCGCGTACGGGGACGACCTGAATCTCGGTGGGGTGCTCCAGCTGGCCGGGATCTCGGTGGGCAGCGACGGGCCGGGGACGGACGGGCCCGAGCCGGTCGAACGGCCGGATGTGGTACGGGAGTTGGACTCCTTCACGGCGGGCGCCGGTGGCGAGGCGCGGGTGCTGGCCCTTGTCGGTGACCCGGGGAGCGGGCGGACCACGGAACTCGCCGCGTTCGCCGAGCGGCGGGCCAAGGGGGACGGCGCCGCTCCCACGGTGTGGCTGCGGGGCGCGGACCTCAGCGAGGACGACGCGTCGGTGGCGCAGGCGGTGGGGCGGGCGCTCGCGCGGGCGGGGCGGATCGTGGCGGCGTCGCGGGAGGAGGCGGTCGCGGGGGGCGTGGGGGACATCTCCGCCGAGCGGATCGCCGAGGTCGCCCGGGAGACCGGACGGTCGCTCGTGCTGCTGCTCGACGGGCCGGAGGAGATGCCGCCCGTGCTCGCGCACCGCCTGAGCGCCTGGTCGCGGGGGACCGAGCGGTGGCTCGCGGCGTGCGGTGTGCGACTGGTGGTGGCGTGTCGTGCCGAGTACTGGGAGCAGGCGGGCGCGCGGTTCGGCGGGGATGTGCTGTACGGGCCGGCGGCCGGGGGGCCCGCGGCGCTGCCTCCGTGCGTACGGATCGGGGACCTCGTGGGGGACGCGGCGCGGCGGGCGCGGGAGCGGCTCGGCGTGCCGGAGGGGGCGCTCGCGGAGCGGGAGGCCGGGCATCCGCTGTCGTTGCGGCTGCTGAGCGAGGTGCGGGCGGCGCTGCCAGGGGGTGCGGCCGGGTGCCCCGACCGGGACGAGATCTTCGGGGCGTACCTGGACCTGATGTGTCTGCGCGTGGCGGTCCGGCTGGCCGCGCCCTCGGGGGTACGGGGGAGAGGGGTGCGCAGGCTGGCGGCGCGGGTGGCCGGGCAGGTGCACGAGGCCGCGCGGCGGAGTCTTGGGCCGGGGCAGGGGGAGCTGGACCGGGAGTCGTTCGAGGAGCTGTTTCCGTGGGGGGCACGGGACGGGGTGTCCGGGTGGGCGTCGGCGGTGCTGACGGAGGGGGTGCTGGTGCCGGCGGGGGGCGGGTTCCGGTTCGCGCACGAGGAGGTCGCGGACTGGATCCAGGGGATGCATCTGGATGTGGACGGGGCGTTGGAGGCGTTGGTGTTCCGGCGGCGGGGGGACGGGTTCCCTGTGCCGCGGCATCGGGCGGGGCCCGTGGTCCGGGCGTTGCTGTTGATCGAGCGGCAACTGGGCTGCGCGGAACTGGAGGGGCGGTTGCGGGAGTTGCTGCCGTGGGTGTTGCACACGCCTGACGTGGGTGCGGGCCGCGCCGGGGGCCGCCTTGCCCACCCTGCCGCCCAAGGCGGCAGATTGCCCAAGGCTCGGTGGGCCAATCAAGCCCCTCCGGCGTTTGAGGAGCGGGGTTCGGGGCGGAGCCCCGAGGCGGTGGCGGCCGACCGCACCGGGGCCGTAGCGGAAGCGGAGTGGTGGGGGGTGGAGTTGGTGAGAGGGGTATTGGGGCGGGTGCCGGATGCGGGGGCGTACCCCGGGGTGCTCGAGACGCTCGCGGAGAGAGGTGGCTTTGACGGGGCGTTCTGGATGCGGATCTCCGTGGCCGACGACACCCGGTTCGACCTGCTGCGGCGGGCCGTGGTGCACGACGCGGGCGAGGCCGGTGGGCGGTGTCTGGATGCCGTCGCGGAGGCGCTCGCCGCCGAGCCGCGACGCGTGCAGCAAAGGCTGACACGGTGGTTCGACGACGAGCGGGCGCTGCCCGCCCTGCCCGACGCCACCGTCGCCGATGCCGCTCAGGCGCTGCTCCACACCCATCGCCACCGCGACCTCGACGGTCTGATCGAGGCCCTCGTCGGGTGCGCCCACCCGCGCGCCGACGAGCTGCTCGCGACCTTGACCGAGGAGGAGCCGTCCGCCTTGTGCCGGGCCGTCGACCGCTGGGCCCACGACGAGCGGCCCGAGCGGCGCGGCGCCGCCGCCGTGTACGGCGTGCGGGTCGCGGCGCGGGTCGAGGACGCGGCCGACCGGGAGTTGCTGCGGTATGCCGCGTTCGCACTCCTTGAGCGGTCCTCCGAGCGGGCGCTGCACGGCGCCGCGCTCGCCCTCCTCGTACGGGATCCGGACTCCCGGCCGGCGTATCTGGCGCGAGCCCTTGAGTGGTTCGCGGCGGGTGACGCGCAGCTGCCCGCCGACGCGCTCGCCCCGGCCGCGGCCACCCACCCGGAACCCGTGTTCGCGGCGTTCCAGGCGCGGCTGCGGGAGCCAGGGCCCGGCCTCGGGGACATCCTGCGGACCCTCGCCGAACTGGCCGACCCCGTACTCGCCCGGCGCGCCGCCGCGCTCGTGAGGGAGCTCGCCGAGGAGTGGCCGGACGCCGCGGCCGGGCACGTGGCGACGTTCGTCGACCGGTGTCTGGAGCACGGTGACGGGGCGCGGGCCGTGATGTACCCACTGGTCGTGGGGCTGGTGTCGGAGCGGCCCCCGGTCGTGCGGAGCGCCCTGACGTGGGTGCTCGCCGCGCCCGGCACGACGGCGTCGCGCGCGCTGCGCGCCGAGCTGCTCGACGTACTGCTGGAAGAGGAGCGGGACCCCGCCGTGCTCGACGCGCTGCTGTGCGCCGCCGCGCGGGACGCGGCGCGGCGCGGGCAGGCCAGGACGCGGGACCTGGTGCACCGGACGGGCATGCTGCTGGTGCGGACGCCGGAAGGGGCGTCCCGCTTCGACCGGCTGCTCGTGGAGCTGGCGCGGTCCGTGCCGGGGTTCGCGGGCCTGGTGGCAGGGTGGCTGGCGGGGGCGCCCCGCGAGTGGACGGCGCTCGTCGGCCCGAGCTCCCGGCGCATGATCGAGAACCTGGCAGGGGTGCGGGTACCCGCATAGCGTCGCGGCCCGCCCGATGCGAAGCGCGGGCGGGTGGCATGGCACTCTTAGACCTGCGTATTCGGTAGAGAGACGCAACGTTCCAGACGGTCGGACTCAGGTTTGCGAGGGGCAATCACCGTGCAGCGCTGGCGTGGCTTGGAGGACATCCCCCAGGACTGGGGGCGCAGCGTCGTCACCATCGGCTCCTACGACGGGGTGCATCGCGGGCACCAGTTGATCATCGGGCGGGCCGTGGAGCGGGCGCGTGAGCTCGGCATCCCAGCCGTCGTGGTCACCTTCGACCCGCACCCCAGTGAGGTCGTGCGCCCGGGCTCGCACCCGCCGCTGCTCGCCCCGCACCACCGGCGCGCCGAACTGATGGCCGAGCTGGGCGTGGACGCGGTGCTGATCCTGCCGTTCACCACCGAGTTCTCGAAGCTGTCGCCCGCCGAGTTCGTGGCGAAGGTGCTCGTCGACAAGCTGCACGCGCGCGTGGTCGTCGAGGGCCCCAACTTCCGCTTCGGGCACAAGGCCGCGGGCAATGTCGACTTCCTGGCCGAGCAGGGCGAGACGTACGACTTCGCGGTCGAGGTCGTGGACCTGTACGTCAGCGGGTCGGCCGGGGGCGGTCAGCCGTTCTCGTCCACGCTGACCCGGCGGCTCGTCGCCGAGGGGGATGTGCGGGGCGCCGCCGAGATCCTCGGCCGTCCGCACCGCGTCGAGGGTGTCGTCGTGCGCGGCGCGCAGCGGGGGCGCGAGCTCGGCTTCCCGACCGCCAACGTGGAGACGCTCCCGCACACCGCGATCCCGGCCGACGGGGTCTACGCGGGGTGGCTGTACGTGGACGACGAGGCGATGCCCGCGGCGATCTCCGTGGGCACGAATCCGCAGTTCGACGGGACGGAGCGCACGGTCGAGGCCTACGCCATCGACCGGGTCGGCCTCGACCTGTACGGACTGCACGTGGCCGTGGAGTTCGTGGCGTTCGTGCGCGGGATGGCCAAGTTCGAGTCGCTGGACGAACTCGTCGCCGCGATCGCGGACGACGTGAAGCAGGCGCGTGAGCTCGTCGAGGCGTCCAGGGCCTGAACACCCTGGAGTGACCCAGGTCACGTTCGGGTGTGTCACATCGGGGCGGGGCGCTCCGTCGTAGTGGTGTCACCACTTATGACGGAGTGCGAAGGAGCCCCTCATGGAACCGCGACTCGACCTCTTCACCAACCCGGTCATCGGCAAGATGCTCAAGCACGTCATCGCGGCGGGCAGGGCCGCCGAGGGCTCGGGCGTACCGACGCCGACGCTGAACCTGGTCATGATCCGGGCCAGCCAGATCAACGGCTGCTCGGGCTGTCTGGACATGCACGTCAAGGACGCCGCCGCGGCCGGTGAGACGGCGGTCCGGCTCGCCCTGGTCGCCGCCTGGCGCGAGGCAAAGGTCTTCACCGAGGCCGAGAAGGCCGCCCTGGAGCTGGCCGAGGCGGGCACCCGCATCGCGGACAGCGCCGGGGTCTCCGACGAGGTGTGGGCGAAGGCCGCCAAGCACTACGACGAGGCGCAGCTCGGTGCGTTGGTCGGCTGCATCGCCATGATCAACACGTTCAACCGGTTCAACGTGATGACCCAGCAGCCGGCGGGCGACTACGTGCCCGGCATGTACGGCTGAGCGGTAGGGGTGGACCCGGCTCGGAAAAGTGTCGCAGTCATACGTACAACTGCGACACTTTTCCGAGCAGGTACGTCGCTCAGCGGGAGTCGCCGGAGTCCTCTGCCCCGGCCGCCGCCCAGTGGCACGCCACCTGAGACGTGGCAGCCCCCGTCAGTACCGGCAGATCCACCGTCCGGCACGCGTCGGCGACCCCGGCCTCGTCCGCCCGGCCGTCCGCCAGGACTTGGCAGCGGGCGTGGAAGCGGCAGCCGCCCGGGATGCGGGACGGGTCCGGTGGCTCGCCCGTGAGGACCACCGGTTCGCCCGGGGCCTCCGGGAGTACCGACAACAGGGCCTGGGTGTACGGGTGTTGGGGTGAGGTCAGGACGTCCTCCACCCTGCCCGTCTCCACGATGCGGCCCAGGTACATCACCGCCACCCGGTCCGCGATGTTCCACGCGAGGCCGAGGTCGTGGGTGACGACGAGCGCGGACAGGCCCAACTCGTCCCGCAGGCGCAGCAGCAGGGCGAGGATCTCACCCCGTACGGACGCGTCCAGGGACGCCACCGGCTCGTCCGCGACGATCAGTTCCGGGTCGAGGACCAGCGCGCCCGCGATGACCACGCGCTGGCGCTGGCCGCCCGACAGCTCGTGCGGATAGCGCAGGAAGAAGCGCTCCGGAGGGCGAAGTCCCGCGCGGGACAGGGCGTTCGAGACCGCCTCGCGTTCGTCGCCCGTGTAGCCGTGGATGCGCAGGCCCTCGGCCACCGCGTCGTACACCGTGTGCCGTGGGTTCAGGGAGCCGCTCGGGTCCTGGAGGACCAACTGGACGCGCTTGCGGTACGACTTGAGCGCCTTCGAGGCGTAGTCCAGCGGCTTGCCCGCGAAGGTGACCTTGCCCGTCGTCGGCTTCTCCAGGCCGAGCAGGGTGCGCGCCAGGCTCGTCTTGCCGCAGCCCGACTCGCCGACGAGCGCCACGATCTCGCCCGGCGCGATGTCCAGGTCGACGCCGTCCACGGCCCGCGCCTCGGCGGCGCCGCGCCGGCCGGGGAACGTGACGTGCAGTTGGTCGGCGCTGAGCAGCGCCCGCGCGTTCTTCGACACCTCGGGCGTCTGCAGCGTTTCTGTCATGCCGTGGTGCTCCTTGCTTCAACTTCCGTCGCGGCGACCTCGGCGGAGCCCACGTGGACGCAGGCGGCCCGCCGCCCGGGGCCCGCGATCCGCAGCACCTGGTCCTCGCTCGCGCACACGTCGAGCGCCACCGGGCAGCGCGGGTGGAACGTGCAGCCGGACGGCAGGGCCGACGGGTCCGGCGGGTCGCCGGGCAGGCCGCGCGGCGCGAACCGGGACGCCGGGTCGCCGATCGTCGGGAACGCCGCCGACAGCGCCTTCGCGTAGGGGTGCACCGCATCCTCGTAGACCTGGAGGGCCGGGCCCTCCTCGACGACGCGGCCCGCGTACATCACCGAGAGCCGGTCGCAGGTGTCGGAGAGGACCGCCAGGTCGTGGCTGATCATGATGAGGCCGAGGTTCTCCTCCGCCACCAACTGCTCGATCAGGCGCAGGATCTGGGCCTGGATCATCACGTCGAGGGCCGTCGTCGGCTCGTCGGCGATGATCAGGTCCGGTTCGCAGGCGAGCGCCATGGCGATCATCACGCGCTGGCGCTGGCCACCGGAGAGCTCGTGCGGGTAGGCGTTCGCGCGAGTGGCCGGGAGCCCTACGTGTTCGAGGAGTTCGGCGACCTTCTTCTTCGCGCCCTCCTGCGTCGCCTTCTTGTGCAGGAGGATCGGCTCGGCGATCTGGTCGCCGATGCGGTGCACCGCGTTGAGCGAGTGCATCGCGCCCTGGAAGACGATCGAGGCGCCCGCCCAGCGGACGGCCCGCACCCGGCCCCACTTCATGGCGAGGACGTCCTCGCCGTTCAGCAGGATCTCGCCGGTGACCTCGGCGTCCTTGGGGAGCAGGCGCAGGAGCGCGAGCGCCAGTGTGGACTTTCCGCAGCCGGACTCGCCCGCGATGCCGAGCTTCTGGCCCGCCTCCACGGAGAGGTTCACGCCGCGGACGGCCTGCGCCCCGCCGGCATACGTCACTTCGAGGTTCCGTACCTCAAGCAGCGTCATGACCGCACCCCCAGCTTCGGGTTGAGGACGGATTCGACCGCGCGGCCGCACAGGGTGAAGGAGAGGGCGACGATGGCGATGGCGATGCCGGGCGGGGCCAGGTACCACCAGTCGCCCGCGCTGACGGCGCCCGCCTCGCGCGCGTCCTGGAGCATGCCGCCCCAGGAGGTGACCGTCGGGTCGGACAGGCCCAGGAACGCGAGGGTCGCCTCGGTCAGGATCGCCGAGGAGATGATCATCGTGGTCTGGGCGAGGACCAGCGGCATCACGTTCGGCAGCACGTGCCGCGTCATGACGTGGCTGTGGCTGCCGCCGAGCGCGCGCGCCCGCTCGATGTACGGGCGCGCCTCGACCGAGAGGGTCTGGGCGCGCACCAGGCGCGCGGTCGTCGGCCAGGTCGTCACGCCGATCGCGATGATCACGGTCCACATCGAGCGGTCCATGACGGTCGCGAGAGCGATGGCCAGGACCAGCGTCGGCATGACGAGGAACCAGTCAGTGACGCGCATCAGGACGGTCGAGTACCAGCCTCGGAAGTGGCCCGCGACGATGCCGATGACGGTGCCGATGGCCACGCACAGGAACGCCGCGAGCAGGCCCACGGTGAGCGAGACCCGCGCCCCGTACACCAGCAGGGCGAGCACGCTGCGGCCGAACTGGTCGGTGCCCAGCGGGAATTCGGAGCTCGGACCTTCCATGGGCCCGCCGGGCGCGTCGGTGACGCTCTGCGCGTCCGAGCCGACCAGGACCGGCGCGAAGATCGCGATCAGGGCGATCAGGATCAGCAGACCGAGGCCCCACAGACCGCTGCGGTGCGCGCGGTAGGACCGCCAGAAGCGGGCCAGGGACTGGCGCTTGCGGGCGCGCGCGAGGGAGCGCGCGCTGGGCGCCTTCGGTGTTTCGGTGGGCGTGGTCTCGGTGTCGGTCGTCGTCATCGGCCCACCCTCGGGTCGAGCAGCGGATAGAGGATGTCGGCGAGGGTGTTCGCGAGGATCACCGCGGTGGCGAAGACGAAGAACAGGCCCTGGACGAGCGGGAGATCGGGCACGGACAGGGCCGAGTAGAAGAGCCCGCCGAGGCCCGGCCAGGAGAACACCGTCTCGACCAGGATCTGCCCGGCGACCACGTGCCCCAGGTTCACGAACATCAGCGTGAACGTCGGCAGCATCGCGTTCGGCACCGCGTGCCTGCGGCGCACCAGGTCGTCCCTGAGCCCCTTGGCGCGCGCGGTCGTCAGATAGTCGCTGCCCATCTCGTCGAGCAGCGAGGAGCGCATGACGAGGAGCGTCTGCGCGTAGCCGACCGCGACCAGGGTGATCACCGGGAGGATCAGATGGTGCGCGACATCGAGGATGTACGCGAACCCGGTCTCGCCGCCCGATTCGAGGCCGCCCGTCGGGAACATGCCGGGGATCGGGCCGATACCGACGGCGAAGACGATGATGAGGAGCAGGCCCAGCCAGAACGCCGGGACCGAGTAGAGGGTCAGCGCGAAGGCGGTGTTGAAGCGGTCGCTCCTCGATCCGTTGCGCCACGCCGTGCGCGTGCCCAGCCAGATGCCGAGCGCCGAGTACAGGACGTACGCCGTGCCGGTGAGCAGCAGCGTCGCCGGGAGCGCGTCGAGGATCTTGTCCATGACCGGGGTGTGGAACTGGAACGAGATCCCGAAGTCACCGGTGAGCGCGTCCCCGATGTACGACGTGAACTGCTTCCACATCGGCTGGTCGAGGCCGTACTGGTGGCGCAGGTTCTGCAGTTGCTCGGAGGAGACCTTTCGGCCGCCGGTCATCTGCTTGACCGGGTCGGACGGGATGAGCCGGAACAGGAAGAAACTGGTCACGAGGACGGCGAAGAGCGAGACGATCGCGCCGCCGATCTTCGCGAGCGCGTACTGGACGTACGCCTTGGTGTTGCGGGCCCGGGGCCCGCGGGCGGCCGACGGCGGCCCGGCCGAAGCCGGGTCGCCGTCACTGCCGTCCGCGGGCCGCACGAGCGCCGGAGTGCTGTCAGCTGTCATGGTTCACATGTCTTCTTACTCGCGTAGCTGTGCGTCGCCTACTCGCGTTCGTCCGCCGTCGTGCGCCGGCGGCGCGCGAAGAACACTCCGCCGCCGATGACGATGAGTGCCGCGACCACGATGCCGATCACGATGCCGGTGGAGCTGGACGAATCGCTGTCCTCGCTGTCGGACGCGGACGCGGGTTCGGCCGACCACCAGCTCCAATACCCGTCCTGGCCGTAGATGTTGCCTGCCGCGGTGGGCATCGTCTGGACCGACTTGATCTGGTCGGTGCGGTAGGCCTCGACCGCGTTCGGGTACGCCATGACGTTCATGTAGCCGGAGTCGTAGAGCCAGGACTCCATCTTCTTCACGGTGTCCGCGCGCTTGGCCGGGTCGTACTCGGCGAGCTGCTGGTTGTAGAGCTTGTCGAAGGTCTTGTCGCAGATGCCGTTGTCGGTCTGCGCGACCTCCTTCGGCTTGCTCGGCAGGGCGGCGCAGGTGTGGATGCCGAGGACGAAGTCCGGGTCGGGGTTGACCGACCAGCCGTCGAAGGCGAGGTCGTACTCACCGGCGTACCAGGGCACGGAGACATCGTCGACGCAGTTGAGCTTGAGGCCGATGCCGATCTTGCCCCACCACTCCTTGAGATACTTGCCGACCGCCTTGTCGTTGGGGTCGGTGGCGTGGCACAGCATGCGCAGGTTGATCGGCTTGCCGTCCTTGCCGACGCGCTTGCCGTCCTTCATCTTGTAGCCCGCGTCGTCGAGCATCTTGCCCGCGGCCTGCGGGTCGTAGCCCAGCTGCTGGTCGCCCGAGGGCTGCCAGTAGTAGTCCTGGAAGCGCGGCGGGATGTAGCCCTGGCCGCGCACGGCGTGACCCTGGAAGACCTTGTCGACGATGGTCTTCGTGTCGACGGCCCTGAACAGCGCCTGGCGCACCTTCTCGTCGAGCAGTGCCGGGTTGCCGTCACCGAACTTCTTGCCGCTCTTGGTCTTCCAGCCGGGGTTCACGGCGATCGCGTAGAAGCGGCGCCCGGGCCCCTCGTTGACCTTGATGTCCTTCTCGCCCTTGAGGGACGCAGCCTGGGCGGGCGTCAGGGCGGGGGAGCCGGCCACGAAGGACACCTCGCCCTTGCGCAGGGCGGCGACCGCGGCGTCCTGGTCCTTGTACGTCTTGAAGACGATGTTGTCGAACTGCGGCGTCTTCGTCTTGCGCCAGAAGTCCGGGTTGCGCTTCAGCTTCACGTACTGGTCGGTCTTGTACCCGGTCACGACGTACGGACCGTTCCCGACGATCGGGAAGTCCTTGTCGTTGTTGAACTTCGAGTAGTCCTTGACGTCCTTCCAGATGTGCTCGGGCACGATCGGGATGTCGAGGGACGTCATCGTCGCCTGCGGCTTCTTCAGCTCGACGACGAGCTTGGTGTCGCTGGGCGCGGTGACCTTCTTGAAGTTGCCGACGAACGAGCCGTTGGCGGTCGCCGCCGCGTCGTCCGTCATCATCTTGTTGAAGGTGAAGGCGGCGTCGTGGGCGGTGGCCTTCTGGCCGTCGGACCACTTCGAGTTGGAGCGGATGGTGTACGTCCACGTCAGCTTGTCGGCCGAGGGCTTCCACTCGGTGGCGAAGCCCGGGATGACGTGGTTGTCCTTCGGGTCGTAGTTGGTCAGGTACTCGTACATCAGGCGGTGGATGCTCGTACTGACCAGGCGGGTCGCCAGGAACGGGCTCAGCGAGTCGACGCTCTGCGCGACGGCCACGGTGAGCGTCTTCTTCTTGCCGCTGTCGGCCTTGGCCGCGGCGTTGCCGCTCGCCGCCTTCGCCTCGGCCTGCTGCGGCGCCGGGTTGAGCGGCGTGGCGAGGCCTGCGGTCAGGGTGAACGCCGCGGCGCCGGCCGCGAGGAGTATCCGCACTCCGCGCCGCTGGGGGCGGGCCGTTCTGTGGTCCATGTCTTGCTGAGCTGGTGTGTCCATCGGCGGTGACCTCGCGCATCGCTCGCACAGCTGGGCTGGATCTGAGAATTCAGGTCGACTGAAGTGTTGGTTTATCAGCGGCAGTTGAGGAACGTCAACGGTGGGTGAACCCCATGTGGCCTGCGGAAATAACGAGTTGACCTGCATTTCACGCACATTGGTCGAGACCTTTGATGCTTTGCAGGCCAGGGGATGGCACCCGTAATAGCACCCGTATGGGTGCAGGGCGGCTACTGCTGCGGCGGTGGTGGCAGCTGGGTGCGAGCGAAGCCCTCGGCGACCATCGCGGAGAGGTCGAAGTACGCCTCGCGCACCTTCGGGCGCATCATGTCGAGGTCGACCTCGGCACCGGCCGCCAGGTGCTCGTCGAAGGGGATGACGACCACGCCGCGGCAGCGGGTCCTGAAGTGGCCGACGATATCGTCCACCTTGATCATCTTGCCGGTGTCGCGGACACCGGAGATGACGGTGAGGGAGCGCCGGACGAGTTCGGTGTAGCCGTGCGCGGAGAGCCAGTCGAGGGTGGTGCTGGCGCTGCTCGCGCCGTCCACGGACGGGGTCGAGATGATGATCAATTGGTCGGCGAGGTCGAGGACTCCGCGCATCGCGGAGTACAGCAGGCCCGTTCCGGAGTCGGTCAGGACGACCGGGTAGTGCCGGCCGAGCAGGTCGATCGCGCGGCGGTAGTCGGCGTCGTCGAACGTCGACGAGACCTCCGGCTCCACGTCGTTGGCGATGATCTCCAGGCCGGAGGGGGTCTGCGAGGTGTACTGCCGGATGTCCTGGTACGAGTGCAGGTGCGGGATGTTCTGGACCAGGTCGCGGATGGTGGCGCCCGTTTCGCGGCGTACGCGGCGGCCGAGGGTGCCGGCGTCCGGGTTGGCGTCGATCGCGAGGATCTTGTCCTGGCGCTCCGAGGCGAGCGTCGAGCCGAGGGCCGTCGTCGTGGTCGTCTTGCCGACGCCGCCCTTGAGGCTGATCACGGCGATCCGGTAGCAGGACGAGACCGGAGTGCGGATGAGGTCCAGCTTCCGCTGCCGCTCCTCCTCTTCCTTCTTCCCCCCGAACTTGAACCGCCCGGCACTCGCGCTGGGCGCCTTGCTCCGCTGCTTCTGCCGCTTGCTGTTGACCAGGCGGTCGGCCGAGAGTTCGACGGCGGCGGTGTAGCCGAGGGGGGCGTTTGCGTTGGCGTCGGGGGCGTGTGGGTGGTGGGCGTGTGGGTGGTGGTGCTGGGTGGGCGGTGCGGGTTGCTGCCAGGCGGGTGCCGGGTGGGGGAGCGGCTGGGCGGGGGCGGGCGCCTGGAGGGGTGCGGGGCCGGGGCCGGGGTGGGGC
>NZ_JAOZYC010000149.1:0-234472 GCF_035798155.1 Streptomyces endophyticus | reverse complement strand
CCCGCCATGCCCTCGCAGCCGCCCGCCCCGCCGAGGGCCCCCGGCCCGCAGCCTGTGTCCACGGACGGGTGGCGGCACTCGCCCGTACCCGCGGGCCAGAGCCTCGTCGCCGACGGGCCCGTGCACCTCGCCGGAGCGCAGGTGCCGATCGGACCCGGGCCGCGGGTCGCCGACGCGCGGGCCGCCGCGGTGAAGGCGCCGCCCGCCGAATCGGGCCTCGCCGGATCCTGGTCCCGCTCCAAACCCGCCGTGAACGGCTCGCACGAACCGGTCGTCCCCGCGCCCGCCCCGGCCGAGGGCGCGGCCTGGCGGCCCTGGCGGTTCCGCATGTCGAACGACGTGTGGGGCACGCCCGCGGTGGCGGGCGACCTCGTCTACGTCACGTCGTTCGAGGTGCACGTCCTGGACGTGGCCACCGGGCGGCGCCGCTTCAAGACCCGCGACGTCGCCTGGTCCATGGCCGTCGCCGACGGCTGCATCCACGCCTCCGACGGCCCCACCCTGTGGGCGCTCGACGCCCGCGACGGCGGCGACCTGTGGCGGATCCAGACCGACGCCTGGGTGTACGCGCTGCAGGCCGGCGGCGGCATCGTCGTCACCGCCACCCGTGGCGGCGGCGTCCAGGCCCGCGAGGCCGTCAGCGGCGACCTCCAGTGGGAGATCACCGGCTGCCAGACCGACTTCGAGGCAGCGGAGGCCGGACCCGTCGTGCACGACGGCACGGTCTACGTATGGCAGGACGCACGCCTTCGCGCCCTCGACGCCCGTACGGGTGACGAGCGCTGGTCGTACCCGATCGGCGACGCGGCCTCCTGCGGCGGCGTCCCGATGCGCCTCACGCCCGCGTCCGACGGGCATGTGTACGTCGCCGCGGGCACCCGCGTCCTCGCCATCGACGCCGCCTCGGGCCACGTCCGCTGGCACTTCGAGGCACCCGCCGTGTTCCTCAGCCCGCCCGCGTTCGCCCCGGGAGCCGCGGTCACCGGCGGTGGCGTCTACCTCGTCGACCACCACGGCACCGTGTACGCGCTCGACGCCACGGACGGCCGGGACCGCTGGCGCATCGCGACCGAGGCCCGGCCCTCGTCGGTCGACCCGCTCCTGGTCGCGCAGGGCCATGTGCACGTCGGCAGCGGCCAGGGGCTGTACACCCTGGACGCCGTGACCGGCACCCCGAAGTGGCGCTTCCAGGCCGGCGGCGAGATCGTCGGGGCGCCCGTGGTGGCGGACGGGCGGATCCACTTCGGCTCCTCGGACCACCTGCTCTACACCCTGAAGGCCGACGACGGACGCCTGCGCTGGAAGCTCGCCACGGGCGGCGAGATCACGGGCACACCGGTCGTCAGGGACGGCGTCGTCTACGCGTGCAGCAAGGACCGCTGCGTGTACGCGCTCGACGCGGAGAAGGGGACGGGGACCAGCCGCTGAGCGGGCCCCGTCGCCCCTTTGCCGGGAACCCGGTGGCGCGGGGCCGCTGTTGGGTAGTGTGCCCCGCGTGATGACACGGGGAATCAAACTCACGGCAGTAGCCATCGTGGTCGTTCTGGCCCTGACCGGGTTCACGACCGGCAAGGGGAAGAGCAAGAGCCGCAGCCACAGCAGTGGCGGCTGCAACAGCTCCTCGCAGCTGCACGACGGCTCCCGCTCCTAGCGCGTCCGAAAACCGCCCTGCGTACGGGAGTTGAAGAGGTCGGCCTGCCGTTCCGGCGGCAGGTTGCCCAGCTTGATCAGGTCGGGCGCCCGCGCGAAGGCGTGCGAGCGAGTGGCCTCCTTCGCGGCCCACAGCGCCTTCACCGTGCCCTGTACGGCCTCCGTCGGATGGCCCGCGATGACCGTCGCACAGCGCAGCGCGGCCTCCAACGCACCACCGGGCGGTGTGAGTTCGGAGACCAGGCCCACCTCGTGGGCCCGCCGGGCCGACATCCGCTCCGCGGCACCCATCAGCGCGAGCCGGGCCACCTCGCCCGGCGGCATCCGGTGCGCCAGGTAGATCGACTCGAAGGCGTTGACCATGCCGTACGTGGTGTGCGGGTCGAAGAACGTCGCCGTCTCGTCCGCGACCACGAACTCCGATTCACCGATCAGGTAGAACGCCCCGCCGCAGGCCATGCCGTTGACCGCGGCGATCACCGGTTTCCACAGGTCGTTGGCCTTCGGGCCGACCGTGGGCAGCGGATCGTCCGCCGAGTACGGGGAGTCCGGCTGCGGCACGTCCCACCCGCGGTCGATGCCCGTACAGAACGCCCGGTCGCCCGCCCCGGTCAGCACGACCGCCCGCACGGCGTCGTCGAAGCGGAAGCCCCGCCAGGTGGCGGCGAGTTGGGCGACGGTGTCCTGGTCGAGGGCGTTGTGGCGGCGCGGGCGGTCGAGGGTGACGGTGGCGACGCCCGTGGCCTTGTCGATCTCCGTGCGTACGGTCATGAGCGCTCCAGTACCCAGCGCGGCACCGTCACCCCGTCGACCTCCGTGAACGCCACCTGCACCCGCGCGCCGATCTTGATGCGGTCCGGGTCGACGGAGTTGAGCGGGGCGTCGGGGGCGGAGACCAGATTGCCGACGAGGCGGATCCGGGGCGCCTCGGCCAGTTCGACGACGATCGCGTTGTACGGGGCCTGGGCGGCGTACGCCGGAAGCAGCGGCGGGTGGGGGATGACGTAGGACCAGACGCGTCCGCGGCCGCTCATCCTGCGCCATTCGCTGTCGAAGGACTGGCAGTGCGGGCAGCAGGGGCGGGGCGGGAACCGGAGTTCACCGCAGTCCGGGTTGGCGCAGGCCTGTATCCGCAGCTCGCCGCTCGCCGCGTACTCCCAGAAGGGGGCGCCGTCGTCGTCGGGGGTGGGGGTGAGGAGTTGGGAGGTCGTCGTCGCGTCTGCCATGAGCTGTCCTTCGGTCAAGAGGTGTTGCGGACTCGGGGCTCCGCCCCGGACCCCGCTGCTCAATCGCCGCAGGGGCTTGATCGGGTCGACTCAGGCGCGCAGCAAGAGCGCCGAGGTCGGCACCCCCTCGCCCGCCGTCACCAGGCAGGTCTCCGCGTCCGGGACCTGCGCCGTGCTGACCCCCCGTAGCTGCTTCACGCCCTCGTTGATGAGGTTGAAGCCGTGGACGTACGCCTCCGAGAGGCCGCCGCCGCCCGTGTTGATGGGCAGGCGCCCGCCGATCTCAAGCGCGCCGCCCTCGGTGAACGCCGCGCCCTCGCCGCGCCCGCAGAACCCGTACCCCTCCAGGGAGAGCGGGATGAGCGGGGTGAACGCGTCGTAGATCTGCGCGACGTCGACGTCCTCGGGGGTGACGTCCGCGTTCTTCCACAGGTGGCGGGCCGCCGTCCACGCGGGCCCGGTCAGCGGGTCGTCGTTCCAGTAGTTGACCATGCCGTGGTGCTGCGCGGGCAGGCCCTGCGCCGCCGAGTGCACGTAGACCGGCTTCTGCCGGCAGTCGCGGGCCCGCTCGGCGGAGACGATGACGCAGGCCAGTGCCCCGTCCGTCTCCAGGCAGTTGTCGAAGAGGCAGAGCGGCTCGCTGATCCAGCGTGAGGTCATATAGCTGTCGCGGGTCATGGGGCGCTCGTACATCATCGCGGCCGGGTTCTGGTTCGCCCTGTTCCGGCAGGCGAGCGCGACATTGAACAGGTGGTCCCGCGTCGCGCCGTACTCGTGCATGTAGCGGCGGGCCAGCATCCCGATCTCGTCGGCCGGGCGGAGCAGGCCGAACGGCCGCGTCCACTGGGCGGGCGTGGGGAGTTGGACGGCCGTGTTCTTCCATGGGCGCGGCCCCGAGCCGCGCTTGCGGGAGCGCCACGCGATGCCGACGCTCGCCTGTCCCGTGGCGATCGCCGCGACGAGGTGGGCGACCGTCGCACACGAACCGCCGCCCCCGTAGCCGACCTTGGAGAAGAAGGTGACGTCGCCGGCCCCGATGGACTTGGCCACCTCGACCTCGTCCGTCTCCTCCATCGTGTAAGAGGCGAAGGCGTCGACCTCGGACGGGGATATCCCCGCGTCGTCGAGCGCGTCGATGATCGCCCGGCATGCCAACGTCTTCTCGGATTCCGGGAGTTGCTTCGCGAAGGCCGTCTGTCCGATACCGACGATGGCCGTCGCGTCCTTGAGTCCCGCCATGGGCACACCCCCACTTGTTCCGTCTGCCGCCTGGTTCGCTCTGCTGACAGCGCGTCAGGCTACAGCTAATCTGACGGATAGTCAGCTACGGCGTTGTGGGAGGTCGCTCGATGCGTACGGATGGCGAGTGGGGAACGGTCCCGGAGCTGGTACGGGACGCTGCCGAACGGTACGGCGAGCGCGAGGCCGTGGTCGAGGGCCGCAGCCGGATCTCGTACGCGGAACTCGGCGAACGCGTCGAGCGGGCCGCGGCGGCGTGCATGGCGGCGGGCGTCCGGGCGGGGGACCGGATCGCGGTCTGGGCGCCGAACACCCTGGACTGGATCGTCTCGGCGCTCGGAGCGGTGAGCGCGGGAGCCGTCCTCGTACCGCTCAACACCCGCTTCAAGGGCGGCGAGGCCGCCGACATCCTGGCCCGCTCACGGGCCCGCCTGTTGTTCGTCACGGGCACCTTCCTCGGCACCTCGTACGTGGCCTCGCTGCGCCGCGCACAGGAGGCCGGGGCCGAACTGCCCGCCCTGGAGCAGGTGGTGGTGTTCGGCGACGGGGCCCCCGACGCCCCCGGCTACCGGAGCTGGAAGGAGTTCCTGGCCGCCGGCGACAAGGTCACGGCCGCCGAGGTCCGCGAACGCTCCGCCGCCGTGGACGCCTCGGCGCCCTCGGACATCATCTTCACGTCCGGCACGACAGGACGCCCCAAGGGCGCCGTCATCACCCACGCCCAGACCCTGCGCGGCTACGAGATCTGGGCGGACCTCGCGGGCCTGCGCGAGGGCGACCGCTATCTGATCGTGAACCCGTTCTTCCACACGTTCGGCTACAAGGCGGGAGTCCTCGCCTGCCTGATGCGGGGCGCGACGATGGTGCCGCAGCCCGTCTTCAACGTGGACACGGCCCTCGCCAACATCGCGTCCGAGCGCATCTCGGTCCTGCCGGGCCCGCCCACCCTCCACCAGTCCCTCCTCGACCACCCCTCGCGCGACTCCCACGACCTGTCGGCGCTGCGGCTCGTCGTGACGGGCGCCGCGGTGGTCCCCCTGCGGCTCGTGGAACGGCTGCGCGGCGAGCTGAACGTGGCCACGGTCCTCACCGCGTACGGACTCTCCGAGGCCAGCGGCATCGCCACGATGTGCCGCCGCGGCGACCCGGCGGAGGTGATCGCCGAAACGTCGGGACGGGCGATACCCGGCACGGAGGTCCGGGTCGAGTCGTCCGCCCCCGGGGAGCCGGGCGAGGTCCTCGTCCGCGGCTTCAACGTCATGCGCGAGTACTTCGAGGACCCCGCCGCCACGGCCGAGACCATCACCCCGGACGGCTGGCTGCGGACCGGCGACGTCGGGATCATGGACGCGGCCGGCAACCTCCGGATCACCGACCGCATCAAGGACATGTTCATCGCCGGCGGCTTCAACGCCTACCCGGCCGAGATAGAGCAACTCCTCGGCCTGCACCCGGCGGTGGCCGACGTCGCGGTCGTCGGCGTCCCGGACGGCCGCCTCGGCGAGGTCGGCAAGGCGTACGTGGTGCGCAGGCCCGGCGGCACCCTCACCGAGGACGACCTCATCGCCTGGGCCCGCCGCGAGATGGCGAACTACAAGGTCCCCAGGTCGGTCGAGTTCGTGACGGACCTGCCGCGCAACGCCTCCGGCAAGGTGGTCAAGGGCGAGCTGCGGACCACCCGCGGCTGAGTCCGGCCGCTGCCCGCCGCGGCGTCAGCGTGCGACGAACTGCGTCAGGATCGCCTGCACCTCGTAGATGTCGACCCCCTTGGTGAAGGTCTTCTCGATCGGCACCGAGTTCCCCGAAATCCAGATCTTGAGTTCGGCGTCCAGATCGAAGTGACCGGCCGTCTCCACGGCGAAGTGGGAGATGCTGCGGTACGGCACCGAGTGGTACTCGACCTTCTTGCCCGTCATCCCCTGCTTGTCGATGAGGATCATGCGCCGGTCCGTCAGCAGGATCGCGTCCCGTATCAACTGATAGGCGCCGTATATCTGCTCACCCTGGCCGAGCAGCCGCCCGTAGTCCTGCGCCGCCTTGGCCGGGTCGATCGGATGCGCGTTGCCGAACAGTGCCATGGGGTCCCCCGCTTTGTCGTCGTGCCGCGTGCGTCGTTCAGAGAACGGGTGCGTGCGCGCGAGGGTTCCCGGCCGGCCGGGTGTCAGGTGTTACCAGCTGATGGCGTCGTCCATCGACTGCTGCCAGTACGTGACCTTCAGCGAGTCGTCGATGTGGAGGCCTTCGGCGGGCAGCGACGGGCGGGCCGGGGTGAGGTCCTCGCTGCCGGCGCGGCTGGAGAAGTGGACGGTCAGGGACTTCTCCGTGTGGCCGTGCGCGCCGCTGCCGTCGGCGGCCGACAGGAGCACGGAGGCGTAGCCGGACTCACCGGGCTTGAGCGTGACGACGGCCTGCGGCTTGGTGCCCTCGTCGACCGGGGGCACGGACTGGGCCTCACCGAACTGAACGGCCGGGTAGCCGTACAGGTAGCAGGTGTTGCCGCCGGTGTTGGTGACCGTGAGCAGCATGTGGTTGAGGGGGCGGGTCAGCGGGGCCGCGACGGTCTTGGTGTTGGAGCCCTGGCAGGTGACCGTCCTGCCGGAGGACGCGGGGGTCTTCGACGCGGGGGCGTTCGCGGCGGGCTTCGAAGCGGCGGGCGCGGGGTCCTCGCTCGCGTCCGGCTCCTGCGAGGCCGGAGCGTCGGTGGCGGAGGACGAGGTCATGGGAGAACCCTTCGACGCGCCTTCGTCGTTGACTCCCGTTCCGTCGTTGCACGCGGTCAGGGAGAGCGCGGCGAGGGCGACGGTCGCGGCGGCGGTGAGGAGACGGGTGCGGGAGGTGCGCTGAGCAGTCATCGGTCGGGCCCCTTCGGTGGTGCGGTGGGTGTGGTGCTTGGATGACCGGAGCTTGTGGGGTGATCCGTCCCAGCCGCCACGTATGCCGGGGAGTTCGGGACGCTGGAACGCCGAAACGGGCTCTGACCTGGGGATATGACCGTCCCCTGGAACGCAGGACCGGGACAGGACCGGGACGCGGGGGATGGAGGAACGGGTGTCTGAGGACTCGGGGGACGGCTTCGCCGCGCTGCTGCGGGAGCTGAAGGACCGCTCGGGGCTGAGCTACGGGACGCTCGCCAAGCGGATGCACATGAGCACGTCGACGCTGCACCGCTACTGCAACGGTACGGCCGTGCCGAACGACTACGCCCCGGTGGAGCGCCTGGCCCGGCTCTGCAAGGCGACCCCCGACGAACTGGTGGAGCTGCACCGCCGGTGGATCCTGGCGGACGCGGGCCGGGGAAAGAAGACCTCTCAAGCCCCGCCGGCGATCGAGGCGCGGGGCCCGGGGCAGAGCCCCGAGACCTCAGCCACATCTCTCGGTGCCGCGTCGGCACACCCCCGTCGCCGCACCGCGCTGATCGCCTCCGCGGCGGCGGCCGTGGTCCTGGGGGCCGTGGTCCTCGCCGTGAACCTGCCCTCCGGCGGCACGGGCGGCGCGGGCGGCGACGGCGAACGGCAGGTGGCCCGCCCCGGCGTCACCACCTCCACGACCGGCACCGGCCGCCCCCACGCCGGAAAGTCGTCCGCCGCCCCCGCCACCCCTTCCCCGAGCGGCAGCGGCGGCGCCCGGGGCGGCAACCCGTCCGCCCCGGCGAAGAGCGGCGGGGCGAACGCGGCAGACCCCGGCGGCCGGGACGGCGGCGCCGCGCCGCTCAACGTCGCGACCCGCCCCTACGTCTACGACAGCCCGTGCAGCCAGCACTTCCTCGTCGACAGCGCACCCGAACAGGTCGGCCCGCCCGCGAGCGAGCAGGACGCGCCGCGCTGGGCCGCCGCGTACGGGGCGGTCTCCTCGGGCGAACAGCGCGTCGCCCTCACCGTTCAAGGAACCGGCAAGGAGACCGTCGTCCTGGAGGACCTGCACGTACGCGTCGCCGGCAAGGACGCCCCGCTCGCGTGGAACGACTACTCGATGGGCGTCGGCTGCGGCGGCAACGTGGGCACCAAGTCGTTCGACATCGACCTCGACAACGGCAGCCCCTCGGTCACCGTCAAGAACGGCCAGCGCGACTTTCCGTACAAGGTCAGCGAGTCCGACCCGGAGGTCTTCTACGTCACCGCGCACGCCAAGGCGCACGACGTCCGCTGGGACCTCACCCTCGACTGGTCGAGCGGCACCCGCCACGGCACCGTCCACGTCGACAACGACGGCACCCCGTTCCGTACGAGCGGAAACTCCGGCCGCCCCGGGTACGACTACCCGCTGGGCGGCAGCGAGTGGATCGAGCGCCAGGGCGGGTAGTCGAGCAGGGCAGCCGGGGCGGGTGTCAGAGCTTCTCGGGCGTGCGGATGCCGAGCAGCGCCATGCCGCGGTGCAGCGTCCGCGCCGTCAGGTCGCACAGGAAGAGGCGGTTCTCCACCTGCTCCGTCGAATCCGCCTTCAGGACCGGGCACTTGTCGTAGAACGACGTGTACAGCGAGGCCAGCTGGTACAGGTACGCGGCCAGCTTGTGCGGCGCGTACTCGGCGGCCGCCTCGAAGACCGTGTCCCCGAACGCGTCCAGGTGCAGACCCAACGCCCGCTCCGCCGGGGCGAGTTCGAGCTCCGCGTGCGCGGCCGGAGCCGTGGAACCCGCCTTGCGCAGGATCGACTGGATACGCGCGTACGCGTACTGGAGGTACACCGACGTGTCGCCGTTCAGCGACACCATCTGGTCCAGGTCGAACTTGTAGTCCCGGCTCGGCGACGTCGACAGGTCCGCGTACTTCACCGCGCCGATGCCGACCTGCGCGGCCCGCTCCTGGATCTCGTCCTCGGTGAGGTCCCGCGCCTTCTCCCGCACGACCTCGGCGGCACGCTGCACCGCCTCGTCGAGCAGGTCCTCCAGGCGCACCGTCTCACCCGCACGCGTCTTGAACGGCTTGCCGTCCGCGCCGAGCACCGTGCCGTACGCCATGTTGTGCGCACTCACCTCGTCGGACAGCCAGCCCGCGCGCCGCGCCGTCTCGAAGACCATCTTGAAGTGCAGCGACTGACGCACGTCCACGACGTACAGCAGCGACGTCGCGTCCAGGTCCGTCACACGGTTGCGGATCGCGGTGAGGTCGGACGCCGCGTAGCCGAAGCCACCGTCCGCCTTCTGCACGATCAGCGGGACCGGCTGGTCGTCCTTGCCCTTGATGTCGTCGAAGAACACGACGAGCGCGCCGTCCGAGCGGACCGCGACGCCCGTCTCCTCCAGGATGCGGGCCGTCTCCGGCATCCCGTCGTTGTACGCGGACTCGCCGACGATCTCGTCGTCCCGGATCTCCATGTCGAGCTTCTCGAAGACCGAGTAGAAGTAGACCTTCGACTCGTCGACGAACCGCTGCCACAGGTCCAGCGTCTCCTTGTCGCCGGACTGGAGCGCCACGACCCGCTTACGGGCCCGCTCCTTGAAGTCCTCGTCCGCGTCGAAGACCGCGCGCGAGGCCTTGTAGATCCGGTTCAGCGTCGACATGGCCTGCTCGCCGTCGGCGTCCGTACCGGCCGCCGGCAGCTCGTCCGGGTGCTCGATCACGTACTGGATGAGCATGCCGAACTGCGTGCCCCAGTCACCGATGTGGTGCCGGCCGATCGTCCGCTCGCCCGTGAAGTCGAGCATGCCGCGCAGCGCGTCACCGATCACGGCGGACCGCAGGTGACCGACGTGCATCTCCTTCGCCACGTTCGGCTGCGCGTAGTCGATGACCGTGACGCCCGGCTCCGGCTTCGTGGGCACACCGAGCCGGTCCGTGTCGGCGGCGCGCGCCGCGAGCGTCTCGGTGATCGCCCTGTCGGTGACCGTCACGTTCAGGAAACCGGGGCCCGAGACCTCGACGTCGGCGATCAGCCCACCGTTCGCGATCTTCTCGACGACCTGCGTGGCCAGCTCCCGCGGGTTCGCCTTCGCCTTCTTGGCGAGGGCCAGGATCCCGTTGGCCTGGTAGTCGGCCCGGTCGCTACGTCGCAGCAGCGGGTCCGCGCCGCCGGCCTCCGGCAGGGCGGAGGTCAGGGCGTCGGCGAGGCGTGCGTTGACGGAAGCGGTGATGGACGGGACCGGGGCCATGGGTAAGGGCTGCCGTTCTGGTCGGGGCTGGGTTGAAACAGTCCCGGCCAGTATCCCACGGGGCCGCAAAGCGATTTTTCGGCGCGTACCCGCCCCGCCGATACCCCGCTGATAACGCGTTTTTCCCCAGCAGCCAGTAGCTGGGACAATGGCAGCGCGCGGAAACCAGCCGCGCGTACCCGAAGCAGGAGAGAAGGACGAGCCGACAGTGGCCCAGAGCACCGGAGCGGAGACCCCAGAGAACGCGGACTGGGTCTCCCGATACGCGGACGATGTCATCGCCGAGTCCGAGCGGCGTGCTCCGGGCAAACCCGTTGTCGTCGCCTCCGGCCTCTCCCCGTCAGGACCGATCCACCTCGGCAACCTCCGCGAGGTCATGACCCCGCACCTGGTCGCCGACGAGATCCGCCGCCGCGGATACACCGTGCGACACCTCATCTCCTGGGACGACTACGACCGCTACCGCAAGGTCCCGGCCGGCGTCCCCGGCACCGACGAGTCCTGGGCCGAGCACATCGGCAAGCCGCTCACCTCCGTCCCGGCCCCCGCCGGATCGGAGTACCCGAACTGGGCGGAGCACTTCAAGGCCGCCATGGTCCAGGCCCTCGCCGACCTCGGCGTCGAGTTCGACGGCATCAGCCAGACCGAGCAGTACCAGGCCGGTACGTACCGCGAGCAGATCCTGCACGCGATGAAGCACCGCGGCGACATCGACGCGATCCTCGACCAGTACCGCACCAAGAAGGACCCCGCCAAGAAGCAGCAGAAGCCTCTCGACGAGGCCGAGCTGGAAGCGGCCGAGGGCTCCGGCGCCGCGTCCGAGGACGACGGCAGCGGCGGCGCGGGCGGCTACTACCCGTACAAGCCGTTCTGTGGCCAGTGCGGCAAGGACCTCACCACCGTCACGTCGTACGACGACGAGACCACCGAGCTGTCCTACACCTGCACGCTCGACGGCTTCACCGAGACGGTCCGCCTCTCCGAGTTCAACCGCGGCAAGCTGGTCTGGAAGGTCGACTGGCCGATGCGCTGGGCCTACGAAGGCGTCATCTTCGAGCCCTCCGGCGTCGACCACTCGTCCCCGGGCTCGTCGTTCCAGGTCGGCGGCCAGATCGTCGACCAGATCTTCGGCGGCAAGCAGCCCATCGGCCCGATGTACGCCTTCGTCGGCATCTCCGGCATGGCCAAGATGTCGTCGAGCAAGGGCGGGGTCCCGACCCCCGGCGACGCGCTCCAGATCATGGAGCCCCAGCTGCTGCGCTGGCTGTACGCCCGCCGCAGGCCCAACCAGTCGTTCAAGATCGCCTTCGACCAGGAGATCCAGCGGCTCTACGACGAGTGGGACAAGCTGAGCGCCAAGGTCGCCGACGGCACCGCGCTGCCCGCCGACGCCGCCGCGTACAGCCGCGCCGTCGGCGTCGCGGGACGCGAACTCCCGCGCACCCCGCGCCCGCTGCCGTACCGCACACTCGCCTCCGTCGCCGACGTCACCGCCGGGGACGAGGAGCAGACCCAGCGGATCCTCTCCGAGCTCGACCCGGCGAACCCGGTCACGGACCTGGACACCGTCCGCCCCCGGCTCGACAAGGCCGAGGCCTGGATCACCAAGTACGTACCCGCCGAGTCCCGCACCATCGTGCGCACCGAGCCCGACACCGAGGCGCTCGCCGCACTCGACGAGCAGGGCCGCGAGTCCATCCGCCTGCTCCTCGAAGGACTCGACGACCACTGGTCGCTCGACGGCCTGACCCACCACGTGTACGGCGTTCCCAAGGTGCAGGCCGGCTTCCCCGCCGACGCCACCGCCAAGGAACTCCCCGCCGAGATCAAGGTCGCCCAGCGCTCGTTCTTCGCGCTGCTCTACCACCTGCTCGTCGGCCGCGACACCGGGCCGCGACTGCCCACGCTGCTCCTCGCCGTCGGCGCGGACCGCGTGCGCAAGCTGCTCGGGGCGTAACGGGTCACCGGACACACGTGAGGGGCGGCACCGAACGGTGCCGCCCCTCACGCATGCCTCCAGGGCACTACGCCTCGCTCATCATGTCCTGCTCGAAGCGGACCGCGAACTGGTTCATGTACCGGCTCACGTCCTCCGAGGCCATCCGCTGCCCGTACTGCGCCTCCACGTTCGCCGCGAAGGCCTTCGGCGTCGGCAGCCCCTCACCCTCTATCGAGCCACGGAACACCACATACAGCTCGTCGTCCGTCGGCTCGATGTCCGGGACGCCCTCACCCATCGGCCGCGTCCCTCCCGCCCCGTTGGGCACCGGGAACTGCGGCTCCTGGAACTGCGGTTCCTGATACCGCGGTTCCTGATACCGCGGTTCCTGATACTGCGGTTCCGGCTCGGGCTCCGGGGCACGGGGAACCGGCACCGGCACCTGGGCCTGCGGCGACCGCTCCTCGTACCGGCCCTGGTGCTCCGGCTCCGGAACGGACACCGGCGGCTCGAAGTTCGGGTCGTAGTCGCCCCGGTACTCCTTCCGCGGCTGCCCGTTGAACGCCGGCGGGACATAGCCCACGTTCTCGGAGGGCGGCTCGGGCCGCGGCTGCGCCGACGTGAGCTGCGCCGACGTGAGCTGGGCCGGCGCCTCGCGCGGAACGGGCGCGACAGGCGGAGCCGGCGGCAGCAACTGCGGGTCGATGCCCGCCGCCGCGAGACCCTCCGGCGCGGTCTGCGCCAGCGGCACCCCGTACCGCGCGAGCCGCAACGGCATCAGCGACTCCACCGGAGCCTTCCGCCGCCACGCCCGCCCGAACCGCGAACGCAGCCGCGCCCGATAGACCAGCCGCTCCTGCTCCAACTTGATGACCTCGTCGTACGAACGCAGCTCCCACAGCTTCATCCGCCGCCACAACAAGAACGTAGGCAGCGGAGACAGCAGCCAGCGCGTGATCCGCACACCCTCCATGTGCTTGTCCGCGGTGATGTCCGCGATCCGCCCGATCGCGTGCCGGGCCGCCTCGACGGCCACCACGAACAGGATCGGGATCACCGCGTGCATGCCGGTACCCAGCGGATCCGGCCAGGCCGCCGCGCCGTTGAAGGCGATCGTGGCCGCCGTCAGCAGCCACGCCGTCTGACGCAGCAACGGGAACGGAATCCGGATCCACGTCAGCAGCAGATCAAGCGCCAGCAGCACACAAATACCGGCGTCGATACCGATCGGGAAGACGTACGAGAAGTTCCCGAAGCCCTTTTCCAGGGCCAACTCCCGCACAGCGGCGTACGAACCGGCGAAACCGATGGCGGCGATGACCACCGCCCCGGCGATGACCACCCCCACGAGTATCCGGTGCGTCCGTGTCAGCTTCAGTGGCGCGGCCACTCCACTTCCCCTCCAAGTTCCGGCTGTTGCGGCCAACAGACTGGCACATGCGTGCGCGGGGGCGCGGGCCGGTACGCGCGGAAGCCCGGCCCTCCAAGGGGGACCGGGCTTCCGTCAGGAGGTCAGCGGGCCGCGATCACGCGCCCTTCTTCGACTCCTCGGGCTTCTTCGACTCCTCGGACTTCTTGGAGTCCTTCGAGTCCTTGGACTCCTTGGCGGGGGCCGACGGCTTCGCCGAACCGGCGGCGTCGCCGCCCTTGGCGGACTCGATGACCTTGGCCACCGCTTCCTTCGCCGCCTTCTGCGCGTCCTTCGACAGCGAGCTCGCGGTGGGGGCGGCATCGCCCGCCAGACCCGAACCGTTGTAGTCGACCGTCACCACGACGTTGTCCACGCGCGAGACGATCGTCTGCTGCTTGGACGTGACGGTGTCCTTCTTGTCCTTGTACTTACGGTCGTAGCTGATCTGCGTCGCCGCGTCGCCCGTCTTGGACACGGACGCCGTCTTGACGTCCTTCGCGCCCTTGGTCGCCTTGGCGTCCTTGATCTGCTTCGCGTAGTAGGTCTCGGCCAGCTTGTCGCCGCTGCCCCGGTTCACATCCGAGTCGAAACGGACCAACGACACATTGAGCCAGCGGAACTGCGAGCCGTCCACGCCGTTGTTGTCCAGGCTGGACCAGGAGCAGTTCGCGCGCGTCGACTCGTCGTCGGACGCGCCGGCCTTGCTCTCGGCCTTCGGAACCAGGTCGCCCAGCGTGTTCTTCGAGAACGCCGAGCACGCCTGCGGCAGCTCCTTGTACGTCGCGGGCGCGACCTTCTTCGCCTTGGCGCCCGAGGTCGAGGCCGAGGCCTTCGCCTGCGAGTCGTCCTTCGCGCTGTCGGAACCGGAACCGGACGAGCAGCCGGCTACGACGAGAACCGCAGGCACGGCGGCCGCGCAGACAAGGGTGCGGGTGAGTCGCTTGGTCGGACGGTGCATGGTTCCTTCACTAGGACGCTGACAGGGCCACGGACCCGCCACGTGATGACCATTCGACCTTCACGAGTGGGGTCCGATGGGTCACCGTACGCCGTGGCCGACGCACGCGTCTCGCCTTCACCATGCCGACGGGCTGTGCCCGAATGCCCCTAATCGCCGAACCTGCCGACCAGGTTTCCGGCCAGGTTCCGCGCTGTGTCCTGCATTTCCTTGCTGTCCGGCACCTTCGCGGCGGTCGCCGACTGCACCTCGTACTGGACGGTCACCAACACATTCGACGTGCGGAACGCCACAGTCACCGTGCGGTGCCGACCGGTCGTCGGACCCGCCAGCACGTCGTCCACGAACGCCTCGTCGCCGAGGTCGTCGAGCAGCCGCGGCTGAAGATCATCGGCGGTCCCGGAGGAACTGGGGGAGCCGGAGGCGGAGGCGTCACCGGACGGCTCGTCCGAAGCGGAGGGAGACGCGGAGTCCGCCTTCGACGCGGACTCCGAAGCCTTCCCGGAGGCCTTCTCGGAGGTCTTCCCGGAGGCCGCATCTGAGGCAGTCTCGGAGGCCTTCCCGGAGGCCTTCCCGGAGGCCTTCTCCGAGGCCAGAGCTTCGGACGACGCCGGATCCGGCAGCTGCGCCGCGTCCGCCTTCGACGCGAACACCGACGTCGCACGGTCGTCGTCGCTCACCGCCGTGTCGTACGACACCACCCGCTCGAAGTCGAGGCTCAGGCGATGCGTGCCACCCCGGGCCGAATCGTCCTTCCACCGGCACCCGACCCGGCGATCCGTGTCGTACGTGACCGTGGCCACGCCCTCGTACGCCTTCTCCCGCTGCTCCGCGTCCGGGAGCTTCTTGATGCCGGGCAGCATCTCGTCCAGCGTGTCCTGGCCTGGCTGGCTGCACGGCTCGGGCAGCGTCCGGTACTTGCCCGGCTCCGCGGTCGACGCGGTCGCGGTCGGCCCACCGGGCTTCGAGTCGTCGGCCCCGCCGCCGTCATCGGAACCACCGGTGCAGCCGGCGAGCACAGCCGCAAGGAGTGCGGCGACACCCGGTACGAACGCGTACGACTTCCGCTGCACCCTGAGGCTCCTCTCGGCGTCCTGCGCCTGGTTAATCGGTTGCCGCGACGGGGCGGCCAATGGGCACCATGTCTATCGCACGCGCCGCCGTGAACGCCGGTCCGGCATCCGATTTGCCGTGCTGGCGGCGGTATTTGCGCTACATCCATTTCCGATGCTTCAGCTCGAAGTTGACCAACTGTTCCGATTTCCGGGGGATTTCATGTCGTACGTAGAGGTTCCGGGCGCCAAGGTCCCGATCCGCATGTGGGCCGACCCGGCCACGGTGGACCCGGGCGCGCTGCAGCAGCTCCAGAACGTGTCGACGCTCCCCTGGATCAAGGGCCTGGCCGTCATGCCGGACGTCCACTACGGAAAGGGCGCCACGGTCGGCTCGGTGATCGCGATGCAGGGCGCGGTCTGCCCGGCGGCGGTCGGCGTCGACATCGGCTGCGGCATGAGCGCGGTGAAGACGTCCCTGACGGCGAACGACCTGCCGGGTGACCTTTCTCGCCTCCGCTCGAAGATCGAGCAGGCGATTCCGGTGGGCCGCGGAATGCACGACGAGCCGGTGGATCCGGGGCGGCTGCATGGTTTCGGTACAGCGGGGTGGGAGGACTTCTGGGGGCGGTTCGACGGGGTGGCGGATGCGGTGAAGTTCCGGGAGGGGCGGGCCGTGAAGCAGATGGGAACCCTCGGCTCCGGGAACCACTTTGTGGAGCTTTGTGTAGATATGTCCGATTCGGTCTGGCTCATGCTGCACTCCGGTTCCCGGAACATCGGCAAGGAGCTGGCGGACCATCACATCGGCGTCGCGCAGGGCCTGTCGCACAACCAGAACCTCGTCGACCGCGACCTCGCCGTCTTCATCGCGGAGACCCCGCAGATGGCGGCGTACCGCAACGACCTGTTCTGGGCGCAGGAGTACGCCAAGTACAACCGCACGATCATGATGGCGCTCTTCAAGGACGTGATCCGCAAGGAGTTCAAGAAGGCGAAGCCGATGTTCGATCCGGAGATCAGTGCTCACCACAATTACATCAGCGAGGAGCGGTACGACGGCATGGACCTCCTGGTTACCCGCAAGGGAGCGATCCGCGCGGGCTCCGGCGAGTACGGGATCATCCCCGGCTCCATGGGCACCGGCTCGTACATCGTGAAGGGCCTCGGCAACGCGGCGTCCTTCAACTCCGCGTCGCACGGCGCGGGCCGGAAGATGAGCCGGAACGCCGCGAAGAAGCGCTTCTCGACGCGTGACCTGGAAGAGCAGACGCGGGGTGTGGAGTGCCGCAAGGACTCCGGCGTCGTGGACGAGATCCCGGGCGCGTACAAGCCGATCGAGCAGGTCATCGATCAGCAGCGGGACCTCGTGGAGGTCGTGGCCAAGCTCAAGCAGGTCGTCTGTGTGAAGGGCTGACCCGTTCGGGCCGCGCGTACCCTGGGATTCGTTTCAGTGGATCGTCGCCGAAAGGTAGGGCTAGACCATGGCTCCCGCCCCCGCATCCCGTATTGCCGTCGTCACGGGCGCGAGCAGTGGCATTGGTGCCGCTACCGCGCGGCAGCTGGCGGCCGAGGGGTATCGCGTGGTGCTCACGGCTCGCCGGGAGGACCGTATCGAGGCGGTCGCCAAGGAGATCACGGCTGCTGGGCACGATGCCGTCGCGTACGCGTTGGACGTGACCGATCGCGCCGCCGTTGATGAGTTCGCTTCGGCGTTCAAGACCATCGGTGTGCTGGTGAACAACGCTGGTGGCGCGCTCGGTGCCGATCCCGTGGCCACCGGCGATCCGGACCACTGGCGGCAGATGTACGAGACGAACGTCATCGGCACGCTCAATGTCACGCAGGCGCTGCTGCCCGCGCTCACCGCGAGCGGGGACGGGACCGTGGTTGTGCTGTCGTCGACCGCTGGGCATGGGACCTATGAGGGTGGGGGCGGGTACGTCGCCGCCAAGCATGGGGAGCATGTGCTCGCGGAGACGTTGCGGCTGGAGATCGTCGGGACGCCGGTGCGGGTCATCGAGGTCGCGCCGGGGATGGTGAAGACCGATGAGTTCGCGCTGACCCGGTTCGGAGGGGACGAGGCGAAGGCCGCGAAGGTGTATCAGGGCGTGGCCGAGCCGCTGAGCGCGGATGACGTGGCGGACACGATCAGCTGGGCCGTGACGCGGCCGCCGCACGTGAACATCGATCTGCTGGTGGTGCGGCCGCGGGCTCAGGCGTCCAACACCAAGGTGCATCGTGAGCAGTCCTGATCATTCCGGCCTGCCCGATCCGCTGGACGTGCTTCAGCAGGAGTACGACGACCGGCGTCGTGCGGAGGAGAAGCGCGGCGAGCGGTACATGTGGTGGTACCTGGGGTACTTCCTGTTCGGGATTCATATCGTCGCGTTCGTGATGATCTTCGCGATCAAGCACGCCAACTAGGGCCGCTGGGCTCAGCCCGCGTACGCCGTCGGTGGCACGCCCACCGTCGCCGTGAAGTCCCGTACGAGGTGGGCCTGGTCCGCGTAGCCGAGGTCGGCGGCGAGGGCGGCCCAGTCGATGTCGCCGCCGGCCGCGGCGGTCTCCACCGCTTCGTGGATGCGGAAGCGCAGGATGCACCACTTGGGGCTGACGCCCACGTACGCGTGGAAGAGGCGCTGCAACGTCCGGACCGTCATGCCTTCGGCCTGCGCGAAGTCGGCGACGCGGCGGACCCCGCGGTCGGCCCTTATGCGGTCGACCAGGCCGATCGCGAGGTCGGCCTGCGGGTCGGGTTCGGCGGGGGCCAGTGGCAGCAGGTACGCGTCGAGGGCGGCGATCCGGGCGGTGTCGTCGACGCTGTCGGTGTTGTCGGTGGGGGAGAGGATGGTCGCGGGGTCCGTGGTCGGGAAGACCTCTTCGTAGGGCAGGACCCGGCCCGTCCACCGCGAGACCGGCGCGTCCGGTGCGAACGGCCGGAACGCCCCCGGCCGGAACTTCACGCCGCACACCTTTCCCCGCCCGTGGATCTTGCGGGCGTAGAGGCCTGGCGCGGTGACGCCGGTCAGCTCCCCGTACGGCGGCTGGTCGATGTCGTCCTGCTGGAAGGTGAGGTGCACGGACGGGTGGGGCAGCACGTTCGACGCGTAGGGCTCCGGCAGGTCCCAGTCGATGAACCAGTAGTGCTCGACGTGCCGGCGCAGCGGCTCGGCGGGCTCGTGGTGGCGCAGCCGCACGCGCGTGAGCAGTGCGGCCGGGTCGACGATCCCGCGGGTGTCGGGGCGCTCCGGTGACATGGGGAGAGCTTGAAGTGTTCTCCTCCCCTCGCACAAGCGTAGGAAGGAGATTCCTGCCTACCTTGCGGTGGTGGGTTTGACGCCGCTGGTGGCGCGCCTGACGACTGCCCTTCCGGCAGCCGGGACGAGCGCGTGGCCCGTCCGGTATCGGTTAAGCACCGTGCGGGCGGCGTTGTGGTCGGCGTTGCCGTCCCAGCCGCAGGCGGGGTTGTTGCACACGAACTGCGCCTGACTGCGGCGGCTGCCCTCGGTGACGGTGTGGCACTGCGAGCATTCCAGGGAGGTGCCCGGGGCGGGGACCTCGACCAGGGTGCCGCCCCGGTCGGCGACCTTGTAGGCCAGCAGCTCGACTGTCCGCCCCCATGCCTCGCCCAGGACGGACCGGTTCAGCCCGGCCTTCTGCGCCACGTGTTGGCCGGGTTGTTTGAGGGTGCCCTTGGCGGAGCGGGTCATGTTCGTGATCCGCAGTGCTTCGACGACCACCGTGCCGTACGTGTTCGCGATGGCGGTGGTGGCCTGGTGCTGCCAGTCGTCGCGTCGGCGCTTGGCTGTCGCGCGGATACGAGCGATCTGGTCATAGGTGTGCTGCAGGCGATGGCTGGTGCTCTCGCCCTTCTTACGGTGCGCCTTACGGCGCGCGGCCCGCCGCTCGTAGTGCAGCAGCCGGGCCTCCTCCTTCTTGCTGAGCCACTGGCCGTGCTCGACACTCGTGCCGTCGGACAGGGCCAGGGGGATGGTGATCCCGGCGTCGATGCCGACCTCGGGCCCCGGGTGCACGGCGGGTTTTGGGGTGAGGGTGGTGATGCGGAAGGCGATGTGCCAGCCGAAGGCGTCCTTGACGAGACGGGCGCCGGTGATGCGGTGGTCCTTGTCCGCCCGTTTGCCGACCGGGAGGCCCTTGGTCCAGCGGAACTTCACGCGGCCGACCTTGGGAATGTTGACCATGCCCCAACGTCGGTGAACGCGTTGTACACGCAGGTCGCGGCCCTGCGGGATGTCGATGCTCATCTTCGTGCGCAGGCGGGACTTGAACTCCGGCGCCGACGCGCGGCCCTCCCAGCAGTTCTTCCACGCCTGGAAATAGCACTTGAGCACCGCCTGGGCAGCCTGCGCGGGCAGTACACCGAGCCAGTCCAGCTCGGCACGGCCCTGACGGATGATGGCGTCGGCCGCGGCCAGGGTCCGCTGCGCCTTGGGCAGCATGGTCCACCAGTCGTGCAGCAGGTTCCATATGGTGCGGGCCGCATGCCCCTGCCCCTCCAGGACCGCCGCCTGATCAGCCGTGAGCGCCAACCGGGCGCGATGCCCGAACTGCCGCTTGACCGGTCCAGGTTGGCCTTCCCGCCGCCTCATGGGAAAGGACGCTAACAACGGCCCATGCCCCTGGCATGCGCATGAACCGAATGTGCCGGAATTGATCGCACTGCACCCCAGAAGTTTCGGATTCATGCGGCTTCGATGGCCGCATGCGCAGCTCTTTCCCCGTTCGACAAGTCCGGGGAAACCGTCGACGGCAGCGACATACGGCCCGAGCGGGCATGGTCCCGCTCCGCCAGAACACCACCCCGGCGCTCCGCGTCGGCTGTCCAAGCCCACCGCTCGCTGCAGCGCTCCGCGCCGCCACCACCAGATCGGCTTCCCCAGTGGAGTCGTGAACGGCGGAGCACTACCGATGAACACGGTAGAGCGGGGCACTGACATTGATGCTGATGCTCAGGTTCCGGCGGTCGTGGCTCGGGCACTGACTGACAGCAGCGCGTTTGCGTGGCGTCGTGTTTCTTCAAGCAGGGCGGGCCGTGCCCTCGTAGCGTCGAGGTATGAACGCGAACGAGAAGCAGATGCACACGAAGCCGCTGGGCGCGCTGCTGGCCGCGGCCGCCTCCCGTGCCGTTCCCGTCGTCGCCGGCATCGAGGACAAGGCCCTCGACGCCCCCACGCCGTGCGCGGACTACGACGTGCGGGCCCTGGCCAACCACCTTCTCCACGTGGTCGTCGAGTTCCAGAAGCTCGCGGTGAAGCGGGACTCCGACTTCTCCTCGCCGCCGGACTACGTGGCGGAGGCCGGCTGGCGGGAGCGGTTCGCGCGTGAGGCGGAGGCGCTGGTCGAGGCGTGGTCGACGCCCGGGGCTGAGGAGGGGACGACCGGGTCGCTGAAGATGCCGGCGCGGATCGTGGGCGGGATGGCGCTGCTGGATCTGACGGCGCACGCGTGGGATCTGGCGCGGGCGACCGGCCAGGAGTACGGGGCCGATCCTGCGGTGGTGACGGAGCTCGCGGAGGTGGTGGAGGGGCTTGCGCCGACGGGCCGGGAGATGGGGGCGTTCGGGGCGGCGGTGCCGGTGGGCGCGGACGCGGATCCGCTCGCGCGGCTGCTCGCCGCGACAGGGCGGGATCCGTATCGGGCGTAGGGCGGCCCTCGGCCCCAGGCCCCCCGGCCCTCGACCGCGTCCCCCGGTCACGGGAATACCTGGTGGCGGCCCACCGTTCCGGAGGTATAGTTGAAGCATCAACAACCTGCGGAAGGTGAGCAGCATGCAGTTCGGGATCTTCACCGTCGGTGACGTCACGACCGACCCGACGACCGGACGCGCGCCGAGTGAGCACGAGCGCATCAAGGCGATGCTCGCCATCGCGCAGAAGGCGGAAGAGGTCGGCCTCGACGTCTTCGCCACCGGTGAGCACCACAACCCGCCGTTCGTCCCGTCCTCGCCGACGACGATGCTCGGCCACATCGCCGCGCGCACCGAGAACCTGATCCTCTCCACCTCCACGACGCTGATCACCACGAACGACCCGGTGAAGATCGCCGAGGACTTCGCGATGCTCCAGCACGTCGCGGACGGCCGGGTCGACCTGATGATGGGCCGCGGCAACACCGGCCCGGTCTACCCGTGGTTCGGCAAGGACATCCGGGACGGCATCGACCTCGCCATCGAGAACTACGCGCTGCTGCGCCGCCTCTGGGACGAGGACGTGGTGACGTGGAAGGGCAAGTTCCGTACGCCGCTCCAGTCGTTCACCTCGACCCCGCGTCCGATGGACGGCGTCGCGCCCTTCGTGTGGCACGGCTCCATCCGCTCGCCGGAGATCGCCGAGCAGGCCGCGTACTACGGCGACGGCTTCTTCCACAACCACATCTTCTGGCCCGCCAGCCACACCAAGCAGATGGTGAACCTGTACCGGCAGCGCTACGCCCACTACGGGCACGGCACCCCCGAGCAGGCCATCGTCGGCCTCGGCGGCCAGGTGTTCATGCGCAAGAACTCGCAGGACGCGGTGCGCGAGTTCCGCCCGTACTTCGACAACGCGCCCGTGTACGGCCACGGCCCGTCCCTGGAGGAGTTCACCTCGCAGACGCCGCTGACCGTGGGCTCTCCGCAGGAGGTCATCGAGCGGACGCTTTCGTTCCGTGACTACGTGGGTGACTACCAGCGCCAGCTGTTCCTCATGGACCACGCGGGCCTGCCGCTGAAGACGGTCCTGGAGCAGCTCGACCTCCTCGGTGAGGAAGTCGTGCCGGTACTGCGCAAGGAGTTCGCGAACAAGCGTCCTGCGAACGTGCCGGACGCGCCCACCCACGCCGCCCGCGTCGCCGCGAAGGGGGTCGACCAGGCATGAAGCTCGTCGTCGTCTCGGCGGGGCTGAGCGCCCCGTCGTCCACCCGGCTGCTGGCCGACCGGCTGGCCGCCGCGACCACGGAGAGCGTGGACGCCGAGGTCGAGGTGCTCGAACTGCGTGACTACGCCACGGAGATCGCGCAGCACTTCGTCACCGGGTTCCCGCCCGCACGGCTCGCCGCCGCGCTCGACGCGGTGGCGGCCGCGGACGGCCTGATCGCGGTCACCCCGGTGTTCTCGGCGTCGTACAGCGGACTGTTCAAGTCGTTCTTCGACCTGATCGACAAGGACGCGCTGACCGGGAAGCCGGTGCTCGTCGGCGCGACGGGTGGCACCGCGCGGCACTCCCTGGTCACCGAGCACGCGCTGCGCCCGCTGTTCACGTATCTGCGGGCGGTCGTCCTTCCTACGGCCGTGTACGCGGCGTCGGAGGACTGGGGCGAGGAGGGCCTCGCGGCCCGGATCGCGCGGGCGGGCGGGGAGTTGGCGCGGTCGCTGGCACCGGTCGGCGGCGCCGCGTCCCCCGACGTGGACACGGCCGCGGCGATCGCGCCCCGCTCCCTGCACGGCGCGGTCACCTCGGTCGACCCGGACGACGGCTTCACGGTGATCCCCTTCGCGGAACGCCTCGCCGCGCTGCGGGAGGCGTGAGGGGAGAGCCGGTGCCGGCTAGTCGGCGACGCTTCGATAGACGACGACCTGAGGCCTGCGGATCCAGTGGCCGTCCTCGCGGTAACCGGCGAGGTCGGTGGAGGCGACCGTTCGGTTCCGGTCGGGGTCCTTCACCGGCAGGCGGTCCACGGCGTCGAACTCGGCGGGGTCGAATTGCTCGCCGTCGGGGATGACCGTCTCGACGCCCGCGTCGGTGAGCGCGTTCGTCATGCGTTCCCACAGGGCCTCGTTGTGATCACGGACCAGGTCGGCCGTTCCGATGCACGCCCTGACGAGTACGTCGCGGCTGCGGCGGACGTCGTCCGGAGCCGTGAGGTCCTCGTCGGGATGAGGTTCGGGGTCGGGGTCGGGGCGGGGGCGGATCAGGCGCGCCATGGGCGAGGTGGCCAGGCCCAGTACGAAGCCGATCAGTCCCCAGCCGGCCCCCTGGAATCCGTAGTCGAACGACATGTCCCACTCCTTCTCCTCAGTCGGTCCAGTCGCTGAGTGCCTGCCGCGCGATCGCCACCGCCTCGGTGCTGCCGTCCGTGTGCTGGTCGTAGTCGCGCACGACGTCGCGCATCAGTGACACGGCCTCCGGTTTCCGCCCGAGCTCGTAGAGGCTCTGAGCAATGAGGCTGCGGACCACGAGCGTCTCGGGGTGGTACTTGCCGTTGATCCGCTCACGGTCCTTCAGGACGGCGCGGAACTGGTCGACAGCCGTCTCCCAGTCGCCGACGCGGCCCGTCATGGTGGCGATGTTGTGGCGCGCCATCAGCGTGATGGGTGCATCCGCCCCGGGTACGCGCACCAGGTCGGGCAGCAGAGCCTCCAGGAGACGGAGGCTCTCGGCCGGATCCGCTGTGCCCACGGCGATGTTGTTCCTGATGGCGAGTGTCCATTGATGGTCCGCGCCCATGGCGTGAATCGTCCTGGGGAGCAGTTCCTCGTAGAGGCGCAGAGCCGCATCCTCGTCCAGCTCGCTGACGACCGAAGCCCGCATGAGTTCCATGGCGAGCGTGTCGGAGTGGTCGGGGCCGTTGACCCGGCTGATCTCCCCGTGCAGGTGGAGCAACTGCGCGGCCGCTTCCTCGGGCTGGCCTGACATCCCTTTGTACGCCCACCAGAGAAAGCGGACGCTGAGCGTGTCCGGATGGTTCTCACCGCTGGTCCTGGTGAGATCGTCGATGAGGGACGTCAGTTGGTCCAGCGCCTGGCGGTACCTCCCCGTCGAGGCCGTGTAGCCCGCCAGCAGCACCCGGGTCTCCAGGACGATCATGTCGTCGGGATCCAGGACACGCCGCTGGTCGTCGAGGAGCGCGGTGAGCAGGGCCACTGCCCCGGAGTCGTCCCCGGCGTCGCCGGTGTACTCGCCGACCCTGCGGCGCGTGGTCAGGGTGTCGGGGTGGTCAGGGCCGAGGTCGCGGGTCTGTTCGGTCAGCAATTTCTGGTAACCGGCCAGCGCCTCCGAGGCGTTGGAGGCAACCCGGGGCGGGTGCAGCGCCCAGTGCGCGGCGCCGATGACGACGACACTCTTTGGGTCGTGGTGCAACTGCGGGTTCACGCCCAGACGTTCGGCGACGGCGTCGTGCACCAGGGGTATCCGGCTGGAGCCGCCGGTCAGGTAGACGGCGGCCAGTTGGTGCGGTGCCGTGCCGGACTTGTCGAGCGTGTCGGTCAAGGTGCCCAGAGCCCGGCCCATGATGTCCGACATGCTCTGGTCGAGTTGCTGGCGTGTGATGCGGAAGCTCTTCCTGAAGCCGGGCAGATAGACGGTCGTGGTCAGCTGGTCCGAGAGGTCGTGCTTCGCGTCGATCGCGGACTGGCGGGTCTGGGCCCGGTCCCGTCGGTTCCTTGGGTTTGTCTCACCCTTGAAGATCGCCTCCCAGGCATCCGGGTCGGCCTCCCGGGCAGTCCGGTCGAGCAGGCCGTGCAGCTGCTCGTCCACGTCCTCACCGCCGAGGAGAGCGTCGCCGCCCGGCGGGCCGACCAGGAAGTATCCGTTGTGCGTGCGGCGCAGGACGGCGGTGTCCAGGGTGCCTCCGCCGAAGTCGAACACGACTATCACGTCGCCGAGTTCGGCGGTCCGGCTCTCGTTTGCGTACCAAAGGGCGGCGGCGACGGGCTCCGGGACGAATTCGGGGGTGGGCAGTCCGGCGAGCTCGGCGGCTTCCGTCAGGGCCCGGAGGTACTCGTGCTCCCGCTGTACGGGGTGGGTGAGGACGAGCCGGTCCGGAGGGGAGCCTGCCCGCTGCACTGCCTTCTTGGCGACCGTCGAGAGGGCCGCCGCGATCAGCTGGACGACGCGGAACGGACGGCCGTCGAGTAGCAGTTCGTCGCTGTGCAGCACGGCTCGCTTGGGGACGCGTTCGGCGCATTCCGGCATGGCCATGGCCAGAGAGAAGGCGGTCCGCCCTGTGACCAGGTGGTCCTCGTCCAGACACACCAGGGATGGCATGTAGCGGTCGTCGTCGATCAGGAGCTGGTTGATGGTGTCGTTTTCCGCGAGGGCCGCGGTGGTGCGCGAGGTGCCGTAGTCGATGACGAGTGCCCATCCCATGGGACGTGCCCCCTCTCTTCGCTTTCTGACTCCGCTCGGGTTGCCTCAGCCGCCGACCCGTTCGCGGAGCCCGTCCGTCTCCGAACGGAGCGTCTCGATGGCGATGCGCTGCCGCCGTGCCTCCACGAGGAGCGGCGCGAGGGCGTTCTCCTGGGCGGCGCGCTGCCGCTCCGCTTCGGTGATCGCGGCGTCGGTGTCCCGGAGCCGTTCCTGGAGCGTCTCGGTGGCGGTCGTGGCCAGGGTCTGTGAGAAGTGCCGCAGGGCGGTGGCGAGCAGAGCGGGGAACTCGTCCCTACCCCTCTCGATCACCGTGTCGACGCGGGCTTCGACCTCGGCGCGACGCCTGGCCGCGGTGGAGCGCCTGACCAGGAACACCGCCGCGGCCGCCGCCACGACGGTCGCACCGGCCGTGGCCACGGCGCCGAGTGCGGCGAAGACCACCGGGACCGTGCCGCCGACCGCGCTTCCCACGGCCTGGCCGACCGCTCCGTCGCCGAGGACCTGTTGGAGCCAGCCGCCACCACCGGGCGTCGTACCAGGTTCGGGGTCAGGGGTGGGCGCCGGTACCGGCGCTGTCGGGGCGCCGGTGCCTTGAGGCGTATCGAGGCGGTGTGTACCGAAGCGCAGTTCGGCCGGTGTGACCTGGATCCCCGCCGTCTCGAAGTCGGCGCAGAGATCCTGGCAGAGAGCGGAGAGCCCCTCGAACAGCTCGGTGTCGAAGGCGACCTTGAGTCCCCGCAGGCTGTCACTCAGGTCGCGCTCCACCTGAGTCGGCATGGTGCGGCCCCCTTGGGCGAGGGCGCTCAGTTGCGCGGTCCGCAGGGAGACCAGTCGCTCGTCGACAGCCTCCAGCAGACGGCCGCGCAGGTCCTCGACGCGCTCGCCCAGGCGGGACCGCCAGCGAGCGTCCTGGCGCATGGCGTCGGCGATGTGCTCGCGGCGCTGCGCCAATTCGGCACCGAGGGTCTCGTCCTGCCGCAGTACGCGGTCCTGCTCGGTGCGCCGCCGCTCGGCCCGCGCGAGGTATTGCGCGCACAGGTCGAGCACCGCACGCAGGCGGCCCGCCTGCACTCTGCGCCCCAGATCGTCGCGCAGGGCCTGGGCCAGCGCCTCGCAGCGGCTGCGGCGCAGCAGGTCCTGTGCGAAGTCCGGGTCGGTGACGGCGTACTGGTCCGACTGGGTCTTGAACCTGCTGCTCACGGCGTACCAGGGGCATTGCGCGTATTCGGGCGCGTGCTCCCGCAGCAGGTGCATATTGCGTTCGAGGGTGTCGTGCCAGTGCAGATTGCGGTCGATGGCGTTGAGGACGAAGAGGGTGTGACGGGTCCTGCGGGTCGCCCGGCGCAGGAATTCCAGTTCCGAACTGCTCAGCTCCATCGACTCGTTGAGCACGAACAGCAGGGCGTCCGCGTGCTCCAACGCGCCGAGAGTGATGTCCGCGTGCCCGGCCAGCAGCCCGCCGACGCCGGGTGTGTCCACCAGGGTGAGGCCGGCCGTCAGGATGTCGGCGGGTATCTCGACCGTCAGGCCGATGATCTCGGGGTGCCGGTCGAGCCCGGTCTCCGGGTCGACGGAACTGTACTCGGCGAGCTCGTCGATCGTGACCTCCCGCGCGATGTCACCGATGAGGAGTACGCGGTCCTTGGCGCCGTGGGACACGCTCAGGAACGCGGCTGTGGCTACGTCGACGTCGACCGGCAGGAGTCCTGGCCGGCCGACCAGGGCGTTGATCAGGGAGCTCTTGCCGCGTTTCTGTTCGCCGACCACGACAACGGTCAGCCCGCGCTCGCTCAACCACGCGCTGCGCAGGCGCAGTTCCTCGACGGTCCCCTGGTCCTCGTCGGCGGGCGCAAGGGCCTGGACGCGCGCGCAGAGCCGGATGACGTCGTCTGTTGCGGGGTGCAGTGACATCGGCGTCGTTCCTCCCGTTCAGCGGCTGTCGAGGGCGGTGCGGTGGAGGTGCTCGTAGTAGACCCGGACCGTCACGATGTGGGGTTCGGCGGCGCGTGGCGCGTCCAGCTCCCTGGCGCGCCAGCGGGTCGCTCTGCGCAGTGCCTCCGCGGCGATCGCCGCTGCCTCGGTCCCTTCCGCGAGGCCGAGGCGGGTAGCCGGGGTGGTGCCCGTCAGCAGGTCCTGTACCTGGGTGCTGTCCGTCTCGTCGTTACCGAGCACTCCTGCCCGTATTGCGTGGGCCACGGCGACCAGCTCGGTCTCCCGCAGTTCCGGGCGGAGTTGCCAGCGGCGTGCGAGGTCCCGGATGCGGGCGCGGCCCTGGGCGTCGCCGGTGCCTGCCGCCAGTGTCACCAGGCGGCTCAGCGCCGATGTGGTGCGCAGCACGTCGGTGCGCCGGACGAAGCGCTGGTCGATGGCCTCCAGCAACCGTCCGATGCCCGAGGCCTGCTCCAGTTCGTGGACGATGCCCTCGAGGTCCGGCGTTCCCTCGCGTATCGCGGTCAGGGCGAGCCGCAGTCCGTGGAGGTCCAACAGGGCGAGGAGCCGGGAGCACAGGTCGTCCGGCAGTACGGCGCCGGCGAGTGCGACGAAGTCCTCCTGAGAGAACAGCATCCGGTGTGCCGGTGGGCCGTCCCGTGCGAGCCCGTTCAGCGCCTTGACGTGGCCCTCCGTGAAGTCCTGGCCGCGCGCGGTCTCCGCCACCAGGCCGCACACCGGTATCACGTCCGCGATCAGCGGTGCGAGGCGCCGCTGCGCACTGGCTGCCAACCGGGCCGCGACTGTGCCGAGTTCGGCCGTGTCGTCGACGGCCAGGCGGTCGATCCGGCTCAGTACACCGATGACGTTGGACGCCGACAGGGGAGCGCCGTGGACGCGCCCGGTGTACTCCTCCAGCGCCTCTCGTTCGCCGGTCCCCGGCATGGGCATCACCAGCAGCAACGCGTCCGACTCGGCAATCGCTGCCATGGCGACGTCGTCGAGTCCGCTCAGGGAGTCCCGGCCTGGGGTGTCGACGAACTCATGGGCCTGTTCGAGCCGGCGGTTGGGTGAGCGCACGGTGAGGTGTCGTATCTCGGCGCGTTCCAGAGGGAGCTGGTCCGGAACGCCGCCGCCTGCCCGGCCTGCGATGGTGCGCTCGGTCCCGTCGGTCAGGTGGAGGACAACCTGGTTGGCCGGCCCGTAGCGGAACGAGGCCGGGATCAGCGTGCACTCGTTGCGGTGCGTGGGGGCGAGGCGTTGCCCCAGTATCGCGTTCAGCAGGGTCGACTTCCCCGACTTGAGGCGGCCGCCGATGGCGATCCGCAGGACGGGGTCGGCCAGGCGGGAGACGATCGCCTCCAGCTCGGAGCGCAAGGTCCCCGGCGCCAGGGACGTACACACTTGTTCACTGTCTCGACGCAGCGCGTCAGCGAGTCCTGTCTCCATCCTGTTCCCCCACCAGCATGGCCGACCCGGCTGTCCCGGATGCCGAACATACCGCGCCAGGAAGATGGTTCGGAAGGACTGGGGAGGCGGGTGCCGGTACCGAGCCGGGGTGTTTGCCAACCCTGGGCAACGTCGGCCCCGGGGGCCCGTCAGGGCCCGGCAGCCGCAGCTTGTACGGCACCGGTGTCTTACGCGCCGTGCAGCCGCGGATGTGCGGCAGTTCGTGATGGCCCTGGGCCTGTGCCGAGGCGTGGGGTCGTCTCACCGGGTCGGATGGCGGAGCCGGGCGTGGAGTTTCTGCCACGCGCGGCGCCGCCGGCTCGCCGCCAGGTCCGTGAAGAGGGACTCGTACCGCGCCACGATCGGCTCCGGGTCGTAGCGGTGCGCGGAGGCGAGTGCCGCCGCGCCCATCTTCCGGCGGGCCGGTTCGTCCTCGATGAGGTCGATGACCGACTCGGCGAGCGCGCCCGCGTTCCCCACGGGGACGAGCCGCCCGTCGACGCCGTCCGTGATGATCTCGGCGGGGCCGAGCGGCGCGTCCGTGGAGACGACGGGGACGCCGCAGCGCATCGCCTCGACCAGCGTCATTCCGAAGGATTCCGCGTCCGAGGCGCTCACCACGATCGACGCCCGCGCGAACTCCGGCTCGATCGGTGACACCGTCCCCATGAGGCGGGCCCGGCCGCGCAGCCCGAGCTCGTCCACGAGGGCCCGCAGGCGCGGTTCCTGTGCGCCGCCTCCGTAGATCCGCAGTTCCCAGTCCGGGTGCTTCGCCGACACCGCGGTGAAGGCCTCCAGGAGCAGGTCGTAGCGCTTGCCGGGGGCGAGCCGGCCGGCCGCGGCGATGATCTTCGAGCTGCCGTCGGAGGGCGGCACGGCGAACGGCGGCACGATGTTCGGCACGGACAGGATCCGCACGCCGGGCAGCCGCATCCTGGCCCGGTACACCTCCGCGTCCTCCTCCGTGACCGTGACCAGCGCGTCCAGCGTCCGGTAGCGCCGGGCGACGGTCCTGAGCAGCGCGTCGCTGTGCGCGTCGTGCCGCAGGTGTTCCTGCGCGATCCGCAGCGCCCGCTTCGGCCCCCACTGGGCGAGGTAGGCATTGAGCCCGGGCCGCGTCCCGATGACGACGTCGGCCTCGCAGCGCTCCTCCAGGTAGGCGCGTACGCGCATGTCGTGCAGGAGCGCGTACTGATGGTGGCGCTTGTCGGCGACGGGGTAGGCCCGTGCCGGCTTTCCGTACGCGGGGTGGAGCGTGTCGGGCGTCCCGGCGCGCAGGTCCACCAGGGGTACGAGGGTGATCCGCGGGTCGACCGGGAACCGGGGGGCCTCCCGGTGCCGGGAGAGCGACACGATCTCCACCTCGTGGCCGCCGTGCTCGATGAGCGCGGCGGCGAGGTTGAGCGTGGTGCGCACCGTGCCGCCGACGGCGTACACGTTGTGCAGCAGGAACGCGATCTTCATGTGCACATGCCTTCCCCGGAAGGCGCGCGCCGCGGGTGAGAGCCGGGGAAGAAGCCCTTCGGCCGCCCACCGATCAGGCGATCCGCCGATCCCTCGCCCCCGGCTTGGCGCTCGCCAGGGATGACGCGCGGCGCCCTGTCGGGCAGGCGCCAGGGCCGACATCATGGCGGCATGCGCTTCTCGGTCAACATCCCGAACTTCGGTGACTTCGCCGACGCCCACACCGTCGCCCGTACGGCCGCCGCGGCCGAACAGGCGGGCTGGGACGCCCTGTTGTTGTGGGACCACGTCGTGCACGACAAGAAGGTGCAGCGCGGCAAGCCCTTCGGTGACCCCTGGATGCTGCTCACGGCGGCGGCCCTGGCCACGTCCCGGATCAAGGTGGGCACGCTCGTCGCGGCCGTGCCCCGCTACCGCCCCGAGCAACTCGCCCGCCAGGTCGCCACGTTGGACGCGCTCAGTGGTGGCCGTGTCGTGTTCGGTGCCGGTCTGGGCGGCCCCGCCGACGACGAGTACGGCGGCTTCGGTGACACCGTCGACCGGGTCGTGCACGCCGAACGACTCGACGAGGGCCTGGATTTGCTCGCCCGGTACTGGTCGGGCGGGACGGTGGACCACGACGGCGCCCACTTCCGCGTACAGGAGACGCAGCTGCTGCCCGCGACCGTGCAGCGGCCCCGCCCACCCGTCTGGATCGGTGGCTTCTGGCCGGCCCGGCGGCCGATGCGTCGCGCGGCCCGCTGGGACGGCGCGGCCCCCTTGTTCGCCGACGCGCTGCACGGTGTGCCGCCGCGCCCGGACCGCTTCGCGGACGTCGTCCGGTATGTGAACGAGCACCGGGAGTCGGTCGAGGGCCCCTTCGAGTTCGTCGTCGGCGGGCTCACGCCGCCCGGCAAGGCCGCCGCGCTCGACGTCGTAGGACCGCTGGCCGACGCGGGCGCGACGTGGTGGGACGAGCGGCAGTTGCAGACGGGCGGGTCGATCGACTCGTACGAGGCGGTGCTGCGCAGGATCGAGGCGGGGCCGCCCGTGCTGTAGCGCCCGGCTAGGGCCAGACCAGGCAGTACGCCTGATGTCCCGCGTCGTGCAGGCGGTGGCTGAAGTCCTGCCATTCGTGCAGCAGTTGGTAGACGTTGAACGCGTCGCGCGGGCCGCCGCGGTCGGGGACCGTGGACCAGATGAACGCCGCGGCGCCGACGGACTCCTCGCCGACGCCGCGCAGCGGGTCGACGACCGTCATGGGGAGCTTGACCACCGCGTAGTCGGGGTGGAGGACGACGAGCTCCAGGGGCGGGACCTTGTGCAGGGGTATGCCCTCGATGCCGGTGAGGACCATCGCGGCCATCGTCTCCGGCTTGATCTTGGTGAACATGCCGCCCATGCCCAGCTCGTCACCGCCGAGCTCCTCGGGGCGCATGGAGATCGGGACGCGGGCGGCCGTCGCGCCGTCGGGCGCGCCGAAGTATTTGTAGGTCACCCCCACCCGGCCACCATTCCCGATGTCCCCGTCCCTGATCTCCCCGTCCCTGACGTCTCCGACGTCCCTGACCTCTTCGCCCTCGTCGCGCCGGTGCTTCCCCCGCCGGGCACGCCGGGGACCGAGGTCGCCGGTCCCCTCGCCCAGTCCGCCACCGCGATGCATATCTCCACCCGACTGCTGTTTCCCCGGGCCGCGCAAGCCCTTTTGTAGGCCGCGCGACCGCCTACGCGCAACCCGATGATCGTGTCAGTGACCTCCCCCACGGTCCTCCGCCGAAACGTGTCGGCGAGGTGTGGCGCGAGCCAGAGTCTAGGTTGCCCGCGGGTCCGCGCGCTGGGGCGCGAGAGGGTGGGCCGTACGCTGAGAGGTATGGCAGAGGCGAACAACACTCCCTATCCCTATGAGGCACCCGCGTCGCAGGGGCTTTTCGACCGTGCGGAAGCGGTCACGCCCGGTGGCGTGAACTCGCCCGTGCGCGCGTTCCGCGCGGTGGGCGGAACGCCCCGGTTCATGGTGTCCGGTAACGGTCCGTATCTCACCGATGCCGACGGGCGCGAGTATGTCGACCTCGTGTGCTCGTGGGGGCCGATGATCCTCGGCCATTCCCACCCCGAGGTCATCGCGGCCGTGCAGGAGGCCGTCTCGCGCGGCACCTCCTTCGGCACGCCGGGCGCGGGCGAGGTCGAGCTGGCCGAGGAGATCGTCGGGCGGATCGACCCCGTCGAGCAGGTGCGGCTCGTGTCCTCCGGTACCGAGGCGACCATGTCCGCGATCCGGCTCGCCCGTGGGTTCACCGGCCGGGCGAAGGTCATCAAGTTCGCCGGCTGCTACCACGGGCACGTGGACGCGCTGCTCGCCGCCGCCGGGTCCGGCGTCGCCACGCTGGGCCTGCCGGACACCCCGGGTGTCACGGGTGCGCAGGCCGGCGACACGATCGTGCTGCCGTACAACGACATCGAGGCCGTGCGTGCAGCGTTCGCCGCGCACCCCGGCCAGATCGCCTGTGTCATCACGGAGGCCTCGCCCGGCAACATGGGCGTCGTGCCGCCGAAGGCGGGCTTCAACCAGGGGCTCAAGGACGTGTGCGCCGAGAACGGTGCGCTGTTCGTCTCCGACGAGGTGATGACCGGGTTCCGTACGTCGAAGGCCGGCTGGTTCGGGATCGACGGTGTCGTCCCCGACCTGATGACGTTCGGCAAGGTCATGGGCGGTGGCTTCCCCGCCGCCGCGTTCGGTGGCCGCGCCGACGTGATGGCGCACCTCGCCCCGGCGGGCCCCGTCTACCAGGCGGGCACGCTGTCCGGTAACCCCGTCGCCACCGCCGCGGGCGTCGCCCAGCTGCGGCTGCTCGACGACGCGGCGTACGACAAGGTGAACGCGACCAGTGAGCAGCTGCGTTCGCTGGTCTCGGAGGCGCTCACCAAGGAGGGCGTCGCGCACCGCGTGCAGAACGCGTCCAACATGTTCACCGTGTTCTTCACGGAGAACGAGGTGGTGAACTACGAGGACGCGAAGGGGCAGGACGCCTTCCGCTTCGGCCCGTTCTTCCACTCGATGCTGGAGCAGGGCGTGTACCTGCCGCCGTCGGCCTTCGAGTCCTGGTTCGTGTCGACCGCCCACGACGAGCGGGCGATCGAGCGCATCGCGGCGGCCCTTCCGGCCGCCGCCCGCGCCGCCGCGGAGGCCACGGCATGAGCGCCCCGAAGTCGGGCGACGACATCACCGTCGTCCATCTGATGCGCCACGGCGAGGTGCACAACCCGGACGGGATCCTTTACGGGCGCCTGCCCGACTACCACCTCTCCGACCTCGGCCGGCGGATGGCCGACCGGGTCGCCGAGCACCTCTCCGCGCGCGACGTCACGCACGTCGTGGCGTCCCCGCTGGACCGGGCGCAGGAGACGGCGACGCCGATCGCGAAGACGCACGGCCTCGACCTGGACAGCGACGAGCGGCTCATCGAGGCGGGCAACGTCTTCCAGGGCAAGACCTTCGGCGTCGGCGACGGTGCGCTGAAGAACCCGGAGAACTGGAAGCACCTGGTCAACCCGTTCAAGCCGTCCTGGGGCGAGCCGTACATCGACCAGGTCGTACGGATGATGGGCGCGCTCGACGCGGCGAAGGACGCGGCGCGCGGGCACGAGGCGGTGTGCGTCAGCCACCAGCTGCCCATCTGGATCGTGCGGTCGTACGTCGAGAAGCGGCGCCTGTGGCACGACCCGCGCAAGCGGCAGTGCACGCTCGCCTCGCTGACGACGTTCACGTACCAGGGCGACAAGATCGTGTCCGTGGGCTACACCGAGCCCGCCCGCGACCTCGTCCCCGCGCATCTCTTGGCGGGCGCCAAGCCCGTGAAGGGGAAGGACAAGGCGTTCGGGGCCTGACCGCCTGACCGCCTGACCGCCTGGCCGCCTGATCGCTTGGTCCCGGGCAACGACTCCAGTGAAAGGCCGCCGTCAACCCGGCGGCCTTTCGCGTACCTCTTCAAATCGCCGCAAAACCGGACCGTTTACCGGAACCCGCGTGTTCCTCGTGCCCTCTTCCTGGACGCCCCTGTGAATGGGGCAGCGTGAGGAATGGGGACGACGGTATGCGGGACGTGAGTCGCAGGGGACTGCTCGGGCTCGGTGCGGGTGCGGCGACAGGGGCGCTGCTCACCGGGTGCGGTACGGGCGGTGCCCCGACGGTCACTTCGGAGCGGCCCGGCAGGCCGGGCCCGCCCGATTCGGCCCGGCTCCGGCCCATCGGCGACGGCTCGACGGCGTACACCGGGAGGCAGCCCCACCAGCCGGGCAGGCCCGAGCGGCTCGAACCCGGCCAGAAGCCACCGCAGTTCGTGGTCTTCTCCTGGGACGGCGCGGGCGAGGTGGGCAACGGCCTCTTCCCGCGCTTCCTGAAGCTCGCCGAGGAGCACGGCGCGCACATGACCTTCTTCCTGTCGGGGCTCTACCTCCTGCCCGAGTCGAAGCAGCGGCTGTACCGGCCGCCGAACAACCCGGTCGGCGCCTCCGACATCGGCTATCTCACCGACGCCCACATCAAGGAGACCCTGAAGTACGTCCGCCGGGCCTGGCTCGAAGGGCACGAGATCGGCACGCACTTCAACGGGCACTTCTGCGCCGGCCCCGGCTCCGTCGCCGACTGGACGCCCGCGCAGTGGCGCGACGAGATCGACCAGGCGACGACCTTCGTCAAGAAGTGGCGTACGCACACGGGCTGGAAGGACCTGCCCGCGCTGCCCTTCGACTACGACAAGGAACTCGTGGGCGGCCGTACGCCCTGTCTGCTCGGCCAGAACGGACTGCTGCCCACCGCCCGCGAACTCGGCTGGCGCTACGACGCCTCCTCGCCCGGCGGCGTGCAGCGCTGGCCGGACAAGCGGCTCGGGATCTGGGACCTGCCGTTGCAGGCCGTCCCGTTCCCCGGCCGGAGCTTCGAGGTCCTGTCGATGGACTACAACATGCTGGCCAACCAGTCCCTCAACTCCACGCGCGCGCCCGCCGCCAACTACCCGGGCTGGCGCAAGCAGTCCGCGCAGGCGTACATCCAGGGATTCAAGCGGGCATACGAGACGAACCGGGCGCCGTTCTTCATCGGCAACCACTTCGAGGAGTGGAACGGCGGCATCTACATGGACGCCGTCGAGGACGCGCTGAAGCACATCGCGGCCACCGCCGAGAAGCACCGTGACGTGCGGCTCGTCTCCTTCCGGCAGTTCACCGACTGGCTCGACGCCCAGGACCCGAAAACGCTGACGAAGCTGCGTACGCTCGATGTGGGACAGCAGCCTTCCGAGGGCTGGCGCAAGTTCCTCGCAAACCCCTCCTGAAGTGGGCTTTTCCCACCGCGAGGGGGGTGCGGAAGATCCCCTAAACAGACATGCGAAACTTTTCACATGAGTGCCGCCTCCCGCACCCCCCGCACCACCGCGACGAAGCGCCGCGCCGCCGAGCTGACCGTAGGAGCCGCCGTGGCGGCCCTCGCGCTGACGGCCTGCGGCTCCGGCGGTACGTCGGGCGGCGGCAACAACACCAACTTCGTCAGCGGTTCCGGCGGCATCGCCACGGTCAAGAAGGGCGAGCGACACGACGCTCCCGCCCTGTGGGGCAAGGACCTGGAGGGCAAGAAGCTCGACATGTCCGCCTACAAGGGCAAGGTCGTCGTCCTCAACGTCTGGGGCTCCTGGTGCCCGCCGTGCCGCGCCGAGGCACCGAACTTCGTGAAGGTCGCCAAGGACACCGAGAAGCAGGACGTCCAGTTCCTCGGCATCAACACCCGGGACCCCAGCACCAACCCGGCCCAGAAGTTCGAGGAGGCCTACGGGGTCCCGTACCCGAGCTTCTACGACCCGACCGGCCGGCTGCTCCTCAAGTTCGAGAAGGGCACGCTCAACCCGCAGGCCATCCCCTCGACGATCGTCGTCGACCGCGAGGGAAAGATCGCCGCGCGCTCGCTCAAGCCGCTCAGCGAGAAGGCCCTGCGCAAGATGGTCGCGCCCGTCATCGCGGAGAAGTGAGCGAAGGTGAGTTCCTCCCTCGTCACACTCGCCGCGGGTGACACCGTCACGGACGGCGCGCTCCTGCTGGCCGTGCCGGTCGCCCTCCTCGGCGGCCTGGTCTCCTTCTTCTCGCCGTGCGTGCTGCCCCTCGTACCCGGCTATCTGTCGTACGTGACCGGCATCACCGGCACCGACCTGATGGAACAGCGGCGGGGCCGGATGGCGGCGGGCGCCAGCCTGTTCGTCCTCGGGTTCACCGCCGTCTTCGTCTCCGGCGGCGCGCTGTTCGGCTTCTTCGGCCAGACGCTCCAGGAGTACCAAGGGGTGCTGAGCAAGGTGCTCGGCGGCCTCATGATCGCCATGGGCGTCTTCTTCATGGGCTTCATGCCCTGGATGACGCAGCGGGAGTTCCGCTTCCACAAGAAGCCCGCCGCCGGTCTGGCCGGAGCCCCGGTCCTCGGCGCGCTGTTCGGCATCGGCTGGACCCCCTGCATCGGCCCGACCCTCGCCTCCGTGATCGGCCTCTCCTCGGTGCAGAGCACCGCCGGCCGCGGGGCCATACTGACCATCGCGTACTGCCTCGGCCTCGGCTTGCCCTTCGTGCTCGCCGCGATCGCCTTCCGCAAGGCGCTCGGCGCGTTCGGCTGGGTCAAGCAGCACTACACGTGGGTGATGCGCATCGGCGGCATCATGATGATCCTGACCGGGGTTCTGCTGCTCACGGGTGCGTGGGACGCCCTCGTGGGGCAGATGCGGACCTGGTCCACCGGCTTCCAGGTGGGAATCTGATCCATGAGCAAGACAACCGACGACGTGCAGAGCGGTGGCGACCCCACCGACCTCGAAGCCGCGTCCTCCCAGCTGAGCACGGCCCCCCAGGAGGACCGTTCGCCCAACCTGCCCAAGCTCGGTGTCATCGGCTGGGTCCGCTGGTTCTGGCGGCAGCTCACCTCGATGCGGGTCGCCCTGATCCTGCTGTTCCTGCTCTCCCTCGGCGCCATCCCCGGCTCGCTGATCCCGCAGCAGGGCACGGACCCGACCAAGGTCGACACCTTCCGCAAGGCGCACGACACGCTCGCGTCGGTCTACGACAAGATCGGCTTCTTCCACGTCTACAGCTCGGTGTGGTTCTCCGCGATCTACCTGCTGCTGTTCATCTCCCTCATCGGCTGCATCGTGCCGCGCACCTGGCAGTTCGTCGGGCAGCTGCGCGGCCGCCCGCCGGGCGCGCCCAAGCGGCTCACCCGGCTGCCCGCGTACGCGACATGGCGCACCGAGGCGGACCCCGAGCAGGTGCGCACCGCGGCCCTCGCGATGATGAAGAAGCGCCGCTACCGCGCGCACGTTGCCGGGAGCGCGGTCGCGGCCGAGAAGGGCTATCTGCGTGAGGTCGGCAACCTCGCCTTCCACATCGCGCTGATCGTGATGCTGGTCTCCTTCGCCTGGGGGCAGCTCTTCAAGTTCGAGGGCGGCAAGCTCGTCACCGAGGGCGACGGGTTCGCCAACACGCTCACCCAGTACGACGACTTCAAGTCGGGCAACCTCTTCGACAGCGACCACGACCTGTCGCCGTTCAGCTTCACCCTCGACAAGTTCACGGCCACGTACGAGCGCACGGGCCCCGAGAAGGGCACCCCGCGCACGTTCCGTGCGAACGTCAGCTACACCGAGGGCTCGGGCGACAAGAGGAAGCAAGCCAAGATCGAGTCCAACAAGCCGCTGGACATCGACGGCACCAAGATCTTCCTCAACGGGCACGGCTACGCGGTCCCCGTCACGGTCCGCGACGGCAAGGGCAAGGTCGTCTCCCAGCAGGCCGTGCCGATGCTGCCGATCGACTCCAACATCTCCTCGCAGGGCGCCATCAAGGTGATGGACGGCTACCGCGACGCCAAGGGCAAGAAGGAACAGCTGGGCTTCGCCGCCTGGTTCGTGCCGACGTTCGCGGGCGCGGGCAAGGGCACGATGCTGTCCCAGTTCCCCGGGCTCGACTTCCCCGTCCTCGCGCTGAACGCGACGCACGGCGACCTCGGCGTGGACGCGGGCCTTCCGCAGAACGTGTACCAGCTGGACACCTCGCACATGAAGGCCTTCAAGGACTCCAAGGGCAAGGCGCTCAAGCAGCGGTTGCTGCCCGGCGAGACGATGAAGCTGCCGAACGGGGCGGGCTCCATCACGTTCGACAAGGACATCAAGGAATGGGTCACCTTCCAGATCTCCCACCAGCCCGGTGACACCTGGGCACTCGGTGGCGCCATCGCCGCGATCTTCGGCCTGGCCGGCTCCCTGTTCATACAGCGCCGCCGTGTCTGGGTGCGCGCCGTCGAGGGCCCCGACGGGGTGACCGTCGTCGAACTGGCGGGCCTCGGCCGCAGCGAGTCCGCGAAGCTGCCGGAGGAGCTGGGCTCCCTGGTCGAGCAGTTGCACAGCGAGGTGCCGAGCGCGCCCGAATCCACCGAAACCACCGAACCCTCCGAATCACCCACTGCTGTTCCTGCCGCCGAAGGGGCTGAGAAGTGACTCTCGCCGCCGCAGTCAACGAGAACCTGGCTCACACCAGTAACGTCCTCATCTACTCGTCGATGGCCGTGTACCTGCTCGCGTTCTTCGCGAGCATGGCCGAGTGGATCTTCGGTAGCCGCAGCAAGGTCGGCCGAACCGCCGCCGCGCTGACCGGCAAGGCCGAGGCGAAGGCCGCCGCGCCTGCGGTCACCGTCCAGAAGGAGGGCGGCACCGCTGTTCTGGAGCGGCCGAAGGTGGTCACCCGGGCCGCGGCCGGCGCGCGTGACGTGCCGGACGGGCCCGGCGCGGCCGCCGGTGACGTACAGGGCGACATGTACGGGCGCATCGCCATCTCCCTCACGGCGCTCGGCTTCATCATCGAGTTCGCCGGTGTGGTCGCCCGCGCGCTCTCGGTGGAGCGGGCCCCGTGGGGCAACATGTACGAGTTCAGCATCACCTTCTCCACCGTCGCCGTGGCCATCTACCTCGTGCTGCTCGCGCTGAAGAAGAACGTGCGCTGGCTCGGCCTGCCGCTGGTCATCACGGTCCTGCTCGACCTCGGCCTCGCCACCACCGTGCTGTACACGTCCAGCGACCAGCTGGTGCCGGCGCTGCACTCGTACTGGCTGTACATCCACGTCTCGACGGCGATCTTCTGCGGCGCGGTCTTCTACGTCGGCGCGGTCGGCACGATCCTGTACCTCTTCAAGGACTCGTACGAGAACAAGCTCGCGAGCGGCGGCACCCCCGGCAAGTTCGCGACCTCCGTCATGGAGCGGCTGCCCGCCTCGCAGTCCCTGGACAAGTTCTCCTACCGCGTGAACGCGGCCGTCTTCCCGCTGTGGACGTTCACGATCATCGCGGGCGCGATCTGGGCGGGCGACGCGTGGGGCCGCTACTGGGGCTGGGACCCCAAGGAGACCTGGTCGTTCATCACCTGGGTCGCCTACGCGGCGTACCTGCACGCCCGCGCGACCGCCGGCTGGAAGGGCCGCAAGGCCGCCTACCTGGCGCTGATCGCCTTCGGCTGCTGGATCTTCAACTACTACGGCGTGAACATCTTCGTCACGGGCAAGCACTCGTACGCCGGGGTGTAACTCCTCACTGCTGTCGTGAAAGGCCGGTCCCGCGGGGCCGGCCTTTCACGCGTTTAGGGCTTCAGCGAGCGCCAGATCCGCTCCGGCAGGACGCGCGCGGCGTGCTCGAGGTCGGTCTCGTGCGCCCCGGAGAGCCAGCCGCGTGCGAGACCGATGACCGGGCCGAGTACCAGGGCCTCGATGAGCGGCGTGGGCAGCGGGGCGATCGCGCCGGAGTCGACGTGCTGCCGCATCCACTCGGTGAGCGGGGAGAGCCGTGCCTCCTGCGCGTCGCGCAACTGGCGGGCGTGCGCCATCCCCAGCCGGTCGGCGTACGAGGAGTGCAACAGGCGGGAGGCGTCGGGGTGTTCCTGGATGAAGCGCAGATACGTTTCGACCACCGCACGGATCCCGGAGCGCGGCGTGCGGGAGCGTTCGAGGGCCGCGGTGAGTTCGTCGAGGAGCCGGCCGAGCCAGCGCAGCAACAGCGCCTGCATCAGCCCGTCGACGCTGCCGAAGTGGTGGTACAGGCTGCCGGGGCTGGCCCCGCCCGTGCGCGTCAGGGAGCTGACGGTGATGCCCTGCTCGCCCGCGTCCGCGTACACGCGCAGCGCGGCATCGAGGAGGCGGTCGACGGTTTCCGCGCCGCGCAGTTGCTTGGGGCTCATGACGACGACCAGCCTAAGGCACCGCCCCAGGGCTGTGTTTCTATAGTGAATTTCTAGAAAGCCACTCCAGTTCAGTAGGGTGCTGAGCCACACTGATCCCCGGGGTGGACAACGGGGTGGAGTCATCCACGGAGTGCGTCCCAGGGATCACCCTGGCCGGGGCCGTCGAGCGGCACAGGGGACCGCTCGACGGCCCCGGAGCGGGGCTCAGGTGCCGGTGGGGTTCACCCGCAGCAGCAGCTTGCCGGTGCTGGTGCGGGAGCCCATCAGGCGGTGTGCGTCTGGTGCTTCGGTGAGGGGGAACTCCGCTGTCACCGGGAGCTCCACCCCCGCCACCGCGAAGGCCTGTTCGGCGAGTGCTCGTAGTTCGGTGGGGGCGGTCCGGGCCAGGCCGAGGATGGAGAAGCCGGCCACGGAGAGGCCCGTCGGATACAGCTCGGGCTGACCGACCTGCCACGCGGGCGCGGACGACGCGTTGCCGAAGGACACGAGCCGCCCGAACACCGCGAGCGCCTCCCGCGTCTCCCGGAGCGTCTCCCCGCCCACCGGGTCGAGCGCCAGATCGACCCCGCGCCCGCCCGTCAACTCCCGTACCGCGGCGCCGAATCCATCGGCGAGGACCACATCGTCGTACCCGTACCGCTTCGCGTACGCGGCCTTCGCCTCGCTCGACACGACACCGATCACCCGGCCCGCGCCCGCGGCCCGTGCCAACTGCCCGGCCACCGTGCCGACCCCGCCCGCCGCGCCCTGCACGAGCACGCTCTCGCCGGAGCGCAGGCGCCCCACCGAGTGCAGCAGCGCGTACGCCGTCGGCAGCACGGTCGGCAGCGTCGCGGCCGTGCGCAGGGACAGGCCGTCGGGGATCGGGAAGGTGGTGACGGCGTCGGCGACGGCCACCTCGGCGTACCCGCCGGAGGTGGTGAGCGCGGCCACCTCCTGGCCGACCGCGAGCCCCTCGACCCCCGCCCCCAGGGCGCGTACGCGGCCCGAGACCTCAAGGCCGGGGGCGTACGGCAGCGCGTCCACCCGGTAGCCCTCCGCGCGGGCCTTGAGGTCGGCGAAGTTCACCCCGGCGTACGCGACGTCGATGCTCACTAGGCCGGGCCCCGGCTCCGGCGCCGCCACGTCCTGCGTCACCTGCAGGACCTCGGGGCCGCCGTACTCCTCGAACCGCACCGCTCGCATGACACACGCCTTCCGTCGTCCGAGAAGAACCGACAGGTGTTCGTCGCGTGGCGAACACCAACCACTCAGACTGTACGACGTGCGACGAACACTCGGCAAGGGCGTGCGTGGCTCATTCGCCGATGTCCTCGTTCCACAACTCCGGCTTCGCCGCGATGAAGTCCTCCATCATGCCCACGCACTCGGGGTCGTCCAGCAGCACGATCTCCACGCCGTGCTCGGCGAGCCAGTCGTGCCCGCCGTGGAAGGTGCGCGCCTCGCCGACGATCACCCGCGAGATGCCGAACTGCCGCACCAGGCCCGAGCAGTACCAGCAGGGGCTGAGCGTGGTCACCATCGTGGTGCCCTTGTAGGTGCGCTGCCGCCCGGCGTTGCGGAACGCGTCGGTCTCCCCGTGCGAGGACGGATCGGCGTTCTGCACGCGCCGGTTGTGGCCGCGGCCGAGGAGCTTGCCGTCGGCGGAGTACAGGGCGCCGCCGATCGGGATGCCGCCCTCGGCGAGACCGGTCTTCGCCTCCTCCACGGCGGTGGCGAGCCAGGTGCGGGCGAGGTCGAGATCCATGGTCGTACGGGCCTTTCTACGCAGGGGTGTTGAGGGTGTCGCGCCGCCTGAGCAGCACGTAGAGGAGGGCGCCGATCGCGAAGCCGACCGGGCAGGTCAGGTCGCCGACGCCGGGCCAGGTGGCGGGCACCAGGCCGACATAGATCGTCTGGTTGGAGAACAGCGGCACCGACACGGCGACGCCCACGAGCAGCGCGATCAGGCCCGCCGGGTTGGTGAACGTGCGGTCCTGGAGCCGCTCGGCGAGCGCGTTCCCGGGCAGGGTGCGCAGCGCGTGCTCCATCAGCACGACGCCGAGCCAGGGCGCGATCCAGTACGCGATGACCAGCAGGAAGTTCTCGAACGCGGCGCCCGCGTCGGCGAGCGAGGCCCAGCCGGCGACCGTGCCGATCGCGCCGACGAGCGCGACGAGCGCGGCGCGGCCCAGCCAGCTCGGCAGCGGCAGCGCGAGCGAGGAGATGGAGACGGCCGCCGAGTAGACGTTCAGGGTGGACGCCGCCATCGCCCCGAGGATGATCGCGACGAGCGTGAGGTTTCCGAGCCAGCCCGGCAGATGGCTGGTGAACGCGTCGGTGGGGCTGGCCCCCGCGGGCGCGGCGAGCGTGCCGGAGGCCGCGCCGATCACCGAGACGACCGCGATCGACACGAACAGGCCGAGGCCGGAGTAGCGGGCGGTGACGCGCGGCGGGGTACCGGCGGGCAGATAGCGCGCGTAGTCGGACGCGCACGGGTTCCAGCCCGCCGTGAACCCGAAGCAGGCGCTGAACGCGAGCATGAACCCGCCGAATCCGCCGCCCGTACCCGAGCCCGCGATATCGGCGCCCTTGAACATCCACACCCCGGCGATCAGGAAGATCACGCAGAGCACGGGGAACGCGTACCGCTCGAAGCGGTGCACCAGGTCGTGCCCGACGTAGCCGATGACGATCTCGAGCACGACGAGGATCAGCAGGCTCGGCAGCGGCGGCAGGCCGGTGAGCGAGTTGAGCGCGAAGGCGCCGCCGACGCTGTTCACGGCGAACCAGCCGATGCCGGAGACCAGCGCGTTGACCGCGGAAGGCACCGCGTTGCCCGCGTGCCCGAAGGAGAGCCGGCCGATCACCATCTGCGGGACGCCGAACCGCGGCCCGTCGGTCGAGAGCACGCCGTGCGCGAGCGAGCCGAGCCCCGCGCCGAGCACCAGCGCGGCGGCGGCCTGCCAGAAGCTCAGGCCGAACGCGGAGACCGACAGCACGCCGATGAACAGGGTCGCGAACCCGACCTGCGGCGAGGCCCACGTCCACAGGAGCTGGCGCGGGCTGCCGTGCCGCTTGTCGTGCGGGACGGGCTCGGCCCCGTGCTCCTCGACGGCGATGAGCTTCTCGGGTCCGGTGACGACATCGGGGGCGGCGGAGTCGTGCGGGTGCTGCGGTCCGGAGCTGGACATGGTCCTCAGTCGTCGTTCTTCTTGTCGTCGTTCTTTTTGTCGTCGTCCCTCAGGGACCGCAGGAACTCGGGGTTGTCATCGGGCGCGACGAACCGCGTGCGGCCGCCGCCCGCGGGGGCGCGGCGCGGCCTGCCCACCACCAGCCAGGCGATCGGGCCCAGCAGGACCTCGCCGAACAGCAGGATGATGATGACCCAGACCACCTTGGGCAGCTTGCGCACCTCTTTCTCCGGCGTGTTCAGACAGTCGATGAACGTGTAGATCCAGAGCGCAAGGACCAGCAGGAACGGCAAGTAGCGCAGCATGGTGTCGCGGTCCCCCAAGGAACGGAACGGGGCGTACTGGGCCCCGGTGGCCGGGCCAGCGTAGCCGGTGCCCGATACTGGAACGCATGGCTTACGACGATCTTCGCTCCCTGCTCAGGGCTCTGGAGCGCGAAGGCGACCTGAAGCGCATCAAGGCCGAGGTCGACCCGTACTTGGAGGTCGGTGAGATCGTCGACCGGGTGAACAAGGCCGGCGGCCCCGCGCTCCTCTTCGAGAACGTGAAGGGCGCGTCGATGCCCCTCGCGATGAACGTGTACGGCACCGACCGCCGGCTGCTCAAGGCGCTCGGCCTCAAGTCGTACAACGACATCAGCGACAAGATCGGCGGCCTGCTGAAGCCGGAGCTGCCGCAGGGGTTCGTCGGCATCCGCGAGGCGTTCGGCAAGCTCGGCGCGATGACGCACGTACCGCCGAAGAAGGTGAAGTCGGACGCCGCCCCCGTGCAGGAGGTGGTGCTGCGGGGCGAGGACGTCGATCTCGACCAGCTGCCGGCGCTGTTCACCTGGCCCGAGGACGGCGGCTCCTTCTTCAACCTGGGGCTCACGCACACCAAGGACCCGGAGTCCGGCGTGCGCAACCTCGGCCTGTACCGCCTCCAGCGCCACGACAAGCGCACCATCGGCATGCACTGGCAGATCCACAAGGACAGCCGGAACCACTACCAGGTGGCCGCCCGCAAGGGCGAGAAGCTCCCGGTCGCGATCGCCTTCGGCTGCCCGCCCGCGGTCACGTACGCGTCGTCGGCGCCGCTGCCCGGCGACATGGACGAGTACATGCTCGCCGGGTTCATCCAGGGCAAGCGCGTCGAGATGGTCGACTGCAAGACGGTGCCGCTCCAGGTCCCGGCCAACGCGGAAGTGGTCATCGAGGGCTGGCTGGAGCCGGGCGAGATGCTCCCGGAGGGGCCCTTCGGCGACCACACCGGTTTCTACACCCCGCAGGAGCCGTTCCCCGCGCTGAAGATCGACTGCGTGACGATGCGGAAGCGCCCGCTGCTCCAGTCGATCGTGGTGGGCCGCCCGCCGACGGAGGACGGCCCGCTGGGCCGCGCCACCGAGCGCTTCTTCCTGCCGCTGCTCAAGGTGATCGTCCCGGACATCGTCGACTACCACCTCCCCGAGTCCGGCGGCTTCCACAACTGCGCGATCGTCTCGATCGACAAGAAGTACCCGAAGCACGCCCAGAAGGTGATGAGCGCGATCTGGGGCGCGCACATGATGTCGCTGACGAAGCTCATCGTCGTCGTCGACTCCGATTGCGACGTCCACGATCTTCATGAAGTCTCGTGGCGCGCGCTCGGGAACACGGACTACGCCCGTGACCTGACGGTGGCCGAGGGGCCCGTCGACCACCTCGACCACGCCTCGTACCAGCAGTTCTGGGGCGGCAAGGCGGGCATCGACGCGACGAAGAAGTGGCCCGAGGAGGGCTACACGAGGGACGGAGGCTGGCCCGAGATGGTCGTCTCCGACCCCCGTACGGCGGCCCTGGTGGACCGCCGTTGGAAGGAGTACGGACTCTAGTGACCAGCGCTTCAGCAGCAATCCCGCAGCAGCCGGGCCGGACCAAGGCGTTTCTGCGCCTGGTCATGATCGAGCACTCGGTCTTCGCGCTGCCCTTCGCCTACATCGCCGCCCTGACGGCGATGTTCGAGTGGGACGGGAACATCCACTGGGGCCGGCTGCTCCTGGTGACCATCTGCATGGTCGGCCTGCGGACGTTCGCGATGGCGGCGAACCGGATCATCGACCGCGAGATCGACGCCCGCAATCCGCGCACCGCGCACCGTGAACTGGTGACGGGCGCGGTGTCGGTGAAGTCGGCGTGGACCGGCGCGCTGATCGCCCTGGTCGTCTTCCTGGCCTCGGCTGCGCTCCTGAACCCGCTCTGCCTGGCGCTCGCGCCCATCGCGGTGATCCCGATGGTGGTCTACCCGTACGGCAAGCGGTTCACGAACTTCCCGCAGGCGATCCTGGGTCTCGCCCAGGCGATGGGCCCGATCGGCGCGTGGATCGCGATCACCGGGGAGTGGTCCTGGACCGCGGTGATCCTCGGCCTCGCCGTCGGCATCTGGATCGGCGGCTTCGACCTGATCTACGCCTGTCAGGACGTGGAGACGGACCGCGAGGTCGGCGTGAAGTCGGTCCCGGCGCGCTTCGGCATCCCCGGGGCGATCTGGGGCGCGCGCGTCTGCCACACCCTCACGACGGCCCTGTTCGTCTGGTACGCCCTGGCCACCGACGCGGGCACCTTCTTCTGGGTCGGCCTCGTGATCGTCGCGGGTGCCTTCCTCTACGAGCACTCGATCGTGAAGCCCCACGACCTGTCCCGCCTGAACCGGGCGTTCTTCCAGGTCAACGGCTTCATCGGAATCGCGCTCTTCGTGTGCGCGCTGCTGGATCTGCTGGTGCGCGGGCTGACGGTCTAGGGCTCTAGGGCTCTAGGCCGATGGGCGGCGGCGGAAGACGAACGCCGCCGCCACTCCCGCGGCCAGGCCGATCAGGTGGCCCTGCCAGCTCACCCCGTCGTTGGTGGGGGAGAGGCCCGCGAGGAACGACGTGCCCCAGTACGCGGCTATGAGGATGCCGACGACGATGCCGAGCGGGCGGCGTTCCACGAAGCCGGACAGGACGACGAAGGCGAACAGGCCGAATATCAGGCCCGAGGCGCCCGCCGTGTTCGTGTGGGCCGGAGCCACCAGCCACACTCCGAGGCCGTCCGCGACGACGATCAGGGCGCAGGCCAGGAAGAAGCGGCGCAGCCCGCCGAGCGCCGCGACGAAGCCGAGGACCAGCAGGGGTATCGAGTTCGCCGCGACGTGGGCGAAGCCGAAGTGGATGAAGGACGCCGGGACGACGTCGATCAGCTCGGAGGCCTCGCGCGGCTGAATGCCGAAGGTGTCCAGAGCGTTGCCCGAGGCCGCGTCGACCACTTCGAGGAGCCAGAGCAGAGCCACCCAGGCGAGCATCACCTTTCCCGCCGCCAGCGCCCGCTCGCGCGTCGGCCGGCGCCGCGGCGCCGCCCGGCCCGCTCCGACCAGTCCGTCCTCGTACGTCATCCCAGCCCCCGCCCGTCATGGAAACAACGTCGGCCGCCCCTGCTCAAGTTCCCCCGCGGGGCCGCCGGATAGGCTCGTGGTGTGGAGCACGTCAAAGCAAACAGCCGCAGGCCATGGGTGGTCGGGGTGTCCGGCGCGTCAGGAACCCCGTACGCCGCTTCCGTGCTGCGCGCCCTGCTCGCGGCGGGCGAAGCCGTCGACCTCGTCGTCTCGCGGGCCTCGCGGCTCACGCTGCTCGACGAGACGGGGATCCCCCTGCGGGACGCGCACTGGCGCGAGGACCTGGAGGAGTGGCTGGCGCGCGGCGCCGACGGCAAGCCGGACACGTTCGGTGGCATCGGGCTCGACGATGTGCGGTACTGGCCCGCCGGTGATCTCGCGGCCGGGCCGTCCTCCGGCTCGTACCCGGTCAAGGGCATGATCATCGTGCCCGCCTCGACGGCGTGCGTGGCCGGTGTCGCGCTCGGGCTCTCGAAGGATCTGCTGCAGCGCGCGGCGAGTGTGACGCTCAAGGAGCGGCGGCCGCTGATCGTCGCCGTACGGGAGACGCCGCTGAACGGGCAGACCCTCAAGCACCTGGTGACGCTCGATGAGGCGGGCGCCGTGGTGCTGCCCGCCTCACCGGCGTTCTACGCGGGAGCGACGCACATCCAGGATCTCGTGGACTTCGTCGCCGGGCGGACGCTGGACGCGGCGGGGGTGCCGCACACGCTGTACCGCCGCTGGGAGGGAGAGCTCGGGGGAGGCTCCCGTGAATCGGGGTGACGCGGCGGAGCTCAGCGCTTCTTGGCGGGGCGGGCTGCGTGCCGGCCCTTCGCGCGACGCGCGGGGGCGGGCTGCTCGGCACGCGAACGATTGGCCTCGGCCTGCATCTCGCGCATGCGGGCGTACGCCATCTCGATCGTGAACACGCTGACACTCTCCTGGGGGTTCGATATCCGATGGATCTTCGCTGATCCAAGGGATGGACTTTAGATTTCGCGGGGATAAACCCTAGCGCGCCTTCGATCGTACACATAAGCTCGCGTCAACGCTGAACAATGAAAGGCATTGGACCTTATGGACGCCGTGGACAGGCAGCTCATCCAGGCCCTGCGCGAGAACGGCCGCGCCTCGTATGCGGAGTTGGGCCGGCTCGTCGGCCTGTCCGGACCCAGCGTCACGGACCGCATCAACCGCCTTGAGGCGGCCGGCGTCATCACCGGCTACCGCGCCACCGTCGACTCCGCCTCGCTCGGCCTCGGTGTCACCGCCCTCATCGGCATCTCGCTCTCCGACGCGGCCGACCACGAGGACGTGGCGCACCGCCTGCGCGACCTGCACGAGATCGAGGACTGCTGGTTCATCGCGGGCGACGACTCGTACATGCTGAAGGTGCGCGCGGGCGACGTGGACAGCCTGGAGCGGACGATCCGGCGCCTCAGCGGCACGAAGGGCGTGTCCCGGACACGTACCACGATCATCCTCTCCACGAAGTGGGAGAACCGGGTGGGGGAGCTCCCCGAAGAGGTGTGACGAGCCGCCCGGGCCCCGGGCCCTGCCAGGGGACTGTCGGCGCGGCGGCGTACGGTGGGGACCGGTCGTTGAGCGAGGAGAGGTACGGGCACATGGACGCAGGGCTCAAGCGCGAGCTGGAGCAGAAGGTCAGAGACGGTGAGCGGCTGTCCCGCGAGGACGGCATCGCGCTCTACGAGTCGGACGACCTGGCCTGGCTCGGCGGCCTCGCCCATGAGGTACGGACAAGGAAGAACGGCGACGTCGTTCACTTCAATGTCAATCGTCACCTCAACATGACGAACGTGTGCACCGCGTCGTGCGCCTACTGCTCCTTCCAGCGCAAGCCCGGCGAGAAGGACGCCTACACGATGCGCATCGAGGAGGCCGTCAAGCTCGCCCAGGAGATGGAGTCGGAGAACCTGACGGAACTCCACATCGTCAACGGGCTGCACCCGAACCTTCCGTGGCGCTACTACCCGCGCTCGCTCAAGGCGCTCAAGGAGGCCCTGCCCGACGTCGGGCTGAAGGCCTTCACGGCGACGGAGATCCATCACTTCGAGAAGATCTCCGGGATGAGCGCCAGTGAGATTCTTGATGAGCTGATCGAGGCGGGTCTGGAGTCGCTCACCGGCGGTGGCGCCGAGATCTTCGACTGGGAGATCCGGCAGCACATCGTCGACCACGACACCCACTGGGAGGACTGGTCGCGGATCCACCGCCTCGCGCACGAGAAGGGCCTCAAGACGCCCAGCACGATGCTGTACGGGCACATCGAGGAGCCCCGGCACCGTGTCGACCACGTGCTGCGACTGCGTGAACTGCAGGACGAGACCGGCGGGTTCCAGGTCTTCATCCCGCTGCGCTACCAGCACGACTTCGTCGACATGAAGGACGGCAAGGTCCGCAACAAGCTGCAGGCGCGGACGACCATGGCCACGGGCGCCGAGGCGCTGAAGACCTTCGCGGTCTCCCGGCTGCTGTTCGACAACGTGCCGCACGTGAAGTGCTTCTGGGTCATGCACGGGCTGCACACCACGCAGCTCGCGTTGCAGCACGGGGCGGACGACATGGACGGCTCGGTCGTCGAGTACAAGATCACGCATGACGCGGACAACTACGGCACGCCGAACAAGATGACGCGTGAGGATCTGCTCGACCTGATCCGGGACGCGGGGTTCCGGCCGGTGGAGCGGAATACGCGGTACGAGATCATTCGGGAGTACGAGGGGGCGGATCCGGGGCGGCGGGATGCGCCGCAGCCGATGCGGATTTGATTTTGGCGGGTCCCGGTTGTTGCCGGGGCCCGTTCTTGTTGCGGTCGTCGTCCTCCTGGGTCGCGGGGCGCTGCCCCGGACCCCGCTGCTCAATCGCCGCAGGGGCTCTAGAAGAGCGGCAGCATCATGTGGATGTCGTCGCGGTCGTCGCCTGGGGCCACGCGGATGGCGCCCGGGACGCGGCCGACTTCCTTGTAGTCGCACGCCGCGTAGAAGGCGTCCGCGCCGGTGCCGCCGCGGCAGGTGAGGCGGAGGGCCTCGATGCCGTCGAAGGTGCGGGCCACCTCGGCGGCGGCCGACATCAGGGCGCGGCCGTAGCCCTTGCCCTGGTGCTCGGGGTGGACCATCACCGTGTAGAGCCACAAGTGGTGCTTCATCAGGCGGTGTTGGTTGTACGCGAGGAAGGCCGACGCCGCGACCCTGCCCTGCTCGTCGCGGCCCACGAGGAGCCGGGTCCCGCCCCCGGCGAGGTCGGCGAGGCGCTTGACCAGCTCGGGGCGTATGTCCTCTGGCGTGACCGGCGGGACGAAGCCGACCGCGCCGCCGGCGTTCGTGACGTCCGACCACAGGGTGAGGAGCCCGTCGCGCAGATCGGGGTCGACGGCCGGGTCGAGTTCGAAGGTGAGGGGAGATGTGGTGCGCATGGGTCCGAGCGTAACCAGGGGTGAGGTGGTGACGTTCGGCTGTCCGGATCGGGACCTTTGGCCGTAGGGGCGGGCTAAGCACCGGGCGTAGCTTGTGAATGTATTCACGAGCGGATCGCACCGCAGGGTGCACAAGGAAGAAGGCAACGGCCATGGCCCTCCACGCATCGGACAGTCCCGCCCGACACGGCGCCACGGGCGCCCCGCGCCGGAGTGCGGGCAGCCAGGACGACGTCGTCGTCCGCGCGCCCGCCGCCCGCGGCATCCTCGCCGCGTCCCGCGTGCTCGTCGGCTTCTACTTCCTGTGGGCCTTCCTCGACAAGACCTTCGGCTTCGGGAAGGCGACGCCCTCCAGTGGAAGCTGGCTGAACGGCGGCAGCCCCACCGAGGGCTTCCTGCTGCACGGCACGACCGGCCCCTTCGCCCACATGTTTGACTCCGTGGCCGGCGCCTGGTGGCTCGACCTGGTCTTCATGCTCGGCCTGTTCGGCGTCGGCCTCGCCATGATCCTCGGCATCGGCACCCGGATCGCGGCCGCCGCGGGCACGCTGATGATGGCCTCCATGTGGCTCGTCACGCTGTGGCCCGACAGCAACCCGTTCATGGACGACCACTGGATGATCACCCTCGTCCTGCTGATCACCGCGGCGACCGGCGCCGGCCGGTACTACGGCCTCGGCGCGGTATGGGCCCAACTGCCCGCCGTCCGCAAGAACCGGTGGCTGATCTGACGCCGCGAGCCCCCGCTGGAATCGAGCGCCCCTCCCCGTGCTTCACTGGAGGGGCGCTCGTCCTGTAAGGGCACCATTTCGGAACGGAAGAGTGGATTGACATGCTCCGCTACACGCTGATGCGGCTCGGGGTCTTCGTGGGCTGCTTCCTCGTCGTCTGGGGCCTCGTCGCCACCGGCATCGTGCCCGCTGGCATCGGTGGCTCCTACTGGCTCTGGATCGCGCTGCTCGGCCTGGTGGTGTCCGCACCCATCAGCTACATCGCGCTGCGCGGTGAGCGCGACCGCGCCTCCAAGAAGGTCGTCGACCGCGTGGACCGCGCCAAGGCGAACATGGCGGCCAGCCGCTCCATGGAGGACGAGGCGGACGACGCCGCCCGCACCCGCGCCCACACGCAGGAGGCGTAGGGGCCGCGTAAGCTTCCTCACAGTCAGCACGACCCCGGCACCGGATCAGGTGCCGGGGTCGCCTGCATTTTCAAGGTAAATGCCGCTTTGAGTCCGTACGGGCACCTCATCTGCCCCAAAGAAGCCCTTTGATGTTCTCAAAGTTGCGGTGTTAACGTTCCTGTCATGAAGACATCAGTTGCGCCTCGAACCGCCATGAGCGTCGCGCTCGTGGAGCGCCTGCATGTCGATCTCTGCCGCTGCATGTCCGCGGCCTGTCGTGCCTGATCGAGAAGTTCCGACTTCCCTGGCCGAAGCGATGCAGCGGCGTCGTTGACCCGTCTCACGGTTGCCGCTCCTGTACGCCCCTGACTTGTCCCCGCGTGTCATCACTGGAGTGCCTCCGTGTCCGCGAACACCCCCGCAGCCGAACAGAAGTCCGGCTTCCGAATACCCAAGATCCCGTTCTGGGCGCAGATCCTGGGCGGCCTCGTCCTGGGTGTGCTGCTCGGCTGGCTGGCCCGCAGCCAGGACGTCTCCTGGCTCGTCACCACCCTGCAGAAGGTCGGCGACACCTTCATCCAGCTCCTGAAGCTGGCCGTCGCCCCGCTGGTCTTCTTCGCGATTCTGGTGTCCATCACCAACCTTCGTAAGGTCAACAACGCCGCCCGGCTCGCCTCGCGCACGCTGCTCTGGTTCATGGTCACGTCGCTGATCGCGGTCGTCATCGGCCTCGCCATCGGGCTGCTCACCAACCCGGGCGCCGGCACGGGCCTGACCCCGAAGGACGGCGCCAAGCCGGAAGAGGCCGGTTCCTGGCTCGACTTCCTCACCGGCATCATTCCGACGGACGTCATCACGCCGTTCACCGAGCTGAACGTGCTGCAGATCGTCTTCATGGCCGCCGTCGCCGGCATCGCCATCCTGAAGGTCGGCGAGAAGGCCCAGCCGATCCTCACCCTCTCCGAGTCGGTCCTGGAACTCCTCCAGAAGGCCCTGTGGTGGGTCATCAAGCTCGCCCCGATCGGCACCATCGGCCTCATCGGCAACGCCATCGCCACGTACGGCTGGAACCTGATCAGCAAGTACGCGACGTTCACCATCGACATCTACGTCGGTTGCGCCCTGGTCCTCTTCGGCGTCTACCCGCTGCTGCTCGCCACGGTCGCCAAGCTCAGCCCGCTGCAGTTCTTCAAGGGCGCCTGGCCCGCGATCCAGCTGGCCTTCGTCTCGCGTTCGTCGGTCGGCACGATGCCCCTGACCCAGCGGGTCACCGAGCGCCTCGGCGTCCCGAAGGAGTACGCCTCCTTCTCCGTGCCGTTCGGCTCGACGACCAAGATGGACGGCTGCGCCTCGATCTACCCGGCGATCGCCGCGATCTTCGTCGCGCAGATCTTCGGCATCGACCTCAACGTCGGTGACTACCTCCTCATCGCCTTCGTCTCGGTGATCGGTTCCGCCGCCACCGCCGGTCTGACGGGCGCGACGGTCATGCTGACGCTGACCCTGTCGACGCTCGGCCTCCCGATGGAGGGCGTCGGCCTGCTCCTCGCGATCGACCCGATCCTGGACATGATGAGGACGGCGACGAACGTTGCAGGCCAGGCCCTCGTCCCGGTGATCGTCTCCGCCCGCGAGAAGATCCTCGACCGCGACGCCTACAACAGTGCGACGTCCTCCCCGGTGGACGAGCCGCAGGAGGTGGCCGTGACGGCCGCCGCCTGACGTCCCCCGGCTCGCCCCACACACGAAGTCCCGCTCTCCGGTCCCCGGGGGGCGGGACTTCGCGCGTCCGCGGTTGACGGGGGTTGGGGGTGGGGGTGGGGCCGGGGTCCTTGTTGCGCGGCATCGCGGAGTCTGGGCTGCGCCGGGGGCCGTCCTGCTCACCCTGCCGACCAAGGCGGTGGCGGCCGACCGGTACGGAGTGGGCGGGTGATATCCAGCCTCTGCGGCGTTTGAGCAGCGGGGTCCGGGGCGGAGCCCCGGGGGCGTAGGGACGGTTGGGCGTGATGATGGCGGGGTTCCGGGCGGAGCCCGTGCGTGGCCGAGATGCCGGTGGAGCTCCGGGTGGCCGCGGCGGGGACTGCGTACGCTGGAGCGGGCAGAGTGGGCGAGGGAAGGCGGCTGGGGTGGGCGGCGACGGGGTGGTGCGGCAGAAGAGAATGCCGCGGGCCGAGCGGGAGCGGCAGATGCTGGACGCCGCGGTGCGGGTGTTCGGGAAGCGGGGGTACCGCGCCGCGTCGATGGACGAGATCGCCGAACTGGCGGGCGTGTCCAAGCCGTTGGTGTACCTGTATCTGAACTCGAAGGAAGAGCTGTTCAGCGCCTGCATCCGGCGGGAGGCGCAGGCGCTGGTCGCCGCGATCCGGGCAGGTGTGCGCACGGACGTGACCGCGGACCGGCAGCTCTGGGAGGGCCTGACCGCCTTCTTCGCGCACACCGCCGAGCGCCCCGACGGGTGGGCGGTGCTGCACAGCCAGGCGCGTTCGGGCGGCGACCCGTTCGTCGCGGAGGTCGTCGCGATGCGCGAGGAGATCGTGGCGTTCGTGACCCACCTGATCGCGGAGGCCGCGCGGGAGGCACACGACAACCCGGAGCTCGTCGAGCGGGAGGTCGCGGGCCTCGCCCAGGCCCTGGTCGGCGCGGCGGAGGCGCTGGCCGGCTGGGCGAACGGCGACGCGTCGGTGTCCGCGAAGGAGGCCGCCACGACGATGATGAACTTCGCCTGGTCGGGCCTCGGCAACCTGATGGTCGGGGAGCGCTGGTCGGACCGTTAGGGCCCTGGGACCCTAGTCCGCCAACCCGTGCACCTCGCCGGTGACGTGGGTGCGGGAGCCGTCCGCCGAGCGGAGTTCGAAGGCCGGGCCCTGCGCCCCGTACACCACCTCGCCCGGCAGCAGCACCGGCGCCTTGAAGCGGGCCTGTACGTGGACCGGGCCGTGTGCCTTGTGCTCCGCCAGGCAGCGGGCCACCGTCCACATGCCGTGCGCGATGGCGCGCGGGAAGCCGAAGAGGCGGGCCGTGAGCGGGTGCAGGTGGATGGGGTTGCGGTCGCCGGACGCGGCGGCGTAGCGGCGACCGAGGTCCTCGCCGAGGCGCCAGCGGGCGAGTTCGGGGAGCGGTTGGGCGGGGGAGTCCTGTTGCGGCTGCTCGGCGGTGGGCGCGGACGTCTTGTGCCGCGCGAGGTACGTACTGGTCGACTGCCAGACCGGTGCCCCCTCGGCGTGCAGCTCGGTGACGACGACGGCCTCCGTGCCGCGGCGGTGCGGCTGCAACTCATGGACGTGGACGCCCAGTTCGTACGTTTCAGCCGGTGACAGGTCGCGCTGCTGCGTGATCGAGATCGACGTGTGGACGAGGCCGAGCACCGGCAGCGGGAACGCGCGCTCCGACATCAGCCGCATGGCCAGCGGGAAGCCCAGAACGTGCGGATAGGTGACAGGCAGCTCGTGCCGCTCGGTCGCGAACCCGCAGGCGCGTTCGTACGCGGTGAGGTGGTTCTGCGTGATGCGGAGGCCGGGGACGGTGAGCCGGGTGTCGGGCAGCGGCGCGTCCTGGCGCGGCCGCTTGAACGGGGACAGCACGGCGCCGCGCAGCATGAGCGGAAGGAGGGACGGGGCGGCGTCGAGGGCGACGACGGTGCGGGTCATGAGAGACGTCCTAGCAAAACGACGGATGAGCATTTCAAGCCCCGAATCAAGCCCCTGCGGCGATTGAGCAGCGGGGTCCGGGGCGGAGCCCCGAGGCCGGGGGACGGTGCGGGCGTACCGGCCACCGGGAGCGGCCGGCCGTACCCGCCCGCCCCCGGTGGGCCCGGAGGGCTTACGCGCCGAGGAGTGACTGCCCGCACACCCGCACCACCTGACCGTTCACCGCCCCCGATCCCGGGGACGCGAACCAGGACGTCGTCTCCGCCACGTCCACCGGAAGCCCGCCCTGCGCAAGGGAGTTCATGCGCCGCCCGGCCTCCCGGATGAACAGGGGGACGGCCGCCGTCATCTTGGTCTCGATGAATCCGGGTGCCACCGCGTTCACCGTCACCCCGTGCTCGGCGGCAGCGTGCGGCGCCAGGGACCGTACGAGGCCGGCAATGCCCGCCTTGCTGGCCGCGTAGTTGGTCTGCCCGGCGTTGCCCGCGATCCCGGCGATGGAGGCGGTCGCGACGATCGACCCGCCGCGGCGCACGGCGCCGGCCTTGAGCAGCGCGTCCGTCGTCCGCAGCACGCTCGCGAGGTTGACCTCCAGGACCGAACTCCAGCGCTCAGCGGGCATGTTGGCCAGGCGCCGGTCGCGGGTGATGCCCGCGTTGTGCACGAGTACGTCCAGGCCGTCGGGTACGAACTCCGCGATCCGCTCGCCGGCGTCGTCCGCCGTGATGTCCAGGGGCAGCGCGCGTCCGCCGAGCCGCTCCGCCACCTTCGCGAGGTCGGCCTCGGCGGACGGCACGTCGAGCAGGACGACCTCGGCCCCGTCCCGTACGAGGGTCTCGGCGACGGCCTCGCCGATGCCGCGGGCGGCGCCGGTGACGAGCGCGGTGCGCCCGGCGAGCGGCCGGTCCCAGTTCTCGGGGATCGTCAACTCACCGCCCGTAGACCCTACTTGGATCACCTGGCCGCTGACGTACGCCGACTTCGGCGACAGCAGGAAGCGCAGGGTCGACTCGGCGCAGGACACCGGGCCCGCGACGCGCACCAGGTTCACGGTGCGGCCGCGCCCGATCTCCTTGCCGAGCGAGCGCACGAAGCCTTCGAGGGCCTGCTGCACGGCCGCCTGGTGGTGGTCGTCGGGCGACGGCGGTGTGCCGAGGACGACCACGCGCCCGCCGGGTGCGAGGGAGCGGACGACCGGGTGCAGCGCTGCGTGCACATCGGCGAGGGAGTCGAGGCCGGTCACGGCGGTGGCGTCCACGACGACGACGGCGGGCCGCTCGGCGGAAGAGGCGGAGGACGCGACGGCGAGGCCGGTGTCGGCGAGCAGCTTCCCGAGCTCCTCGCGGTGCGTGGACCCGCCCGCCGTGAGGTGCAGCAACTGCCCTTCCAGGCGCGGGTGTTCGGGGGTATAGCGATGCAGCGGTGCGGGCTGCGGCAGGCCGAGGCGGCGGGTCAGGAAGCGGCCCGGGGCCGTGCCGGTGAAGTTCAGATAGCGGTCGGCCATTGTCCAGCTCCCAGCTCGGTCGTAAGTTTACTAGAGAGTAAGGTTACTCAATGGTCAGTACTTGTCGAGAGCTCAGGAGCTGCCGAACATGGCGCGAACCCCGAAGGGCCCCGCTGCCCCCGTCCTAGGAAACGCCCCGCGTCGTGTCGCCGTCGTCGCCGGCAGCCGCATCCCGTTCGCGCGCTCCGACGGCCCGTACGCGACCGCGTCCAACCAGGACATGCTGACCGCCGCGCTCGACGGCCTCGTGGGGCGGATGAAGCTCCACGAGCCGGGCGCCGTCGGCGAGTTCGTCGCGGGCGCCGTGCTCAAGCACAGCCGCGACTTCAACCTGGCGCGCGAGACCGTGCTCGGGTCGATGCTGGACGCGCGCACGCCCGCGTACGACATCCAGCAGGCCTGCGGCACCGGTCTGCAGGCCGTGATCGCCGCCGCCAACAAGATCGCGCTCGGTCAGACCGAGAGTGCGATCGCGGGCGGCTCCGACACCGCGAGCGACGCCCCGCTCGGCGTCAACGACGCGCTGCGCAAGATCCTCCTTGAGGCCCGCCGCGCCACGTCGGCGGGCGCCAGGATCAAGGCGCTCGCCAAGGTCAGGCCGGGCCACCTGATCCCCGACATCCCGCGCAACGCCGAACCGCGAACCCGCCTGTCCATGGGTGAGCACGCCGCCGTCACCGCGCGTGCGTGGGGCATCGCGCGCGAGGCCCAGGACGAGCTGGCCGCCACCAGCCATCAGCGGCTGGCGGCGGCGTACGAGCGCGGCCTCCTGGACGAACTCGTGGTCCCGTACAGGGGACTTGAACGCGACCAGAATCTGCGGCCGGGATCGACGGTCGAGAAACTCGGCACGCTGAAGCCGGTGTTCGGGGCCAAGGGTGAGAACCCGACCATGACGGCCGGGAATTCGACGCCGCTGACGGACGGCGCGGCGGTGGTGCTGCTCGCGAGCGAGGAGTGGGCGGCGGCGCGAGGCCTTGAGCCGCTCGCGTATCTGACCGCGTACGAGACCGCGGCGGTGGACTTCGTCGGGGGTGACGTCACGGGTGGCGAAGGCGATGGGCTGCTCATGGCGCCCGCGTACGCCGTGCCGCGGATGCTGGAGCGGGCCGGGCTCGGGGTCGAGGACTTCGACCTGTTCGAGGTCCACGAGGCGTTCGCCTCGCAGGTGCTGGCGACGCTCGCCGCGTGGGAGAAGGCGGGGCTCGCGCCGGTCGACCGGGACCGGTTGAACGTGGCGGGGTCGTCCCTCGCGACCGGGCATCCGTTCGCGGCGACGGGGGCGAGGATCGTGGCGACGCTTGCCAAGTTGTTGGCCGAGAGGGGTGGTTCGGGCCGCGGCTTGATCTCGATCTGCGCCGCGGGCGGGCAGGGGGTTACCGCCGTCCTTGAACGGGCCTGAACACATCAAGCCCCGCCGGCGATTGAGGCGAGCGGCGCCGTGGTCACGGCCGCGGGGCTCTGCCCCGGACCCCGCTGCTCAATCGCCGCAGGGGTTTGAAAGTTCAGGGCGAGGAAGCCGGGTCCAGCTTCAGCACCGCCGCCTCGTCCGCCGACCCCGCAGGCGCCTGGTAGACGACCATGCGCTGCCCACCCGTACGCGCCAACTGCATCACCTCGAAGGTGAGCGTCATCGCGCCGACCTTCGGATGGTCGAACGACTTCGCGCCGCCGCTGCGCTCATGGACGTCGTACCGGTTCCAGATGCGGGCGAAGTCGGGTGACTTCAGGAGGAGTTCGCCGACCAGCGCCGCCATCCTCGGGTCGTCCGCCTCGGTGCCGCCGATGGCCCGCAGGTGGGCGACCGACGCGGTCACCGTCTCCTCCCACGGCACGTACAGGGCCCGCCCGACCGGATGCAGGAAGAGGTAGCGGGTGATGTTGCGCTGCTCGGCGGGCAGGTCCCACAGGCCGGGCAGCAGGCGCCGGCCCGCCGGGTTCGCCGCGAGCACGTAGTTGAAGCGGCTGACCACGTACGCGGGCAGCGGCCGCAGCGCCTCCAGCATCCGGAGCACGGACTCGCGCACCGTGTCGTCGGTGGTGGGGCGGGGTTCGGTGTGCCGGCCCGACGCCATCTCGGCCAGGTCGTGCAGGCGCTCGTGGGCGTCGCCGCGCAGCCGCAGCGCGTGGGCGATGGCGTCGATCACGGCGGGGGAGGGGTTGGTCTCGCGGCCCCGCTCCAGGCGCGTGTAGTAGTCGACGCTCACTCCGGAGAGCGTCGCCAGCTCCTCGCGGCGCAGGCCGGGTGTGCGCCGCAGGCCCGTGCCCGCGGGCAGGCCCGCGTCGGCCGGTGTCACCTGCCCCCTGCGGGCCCGCAGGTAGCGGCCCAATTCCGTGGTCTCAGCCATACGTGCATTCTGCATCGTCGTCGAGCGCGGTGGGGGGCCGTCTCAGGGCCAGGAACGCGGCACCCCGGTGGAACGCGGCCTGCCACCTTTCGCCGCGCGGCCGCAGAGTTGTCCTCGCTGCGGGTGGCCGGCAGGCAAGGGCCCCACTGACGGATCGGTCAGCAGGGCCCGCGGGCCCAGGGAGTGCATGTCACAGGGCCGCGGCCCGTGCCTGCCGCCCACCCGCACCTCGACACCCTTCCCAGGAGGACAGCGTGACCACCGTCGCCCCCAGAGTCCGTACGCAACCGGTGCACGAGGCCCCGGCCCCCCGCACCGGCCGGACCCCCGCCCTCCTCGCCGCGCTGCTCGGCTTCGCCGTGATCACCATCGACGTGTCGGCCGTGAACATCGCCCTGCCCGGCATCCGCGACGATCTGCACGGCGGCATGACCGGGCTGCAGTGGGTGGCGGACGCGTACACGCTGATGTTCGCCGGCCTGATGCTGTCGGCGGGGGCGCTCTCCGACCGCACGGGCGCCCGCCGCGCCTACGTCATCGGCACCGCCCTGTTCACCCTCGCCTCGCTGGCCTGCGCCGTCGCCCCCGGGCTCGGCGCGCTGATCGCGGCCCGCGTCGTCCAGGGCGGGGCAGCCGCCGTGCTGATGCCCGCGTCGCTCGCGCTGATCCGGGAGGCGTACGACGACGCGCGGCGGCGGGCGCGGGCGATCGCCCTGTGGACGGTCGGCGGCTCGGTGTCGATGGCGGCGGGCCCAGTGCTCGGCGGCGTACTGACCGAACACGTCGGCTGGCGCGCGGTGTTCTTCCTCAACCTGCCCGTCGGCGCGGCCATCCTGGCCCTCCTGACGAAGGTCGCCCCCTCGCCCCGCCGCCCGGCGCCGCTCGACATCCCCGGCCAGATCACCGCGGTCCTCACGCTCGCGGGCCTGACCTTCGCGGTGATCGAGGGCGGCCGCGCGGGCCTCGCGGCGTTCGCCGTGGCGGTCGTCTCCGCGCTCACCTTCTACGTGACGGAGAAGCGCCACCGCGCCCCGATGGTCCCGCTGACCATGCTGCGCGACCGCACGGTCTCGGTGTCCCTCGCGGTCGGCTTCGCCATCAACGTCGGCTTCTACGGTGTGGTGTTCCTGCTCGGCCTCTACCTGCAGCAGCTGCGGGGCATGTCCGCGACGGAGGCGGGCCTGGTCTTCGTCCCGCTGGCCGTACTGATCACCGGTACGAACCTGATCTCGCCGCGTGCGGCGGAACGCTTCGGCCGCCGTCCGGTCGTCGTCATCGGCCAACTCGTCCTGGCCCTCGCGATGTTCGCGCTGCTGCCCCTGACCGCGCACACGCCGACCTGGCTGCTTCTGACGCTGCTCGTCCCGACGGGTCTCGGCGGCGCGTTCGCGGTCCCCGCGGTGACGGCGATGCTGATGGACGCGGTCCCGGGCCCGCGCGTGGGCACGGCCTCCGGCCTCCTCAACGCCCTGCGCCAGACCGGCGGCGCACTCGCGGTGGCCGTATTCGGCTCCCTCCTCGCGTCCAACGGCGAGGGAACGTTCTCCGTGGACGGGATGCGGTGGAGCCTGGTGACGGCGGGTTCCCTGCTGGTGGCAACGGCGGTCCTGAGCGGGGCACTGCTGTCGCGCAAGGCGACCAACTCAAGCCCCGCCGGCGGCATTTCAAGCCCCTGCGGCGATTGAGCAGCGGGGTCCGGGGCAGCGCCCCGATCTTTCCAGCCCCGCCGGCGATTGAGGCGCGGGGTCCGGGGCAGCGCCCCGCGACGTCAACCCCGGCCAGCCGCAACCTCACCGGCCACGCGCATAGCGCCCCGGCGGCACCCCCACCACCCGCTTGAAACACCGCGTCAAATGCGACTGGTCATAAAACCCACAGGCCTCCGCCACCTCCGCGGGGGCCTGCCCGCCGAGCAGCAGCCCCCGCGCCCGGTCCACCCGCCGCGCCATCAGGTACTGATGCGGAGCGATCCCGTACGCGGCCCCGAAGGACCGCACCAGATGCGCCGGATGGGCATGCACCACCCCCGCGGCCTCCTTCAGATCGACCCCCTCGGTCACCCGCGCGTCGAGCAACTCCCGCAGCGAGGCCGCGACCCGGCGGTCCGGCGGCGGCTTGAGGGATTCGGCGAGGGCCGGCCGCAACCGCTCCCGGAGCCGCTCCCCGACGAGCGTGAGCCGGGCCGCGGCCTCCAGCTCGTCGCCGGGGTGCGCGAGCGCGGCGTGCAGTTGTCCGATGCGCTGTCGCAGCAGCGGATCCACCAGGTCGGGCTGGTCCACGGCGGCCCCGATGAACGAGGCGTCGAGGGGACCGTCGCCCGCCGCGTCCAGATACAGCACCCGCTTACGGAATCCGTCGGGTGTGGCGGCCTGACCGTTGTGCGGAACCTGCGGCGGCAGCAGCGAGACGGTGCCGAGCGGCGTCCCGTGCTCGTGCCGCTCCAGGTCGTAGCGGACGGCGCCCTCGTCGACGATGAGCAGCGTCCAGGTGTCGTGCACGTGCATCGGGTAGGCGTGCCGCGTGAAGTGGGCGTGGAAGACCTCCGTGACGCCCGGTACGCGGGGCCGCCACGCGGTGATCTCCTCGCCGCCGGTGGGCATGCAAAAAACGTACAAGACCGGCCGGGAGGGCGGACGGCAGTCTCAATCCATGAGCACCGAGAACACCGCCCCCGCCGCCGCCCCGGCCCCCGTCCGCTTCGACACCAAGATCGCCGTCCTGCTCCGGGACGACCTGGAGACCTGGCAGCGCCTGAACGTGACGGCGTTCCTGGTCAGCGGCCTCGGCACGCAGCTCCCCGAGGTGATCGGCGAACCGTACGAGGACGCGGACGGCACCCCGTACCTGCCGATGCTCCGGCAGCCGGTGCTGGTCTTCGAGGGCGGCAAGGACCTCCTGAAGGCCGCCCACGAACGCGCCCTGCGCCGTGCCCTGCCCCGCGCCGTCTTCACGTCCGACCTCTTCACCACCGGCAACGACACCGACAACAGGGCAGCCGTACGAGCCGTCGCCACAGCCGAACTGGATCTGGTGGGCCTTGCGATGTACGGCCCGAAGAACGCGGTGGACAAGGCACTGAAGGGCGCCCGTATGCACCGGTGAGGTGAGGCCAGGTGAAGTGAGGTGTCTACGGCACCCCGGCCAGCCGCAGCAGCCCGGTGACCGCCGCCGCTCCCACGACCACCACCGCGAACGGCGCCCGGCGCCACGCAAGCACCCCGCCCACCAGCACCCCGGCGGGCCGCGCCCAGCCGGCGAACTCCTGGCCCGCCATGAGGGCCCCGGTGGCGAGCAACGCGACGAGCAGCACGGTCGCGCCGTCGGTGAGCAGCTCCTGTACGCGTACGGGGAGATGGACCCGGCCGTGCAACAACGGCCCGGCCAGCCGGAAGACGTAGGTGCCCGCTGCGAGCGCGAGCACGGCGATGAGTTGGCTGTTCACGCGGGCCTCCGGGAGAAGAGCAGCCCGGCGAGGGCGAGCAGCACGGGCACGCCCGCGGGCAGGAACGGTGTGGCGGCGACCGCGATCACGGCGCCCGCCGCCGCGGCCCGCCGCGCCCCGTGGCCGTCCCGCAGCGCGGGCAGCACCAGGGCGAGCAGCACCGCGGGGAACGCCGCGTCGAGCCCGAACCGGTCGGTGTCCCCGAGCGCTGCTCCGGCGAGCGCCCCGGCGAGGACGCTCACGTTCCAGGCGACGAAGAGGCCGACGCCCGAGACCCAGAAGGCGGTGCGCCGACGGGCCGGGTCCTGCTCCGCCATCACGAACGCGGCCGTCTCGTCGGTGACGAGATGCGCGCCGACGAGCCGCGCGGGCCAAGACGTGCCGAGCGCGTCGGACACGGCCAGGCTGAAGGCGGCAGTGCGGGTGTTGAGCAGCAGCCCGGTCGCGGCCGCGGCGAAGGGCCCGCCCCCGGCGGCGAACACTCCCACGGCGCTGAACTGCGCGGACCCCGCGAACACGAGCAGCGACATCGCGACCGGCACCCACATCGGCAGTCCGCTCGCGACCGAGACGGCACCGAAGGAGAGGCCGACGACCCCGTCGGCGAGCCAGACGAGGGCGCAGTCGCGGAGCAGGCGGGGGTCCACGGCGGATATCCGGCGTGTTCGGTCTGACGGGACGACCGTTCGGTCTGACGAACGCATGCAAGGAGGATGCGCGCACCCCTGCGCGTTCGTCAAGCCGAACGGTAGGCTCGCTACAGCGAACGCTGTGACGCAACGGGAGAGCACATGGATGAGTCGCACGATCAAGCCCCGCTCTCGGACGAGAGCCCGCGGGGTCCGGGGCAGCGCCCCGCCACGTCACCCCCGGCCCCGACCCGCCTCCCCCTCGACCGCATCGCGGCAGCGCTCCGTCGCGAACGCACCCGCGCAGGGCTCTCCCTCTCCGAGCTGGCCAAGCGGGCCGGCATCGCGAAATCCACGCTGTCCCAGCTGGAGGCCGCGCACGGCAAGCCGGGCCTGGAGACCATGTGGGCGCTGAGCGTCGCCCTGGACGTTCCGCCGAGCGTCCTCCTCGACCCGCCGCGCACCGCCGTCCACGTCATCCGCGCGGGCCAGGGCCCGGCCGTCCCCTCCGAGGTGGCCGACTACGCCGCGACGCTGCTCTCCGCGAGCCCGCCCGGTGCCCGCCGCGACCTGTACTTCCTCCAGGTCGAGCCGGGCAGCCCGCGCGACTCGGACGCGCACCAGTCCGGCACCACGGAGCACCTGATCGTCGCGGCGGGCCGGGTCCTCGCGGGCCCGACGGAGGACCCGGTCGAGCTCGCCCCCGGCGACTACCTCTCGTACCCCGGCGACGCGCCCCACACGTGCCGGGCGCTGGAGCCGGGGACCACTTGTGTGCTGGTGATGCAACACACGTAAGCAGCACACGTAAGCGGCACACGTAAGCCGTCGTGGGGCCTACTTCCTCCGGTGGTTGAGCAACTGCTCCCGCAGCACCGTGAGTTGGTGCGAGGTCTCGACGGCGCGTCCCTCGTCCAAGGTCGTCATCGCCAGCAGCAGCGCGTCCGCCACCACCAGCGCCGTCAGTGCCTCCGTGGTGATCCCCGTGGGTGTGTGCGGGGCGGTGAGCACCGCGTCGGCCCGCTCCCCGTACCGTTCGGCCAGCTCGTCCGTCACCAGGACGACCCGTGCGCCCACCGTCCGCGCCCGGTCGATCAGCACCGTCAACTCGGGCAGGTCGCGGCCCGGTTGGAAGATCACGACCGCGTCGCCCTGGCGCAGCCGCAGCAGATGATCCGCGAGCGCGAAGCCCGTGGCTCCGACGTACTGCGCCCGGCGCCCGACCCTGCCGAGCGCCAACGCCAGGTGGCGCGCGGCGAGTTCGGAGGCCGCGACCCCGTAGCAGTGGATCTCGCCGGCCTCGGCCAGGGCCGCCACGGCGGCACGCAGGGCCTCGCCCGGCGTCAGGCGCCGGGCGTGCTCGATGCGCTCGGCGGCCTCGTCGAACACCTCGCCCCAGATGGCGTCCAGGTCGCGGCCGACATGGTCGATGCGCTGCTTGAGCCGCACCTCGGGGGCGACCGCGGACGTGAGGTCCGAGGCCAACTCCCGCTTGAGCGCGGGCAGTCCCGCATACCCGAGCCGTTGCAGTGTCCGCACCACGCTCGCGTTGCTGGTGCCGCTCGCCGTCCCCAGCTCCTGCGCGGAGGCGAACAGCAGGGATTCGGCGGGCGCGCTCACCAGGTACTGGGCCACGGCCCGCTCGGACGCGGACAGCTCGTCCCAGTGCTCGCGCACGGCGCCTCGTAGCCGGGCGACCCCGTCGGTAATTTCCATTACAGCTATTGACTCTCGTGTGACGGCCGTTACTCTCCTGGGCAACGCATTCCAACTGGAGAGCATCTCGTAATCGACGTTACAGGATGGTTGCGGCGACCTCTCCGTCGCGAGGAGAACAATGGCATCCCGGACCCTTCCGGTCATCGACATCAGCGGCGCTCCCCTCGATCGCGGCCGCCAGTACGGCGAGGCCGTCCGGCCTCAACTGCACGCCGCCATCGGCTACTACGAGCAGGCCTTCGGCCAGTCCGCAGGACTCACCTGGGACCAGGTCACGGCCCGCGCCGCCCGCTGGCTGGAGCCGGTGCGCGACTACGCCCCCGAACTCCTCGACGAGATGCGGGGCATCGCCGACGGCGCGGGCGTCGACGTCCTGGACGTCCTCGCGCTCAACGCCCGCGGCGAGGTCATCTACGACCGCTCCTTCAAGGACATGGCCACCCCCGAAGAGCCGGAGGAGCCCGCAGAGGGCTGCACCTCCTTCGCCGCCTTCGGCGAGGCCAGCGGCGACGGCCACGTCTGGGCGGGCCAGAACTGGGACTGGCGGGCGGGCGTCGCCGACACCGTCGTCATGATCCGGATCGAGCAGCCGCCCAAGCCCACCGTGATCATGCAGGTGGAGGCGGGCCAGATCGGCCGCCAGGGCGCCAACTCCGCCGGAATCGCCCTCAACGCCAACGGTCTCGGCGGCCGCTTCAACGACGCGATCGGCCTCCCGCAGACCGTCATCCGGCGCAGCGTCCTCGACACGCACACCGTCACCGACGCCCTCGACGTGCTGTGCCGCACCCGCGCCCACATCGCCAGCAACGCCCTGCTGACCTGCCGGGAGGGCTACGCGATCGACCTGGAGACGACGCCCGCCGGCATCGGCTGGCTGCACCCGACGGACGGCCTGCTCGTGCACGGCAACCACTACCAGGCGGGCGTCCCCGCGGCCCTCGCCGCCGACTACCGGCCGATGTCCTCGGACTCGCTCGTCCGCGTGCCCCGCGCCGAACAGGGCCTCGCCGCCCTCCGTAACGCCACAGGACCCGACGAGTCCCGCAAGCTGATCAAGCAGGCGATGTCGGACCACCTGGGCCTGCCCGAGTCCCTGTGCACCCACCCCGACGCCCGTAAGCCCGAGGTCAAGCACTGGATGACGCTCGTCTCCTCCTGCGTGGACCTGACCAGCGGCGACTACCACGTCACCGCCGGCACCCCCTGCGACCGCGACTACCAGCACCTGCCCTGGAACCTCTACGACGGCCCGTACGGAGACGCAGGATGAGCACACGGAGAGCCACGGTCGCCGCCCTCGTCGCGGTCACCCTTCTCGCGGCCTCGGGTTGCGCCGGCGCCGACCGCCCCGAGGGCGGCGCCGCCCCGGTCGACGCCTCGAAGCTGAAGCTGGACGCGACGACCCCGAAGGCCAAGGGCACGCTCGCCAAAGCGAACTGGCTGATGGAGAACGAGCCGGACTCCCTCGACCTCGACACCCAGGGCTCCAGCTCCGGCCGTATCGTCCTCACCAACGTCTGCGAGCGTCTCTACCAGCTTCAGCCGGACATGACGACAGAGCCGTTCCTCGCCCGCGAGGCCAAGACCTCCGACGGCGGCCGCACCCTCACCCTCACCCTCCGCGACGACGTCACCTTCCACGACGGCACGAGGATGACGGCGGACGACGTGCTGTGGTCGCTCAAGCGGCACGCCTCCAAGGACATGGAGCAGTCCGACGAGTTCGGCAACGTCACGTCGATGAAGAAGACGGCGGACCGCACGGTGACCGTCACCTTCAAGACCCCCGACGCGATGTTCCTCAAGGCGCTCGCAGGCGACGCCGGCATCGTGTGGAACAAGAGGCAAGTCCTGAAGTCCGGCGACGAGTTCGGAACCCCCGGGCAGCCCGACGCCTGCTCGGGACCGTACGAACTGGCCTCCTGGAAGTCCGGTGACTCGATCACCATCCGCGCCGCGAAGAACTACTGGGGCAAGCAGCCCCTCACCCGCCGCGTCGACTTCCACTGGGCCTCCGACAGCGCCTTCGTCAACGCGCTCAAGACCGGCGCGGCCGATGGCGCGTACGCCGAGTCCCCAGGCACGGCCGCGGCCCTGCGCGACGCCAAGGGCCTCAAGCAGTACTACGGTCCGTCGACCGCGTCCCTCGTCCTCATACCGACCGACCGCGGCGGCCTCACCGACCCGCGGATCCGCCGCGCGCTGTCGCTGGCCATCGACCGCAAGGGCATCGCCGAGTCCGGCTACGGCGGGCTGGTCCAGCCGTGGTCCTCACCGGTCGGCTCCGGGTCCTGGGGGTACGAGAGCGGCCGATTCGAGGCCGCACAGAGCAAGTTGAAGGAGCTCGCCCCCGACTCGCCCACCTCCGCGTCGCTCGCCGAGGCCCGCAAACTGGTCAAGGAGGCCGGCGCGCCCAGCGACCCCGTCGTCATCGGCGCCGACGCCAGCCAGGGCCGTACCGTCATCGCCAACGCCACCCGCGCCGCCCTGCAGAGCATCGGCATCCGCGCGGAGATCAAGACGGTGCCCCCGTCCCAGTTCGAGGAGTTCTACAGCGACCCCACCGCCCGCGCCGAGATCGACGTCCTCACCGGCGACTGGTACATCTCCAAGGCCGACCCGATGGGCTTCTACGACAACGGCCTCTCCGACTCCTCCAACAACTGGGTCCGCTTCAAGAGCAAGACGTACGACGCCCAGGTCGGCGAGGCCCTGTCCACCCTCGACGACACCAAGCGGGCCGAGCTGGCCACCCGTATCCAGCGCACCTTTGTCGAGCAGGCCGTCTGGATCCCGCTCGCCCAGACGCCCACGATCCTCGTCCTGGACAAGAAGCTGACCGGGCCGACCGCCTCCCAGGCCTACCTGTACTACCCGTGGGCCGCCGAACTCGGCGCGAAGAAGGGCCAGTCATGAACCCGAGCGCCGTCGTCCGCCGACTCACCCGTCGCGTCACCGGCCTGGTCGCGACCCTCGTCGCCGCGTCGTTCGTCATCTTCGCCGCCGTGTACGCGGCCCCCGGCGACCCCGCCGTCTTCCTCGCGGGCGGCCGCGACAAGCTCACCCCCGAACGGCTCGCGCAGGTCCGCGCCCAGTACCACCTCGACGAACCGCTGGTCGAGCAGTACGGGCGCTGGCTCTGGGACACCGTCCACCTCGACCTCGGCCGCTCCTTCAAATACAGCGACCAGGTCGTCGACCTGCTCGCCTCCCGCCTGCCCAGCACCCTCCAACTCGTCGCGTACGCCACGCTGTTGTACGTGGTGCTCGGCGTCGGCGCCGGGATCCTCGCGTCCGTGAAGCGCTCCACGTGGGTCGACTCGGCGGTCGTCGGCGGCACCACCCTCTTCGCCTCCGTGCCGTCCTTCGTCGCGGCGATCGCGCTCGTCTCGTTCTTCGGCGTGCGGCTCGGCTGGTTCCCTGTGACGGGCTCGGGCGAGGGCCTCACCGGAACCCTCCACCACCTCACCCTGCCCGCACTCTCCCTCGCCCTCGGCGCGCTCGCCATCATCAGCCGCGTCACCCGGCAGGCCATGGCGGACGCCGCCGCGTCCGACCACGTCGAGGCGGCCCGCGCCTCCGGCGTCCCGGAACGCGAGATCGTCCGCCGGCACGTCCTGCGCAACGCGCTGGGCCCCATCGTCACCATGTGCGGCCTCGTCATGGCGGGCATGCTCGCCGGCACGGTCGTCGTCGAGACGGCGTTCGGCATCAGCGGCATCGGCTCCCTGCTCGTCAATGCGATCAACACCCACGACTTCCCGGTCGCCCAGGCCGTCCTTCTCCTGATGGTCACCGGATACGTGGTCGTGACGACGCTCGTCGACCTGCTGCACCCCCTCCTGGACCCGACAGTGAAGGAGGCCCACGCATGACGGCGGCCCTCAGCCTGACCCCGGTCAGGACCACACGGCGCCCCCTCGGCGTCACGCTCGCCGGAGCGGTGCTCGCGCTCGTGGTGCTCGCGGCGCTCGCCGCGCCCCTGCTCGCGCCCTACGCTCCTGACGCCATCGACCTCTCCGCCTCCCTCGTCGGCACCGGCTCCGACCATCTCCTCGGCACCGACTCCTCCGGCCAGGACCTGCTCTCCCGCGTGCTCTACGGCGCCCGGTCCAGCCTCGTCGCCCCGGTCGCGCTGCTCGCGGTGGCCGCGGTCCTCGGCGTCACGCTCGGGGTGCTCGCCGCCTGGCGCGGCGGCTGGGTCGACACGCTCGTCTCCCGCCTCACCGACGTGATGTACGCGTTCCCCGGCCTGCTCTTCACGGTTCTGATCATCGCGGTGTTCGGCGCGGGCATGACGACGTCGGTGCTGGCCCTGGGGCTGGCCTTCACCCCGACGATCGCCAAGTACACCCGCTCCCTCGCCCTGTCCGAGGCCCGCAAGCCGTACGTCGACGCGTACCGCGTCCAGGGCATGGGCGGCGCCCGGATCTGCGCACTGCACCTGGTCCCGAACCTGGGCCGGTCGATCCTCGGCTACCTGGTCGTCCTCTTCGGCGAGGCCCTCATGTCCCTCGCGACCCTCTCCTACCTGGGCTTCGGCGCCCAACCGCCGTCCTCCGACTGGGGACTGATGGTCCAGGAGGGCCAGGCCGCGATCGTCCAGGGCGCGCTCCTGCCCGCCCTCGTCCCCGGCACGGCCATCGCCCTGGTCGTCGTGTCCTTCAACGTCGTCGGGGTGTGGGCCGCCGACCGCCTCGGAAAGCAGGACCGATGACGAAACCGACGATGCTGCTCTCGATCGAGGACCTCACGGTCACGGTCCCCGGCGCCGCCCGCCCGCTCCTCGAATCGGTCTCCCTGAACGTCGCCGAGGGCGAGGTCGTCGGCCTGGTGGGGGAGTCGGGCTCGGGCAAGTCGACGACGGCGAAGGCGGCGCTCGGCCTGCTGCCGACCGGAGCCACGACCAAGGGAACGGTCCGGGTCGACGGCTCGGACGTCCTGGCCCTGCGCGGCGAACAGTTGCGGCAGCACAGGGCGGCCACGGTCGCGATGATCCACCAGGACCCGCGCGCCGCCCTCAACCCGGTCCGCCGCATCGGCGACTTCCTGACGGAACGCGGCGCGACGAAGGACGAGGCGCTCGACCTGCTCGCCGCGGTCGGCCTGCCCGACCCCGCCCGGCACCTGCGCCAACGCCCGCACGAACTCTCCGGCGGAATGCTCCAACGCGTCGTCATCGCGGGGGCCTTGGCGTCCCGCCCCCGGCTCCTCCTCGCCGACGAGGCGACCAGCGCGCTCGACGTGACGACCCAGGCGGAGATCCTCACGCAGCTCCGCGAGGCCCGCGAATCCCGGGGCGCAGGACTCCTCTTCATCACGCACGACCTGCACCTGGCGGCGGCCTACTGCGACCGGGTCCACGTCATGTACGCGGGCCGCGTCGTCGAACACCGCACGGCGAACGCCCTGTTCACAGCCCCGGCCCACCCCTACACCCGCGGCCTCCTCGCCTGCTCCCCCACACTGGGCGAATCCCACCCCCTCGCCCCGATCCCGGGCAAACCACCGTCCCTGTCGGACACGTTCACCGGCTGCCCGTTCGTGGAGCGGTGCGGGGACGCGGAGGCCGACTGTCACACCTGGCAACCAAAGGCATACGCATCAGAGGGCGCAACGGTGGAGTGCCGCCGAGTCGCCTTGGGCAATCTGCCGCCTTGGGCGGCAGGGTGGGCAAGGCGGCCCCCGGTGCCGCGCAACGAGAAAGAGGGGGCAGGCCCCAAGTGACCACGCAACCACCACTCCTGGAAGCCACGGACCTCCGCAAGACCTACCCCCTCCCCGGCGGCGGCAGCCACACCGCCGCGGACGCCGTCACCTTCACCCTCACCCCCGGCGGAGCCCTCGGTATCGTCGGCGAATCCGGCTCCGGCAAGACCACCGTGGCCCGCATGCTCGTCGGCCTCGTCCGCCCCGACCACGGCACGATCAACGTCGACGGCACCCCGAGACCCGCGAAACCCCCACGCGGCAAGGCCCCCCGCCTGGCCAGGGCCCGCCAGATCCAAATGGTGTTCCAGGACCCGTACGTCTCCCTCGACCCCCGCCTCACCGCCGAGCAGTGCCTGCGTTCCGCGCTGCGTCTGCACGGCCGCGAGGAATCCACCGCGCCCGCGCTCCTCGACCAGGTGGGCCTCGGTGCGCGAGAGGCCACGGCCCGCCCCCGCCACCTCTCCGGCGGCCAGCGCCAACGCCTGGCCATCGCCCGCGCCCTCGCCGTCGACCCCCGCGTCCTGGTCCTCGACGAGGCGGTCGCCGCGCTCGACGTCTCCATCCAGGCGCAGATCCTGCGGCTCCTCGACGAGATCCGCCGGGACACCGGAGTCGCCCTGGTCTTCGTCAGCCACGACCTGGCGGTCGTCCAGCACGTCACGGACGAGGTCCTGGTGATGCGGCGGGGCAAGGTGGTCGAGCGGGGACCCACGCACCGCGTCCTGAGCGAGCCCACCGACCCGTACACACGGCTGCTGCTCGCCTCGGTGCCGGGCCGGGGCTGGGATCCGGCGGACGCGGTCGCGGCCCGCGCCGCACTCACGTAGAACGCGGCAGAACGCACGGAAAAAGGCAGGAGCCCCGCTGCCATAAGGCGCGGGGCTCCTTGGGTACTGCGCTAGGTTCCGGATCAGAACACGGCAACTACCACCGTGTGATCGCGAACGATCAGACGGGGGTGACGTTCTCCGCCTGCGGGCCCTTCGGACCCTGCGTGACGTCGAAGCTCACGGCCTGGTTCTCCTCGAGGGAGCGGAAGCCGCTTGCGTTGATCGCGGAGTAGTGGACGAAAACGTCCGGGCCGCCGCCTTCCTGGGCAATGAAGCCAAAGCCCTTTTCAGCGTTGAACCACTTCACGGTTCCGGTAGCCATAAGCCCTCCTATGGGCCATAGGGTCGCCCTGCTCCAGAACCTGCAAATGCACTTGCGAACAACTGCAAAAGTCTGAAAACGACGAGAGCCCGCGGTCACATGCTCCGCAGGCTCTGTACTGCAAGGGAAACCAAACTGCAACTTGCGGCGAGCCTAGCACGCAGGCAGCCGAAAGCAATAGAGGGCAAGATCACGTCACCCGCAGGTTTGACAGGGTCTCTGTGGGGGTTGACCCGAGGCGGTGCCGGACCCGGATCCTGCACCGTACCGCATGGGGTTTAGTGTCGCGATGTGGACAATTCTCCCGAGATCCTGAAGGTCGCGCGCCGCACCCGTCCGCGGGTGGGCCACATCCAGTTCCTGAACTGCATGCCTCTGTACTGGGGACTCGCCAGGACGGGCTCGCTCCTCGACTTCGAGCTGACGAAGGACACGCCGGAGAAGCTGAGCGAGCAGCTGGTGAACGGCGACCTCGACATCGGTCCCATCACCCTCGTCGAGTTCCTCAAGGCGGCCGACGACCTCGTCGCTTTCCCGAATCTCGCCGTGGGCTGCGACGGCCCCGTGATGTCCTGCGTGATCGTCTCGCAGGTCCCCCTCGACCAGCTCGACGGCCGGCGCGTGGCCCTCGGGTCCACCTCCCGTACGTCGGTCAGGCTGGCGCAGTTGCTGCTGGCGGAGCGCTTCGGCGTACAGCCCGACTACTACACGTGCCCGCCCGACCTGGGCCTGATGATGCAGGACGCGGAGGCGGCCGTGCTCATCGGGGACGCAGCGCTGCGGGCCAACCTGCACGACGCCCCGCGGCTCGGCCTCGAGGTGCACGACCTGGGTGCGCTGTGGAAGGAGTGGACGGGGCTGCCGTTCGTCTTCGCGGTGTGGGCGGCGCGCAAGGAGTACGTGGAGCGCGAGCCGGAGATCACTCAGAAGGTGCACGAGGCGTTCCTGGCCTCGCGCGACCTCTCTCTGGAGGAGGTCGCCAAGGTCTCCGAGCAGGCGGCGCGCTGGGAGGTCTTCGACGAGAAGGTCCTGGAGGAGTACTTCACGACGCTCGACTTCCGCTTCGGGCCCGCACAACTGGAAGGTGTCACGGAGTTCGCGCGACGGGTCGGCCCGACGACGGGATTCCCCGCGGATGTACGGGTCGAGTTGCTGATGTCGTGAATTCCTCCTGAGTGCGTTCTCGGTTAGGCGTACTTCGGCGTTCTCCGACGCGGGATTCTCGGATCCTTTTACGGGGATTCCGCGCCGGTGGGTGAATTCGCCAAGAATTCACGGTGATCCACCCTGTACTCCCGATGTGTTCCGGATGTGTTCCAGATGCGGTCCGGAGCGTTCGAGAGGCGTGTGTGCGGGCTATGTGCGGGGCTACGCTGCCGGTGCGTGCGCGCACATTGGGGGAGGTCCGCATCATGCAGCCGCTTCAGACCGGCGAACCCACGGCGGTGGGGCCCTATCGCTTGCTCGGCAGGATCGGTTCGGGCGGCATGGGCCGGGTCTATCTGGGTCGCAGCGCCGGAGGGCGCACCGTCGCGGTCAAGATCGTGCACCCGCACTTCGCGCTCGACGACGAATTCCGGGCGCGCTTCAAGCGTGAGGTGCAGGCGGCCCGCCGGGTCGGCGGGGCCTGGACGGCGCCGGTGCTCGACGCCGACCCGGACGCCGAGGTGCCGTGGGTGGCGACGGGATACGTCGCGGGCCCCTCGCTCACCCAGGCCGCGGGCGACGGCGCGGGCCTGCCCGAGCATTCCGTACGGGTCCTGGGGGCCGGCCTCGCCGAGGCGCTCGCGGCCGTGCACGGCCTGGGGCTCGTGCACCGCGACGTAAAGCCCTCGAACGTGCTGCTCACTCTGGACGGGCCGCGGCTCATCGACTTCGGCATCGCCCGCGCCACCGACGGCACGGCCTCGCTCACCTCCACGGGCGTCTCCATCGGCTCGCCCGGCTACATGTCGCCCGAGCAGATCCTCGGCAAGGGCGTCACGGGCGCCGCGGACGTCTTCTCGCTCGGCGCGGTCCTCGTGTACGCGGCGGTGGGGTCGTCCCCCTTCACCGGTGACTCGTCGGCCGCGCTGCTCTACAAGGTCGTCCATGAGGAGCCCGAACTGGGCTCGCTGACCGGGGAGCTGCGCGAGGTCGCCGCGGCCTGCCTTTCGAAGGATCCTGCCGCGCGCCCCACTCCCGATGAGGTCGCACGGCGCCTCGCACCGCAGGGCGCGGCGCGTCTCGTGCAGGCGGGGTGGCTGCCGGGCCCGATGGTGGAGGAGGTCTCGCGCGGCGCGGTGCGGCTCCTGGACCTGGAGGGCGCCCCCGCCGACGTCCCGCATTCGGGGCCCACGGAGTTCAGCAGCCCTGCCGTCTCCGGGAGTTCGCGGCCCGCGGGCGTCTTCGGGCCGCCGGATCCCGCGTACGCGCGCGTGCCCACGCCGCGTACGGAGGGGCCGTCCACCGAGGGGTCCGCACAGGACGCCGTACCGGACGCCGTACCGGGGCGTCTGTCGATGTCCGTGACGGCGAGCTCGACCCCCGACAAGCCGAACGGCCGGGGCCGCCGGGTCAGTTGCACGCTGGCGCTCGCCGTGGCGGGCTCGCTGGCGGCGGTGACCGTCGGCGGAGTGGTCCTCCTCAACGTGCTGCCGGGCGACGGCGGCGGCGACCAGGGCAGCGCGAGCGATGCCGGGCCCACCCCGTCCGCCGCGTCGAAGGCACCGGGCGTGCCGAAGTTCTACGTGGGGTCGTGGGACGGGCCCGCGAAGCAGGCGGGGATCTCCTTCGGTACGTTCCGCGTCGACCTGAAGCGGGCCGGGGTCGGCAAGCAGGTCGGCAAGGTGACGTCGACGGACCCGCTGGGCATCCAGTGCGTCGACGTACTGACCCTCAAGTCCGCCGACGGCAGGGCGCTGGTGGCCGCGGGCAGGGCCGCGGCCGGCAACCCGGGCACCTGCGCGACGGGACCGCACACCGTGCGCCTCACCCGGGACGGCGCCTCCCTCAAGTACACGTCGCACTACCCGGCCGCCGGGAATCCCACGGCGGACCTCGACCGGGTCAAGAGCGGCTGAGGCAGGTACGGGGCACGTGATGCGGGGAGACGTGGTGCAGGGCGACGTACTGATCGCCGCCGAGGCCGGTATGCCGGTCGTGATGGTCGTGCTCGCCGCGGTGTGGGGGGCGGCCTGCGGGCTGCTCCTGCCGCGGCCCGCGTACCGGTTCTCCGTCGAGCCGGGGGAGCCGTGGCGCCCGGCCCGTGGCTGGCTGGGGGCCCGACCGGGGCCCCGTGCCGCCGGGCTCGCCGCCGTCACCGCGCTCGTCTGCGCGCTGCTCGCCGCCGCCACCGACACCCGGCCCGAGCTCGGCGTCTGGCTGCTGCTCGCGCCGCTCGGCGTGCTCCTGGCCACCGTCGACTTCGCCGTGAAGCGGCTGCCGGACGTGCTCACGCTGCCGCTCGCCGGGCTCGTCCTGCTCGGGCTCGGCGGGGCGGCGCTGCTGCCGGAGGCCGGCGGGGAGTGGAGCGGCGCGCTGTGGGGCGCGCTCGGTCTCGGCGGCGGATATCTGCTGCTTCTGCTCGCCTATCCGAAGGGGATGGGCTTCGGGGACGTGAAGCTGGCGGTGGGGCTCGGCGCGGCGCTCGGCTGGTACGGGTGGGGCGTGCTGTTCGTGGGGGCGTTCGCCGGGGTGCTGTTCAACGGCCTGTACGCCCTGGTGCTCGTCGTCGCGCGGCGGGCGGGACGGGGGAGCGAGATCCCCTTCGGCCCCTTCATGATTCTGGGCGCCCTCGCGGGGGTTCTGCTGGGCGGCCTGGGTGCCTGACGTACGCTGAGATTTCAGCTCAGACTCGTCGAGATTCCAGCTCGGACTCGGCAGAATCCTCCGAAAGGGGCTCGCCCGGTGACCGAGAAGGCCGCGCTTCAGTCCGTCCTCGACCGCGCCGCCGACGGTGGGCGGATCACCCCCGAGGAGGCCGTCGCCCTGTACCGCGACGCCCCGCTGCACGCGCTCGGCGCCGCCGCCGACGCGATCCGCCGCCGCAAGTACGCCGGCATCGAGCACATCGCGACGTACATCATCGAGCGGAACATCAACTACACGAACGTGTGCGTCACGGCGTGCAAGTTCTGCGCCTTCTACGCGGCCCCCAAGGACACCAAGAAGGGCTGGTCGCGCGACCTCGACGACATCCTGCGGCGCTGCCAGGAGACCGTCGAACTGGGCGGCACGCAGATCATGTTCCAGGGCGGGCACCACCCGGACTACGGCGTCGAGTACTACGAGAAGCACTTCGGCGCGATCAAGAAGGAGTTCCCGCAGCTCGTCATCCACAGCCTGGGGGCCTCGGAGATCGAGCACATGGCGCGGATCTCCAAGGTGTCGGTCGAGGAGGCGATCCAGCGGATCCACACCGCGGGGCTCGACTCCTTCGCGGGCGCCGGCGCCGAGCTGCTTCCCGCGCGTCCGCGCAAGGCGATCGCGCCGCTGAAGGAGTCCGGCGAGCGCTGGCTGGAGATCATGGAGGCGGCGCACAACCTGGGCGTCGAGTCCACGTCCACGATGCTGATGGGCACGGGCGAGACCAACGCCGAGCGCATCGAGCACCTCAGCATGATCCGCGACGTACAGGACCGCACGGGCGGCTTCCGCGCCTTCATCCCGTACACGTACCAGCCGGAGAACAACCACCTGAAGGGCCGCACGCAGGCGACGCTCTTCGAGTACCTGCGGATGATCGCGATCGCCCGGATCTTCCTGGACAACGTCCAGCACATCCAGGGCTCGTGGCTGACGACGGGCAAGGAGGTCGGCCAGCTGTCGCTCCACTACGGCGCCGACGACCTCGGTTCGATCATGCTGGAGGAGAACGTCGTCTCGTCGGCCGGTGCCAAGCACCGCTCCAACCGCATGGAGATCATCGAGCTGATCCGGAAGGCCGGTCGCGTCCCCGCGCAGCGTGCCACGACCTACGAGCACCTCGTCGTGCACGACGACCCGGCGAACGACCCGGTCGACGACCGGGTCAGCTCGCACATCTCGTCGACGGCGATCGAGGGCGGGACGGCTCACCCGGAGCTGAAGCTCGTCTCCACCAACTGAGCGCGTCTTGACGACACTTCACGTCACCGAGGCCGACGGGGCGGCCGTCCTCGTCGAGGGCGAGACCATCAAGGCGCTCGGACCGTACGAGGAGCTGGCCGCCGCGCACCCGCAGGCGCGGGTGCGCCGCTGGCCCGGCATCCTCACCCCGGGCCTCCTCAACCCGTACGGTCCCGAGATCCTGGAGCACACGTACCACCCGGATCCGCGTGAGGCGGACACGTACGGGACGGTGCCGATCGGTGGCGGGCGGGCACGGGAGATCTTCCGCGCGGACCCGTCCCGGCTGGGCGCGAGTGCCCGGCGGGGCGTGCAGCGGCTGTTCGCGCACGGGACGGTGGCCCTGGCGGGGGAATTGCGCGCCAAGCCGGTCCTTGAGGTGGCGCAGCGCTCGGGCCTCGTCTTCGGCGGCCGCCCCGAGCGGTTGCAGGGGCCCGTGTCCCTCTCCCCGAAGCCGCTGGTGCTGTTGCCGGGGCTGACGGTGGGCGGCCCGGCCCGCTTCGTGGTGTTCGACGTCGCGGACCGCGCCGAACTGGTCGCCAAGGGGTCGTCCACGTGTGTGGCGACGGTGATCGGCGGCCGCCTGGTGTACCGGAGGCGGTGACCGGGCCACGGGCTTGAGATGCGGGACCGGCGTTGCGGCCACGGGCTTGAGTCGCGGGACCGGCGTTGCGGCCTCGGGGCTTGAGTCGCGGGACCGGTGTTACGGCCGCGGGGCTTGAGGTGCGGCACCGGCGTTACGGCCTCGGGGCTCCGCCCCGGACCCCGCTGCTCAATCGCCGCAGGGGCTCTAGATGGCTGCACCGGCGCTACGGCCACGCGGTTCCGCTGGCTCTTGTCCCGGAGCGGGGCTCGATTTTGCCCACCCGCCCGCAGGGGGACTTGCTCCCGCCTCCCCGCGGGTAATCGCCTGCCGCCGCCCATCTCCCACCACCCGCCCCCTCCGGGGGCGTCGGTCGCACGGGGTGTCGCCGCTCCGACTTGGGCAATCTGCCGCCTTGGGCGGCAGGGTGGGCAAGGCGGCGCCCGGTGCCGCGTAACCAGAGCGACAGGCGTCGGCCCCGGTGCCGTCCGCCGGTGGTCGGGGGGCGCCTGCCACAATGGCCGGGTGACCCGTGCATCCCTGGACAAGCAGCCCCACGAAGTCGCCTCGATGTTCGACGACGTGGCGGAGAAGTACGACCTCACCAACGACGTGCTGTCCCTGGGACAGACCCGGCTGTGGCGCAAGGAGGTCGCCAGGGCCGTCGACGCGCGCCCCGCGCAGAAGGTCCTCGACCTCGCCGCCGGCACCGCCACCTCCTCGCAGCCCTTCGTTCAGGCGGGCGCCTATGTCGTCCCCTGCGACTTCTCCCTCGGCATGCTGCGCGTGGGCAAGGAGCGCCACCCGTGGATGCCGTTCACGGCGGGCGACGGCACGAAACTGCCGTTCAAGGACGACACGTTCGACGCCGTGACCATCTCCTTCGGGCTGCGCAACATCCAGGAGACCGAGGTCGCGCTGAGCGAGATGCACCGCGTCACCAAGCCGGGCGGCCGCGTCGTCATCTGCGAGTTCAGCCACCCGACATGGGCGCCCTTCCGCACCGTCTACACCGAGTACCTGATGCGCGCCCTGCCGCCGGTCGCGCGCGCGGTGTCCTCGAACCCGGACGCGTACGTCTATCTCGCCGAGTCCATCCGCGCCTGGCCCACGCAGCCCGAGCTGGCCACGCTGATGCAGAACGTCGGCTGGCAGCAGGTGGCCTGGCGGGACCTCACCGGCGGCATCGTCACCCTGCACCGGGGCTACAAGAAGGCGTGACGGCCACAGCCACAGTCACGGCCACAGCCCCGGCCACGGCCCGTGTCATGGGCACGGGCTGAACGACCCGCTGCGCGTGGGCGGCAGCTCCGGTTCGCCGAGCTCCCGGCGCATGCCGCCGCCCCGCGGCCCCGGCGCCCGCGGCACGCGCACGCCCGCGCCGCCACCGCCCTCGCCCTCACCGAGGTCGAACCAGATCGTGACGACGGCGTCCCGCGGCACCTCGACGCCGGGCAGCGGGTACTGGCGCACCACGTACTCCACCGCCACCCGTTCGAAGTCGTCCCGGTCCGCCGCCACGATCAGCACGCCGTGCTCACGGGCCGCCTGCCGCGCGTCGACCGCCATCAGGCCGACGAGCTTCGGCACGGGAACGTCCGGCGGCCCGGCATCCGGCACCTTGGGCGTCTTGGGTGTCTTCACCACAGATGTCACCCCCAGGAGGTACCGGAAGGGTAGCCCTTGGGGCGTGGTGTCCGGAAGGTCCGGTCGCGGCTCCGGGCTCAGAGCTCCAGGCGGAAGCAGTGGCCCTGCTTCCCGTTCGGCGTCACGAACGTCTCGGCCAGCTCCATGCCCAGGCGCCGCGTCACCGAGATCGAGCGCTCGTTGCGGGCATCGACCATCGCGACGACGCTCCGCAGGCCCGCCGCCCGCACCTGCTCCAGCGTCAGACGCGCGGCCGCCGTCGCGTACCCCTGCCCCCAGTACGCGCGCCCGAGCCGCCAGCCGATCTCGATCTCGCCGACCGGCCCCCAGGTGCCCGGCCAGGGCTGCGCGCCCGTGAACCCGATGACGTGCCCCGTGTCATCGGTCATCGTCCACAGGCAGAATCCGTGCTCCGCCTCGTGCCTGCGCTGCCGCGCGGTCAGCTCCTCGTACACGGAGAGCTCCGCCGACGCGCCTCCGTGGAACTCCATGACATCGGGGTGGTCGAACACCCTGTGCCACGCGAGCGCGTCCTCATGGGTGGGGACACGCAGATCCACGGCGGGCAGAACTCGGCTCATGGGCTGACCCTTCGGCTGGGCGATCTCTGTCGCTGCTGCATTCTCCCGGGGGACAACCCCCGGACCCCCGGCCGGACAAGCAGGCCGTCGGGGGCGAGGACCGACCAAGGATCGGCGACCTGCGGTGAATAGACTGCCCATGTCCGTGCCGGACGGCACACCGTTTTCGAGTCTGGGGAGAACCAGCCGTGACCGAGCAGCCCAAGCCCCTCTCCGAACACAGCGCGGACGTGATCGTCGTCGGGGCCGGACCCGCCGGTTCGACGACCGCCTACTACCTCGCCAAGGCCGGCCTCGACGTCCTGCTGCTGGAGAAGACGGCCTTTCCGCGCGAGAAGGTGTGCGGCGACGGCCTCACCCCGCGCGCCACGAAGCAGCTCGTCTCCATGGGCATCGACATCTCCGAGGAGGCCGGCTGGCTGCGCAACAAGGGCCTGCGCATCATCGGTGGCGGCGTCCGCCTCCAGCTCGACTGGCCCGACCTCGCCTCGTACCCGGACTACGGTCTCGTTCGCAAGCGCGACGACTTCGACGAGCAGCTCGCGCGGCAGGCCCAGAAGGGCGGCGCCCGCCTGTACGAGCGGTGCAACGTCGGCGCCCCGATCATCGACGAGCGCACGGGCCACATCACGGGCGTGCACGCGAAGCTGGGCGAAGAGAAGACCCCGGTGACGTTCCACGCCCCGCTGGTGGTCGCCGCCGACGGCAACTCCACGCGTCTGTCGCTCGCGATGGGCCTGCACCGCCGCGAGGACCGCCCCATGGGCGTCGCCGTCCGTACGTACTTCACGTCGCCCCGCCACGACGACGACTACCTGGAGTCCTGGCTGGAGCTGTGGGACCGGCGCGGCGCCGAGGACCGGCTGCTGCCCGGCTACGGCTGGATCTTCGGCATGGGCGACGGCACGTCCAACGTCGGCCTCGGCATCCTCAACTCCTCGAAGGCCTTCCGTGAGTTGGACTGGCGCGAGGTCCTCAAGGCCTGGTGCGCGTCGATGCCCGAGGACTGGGGGTACACCCCGGACAACATGACGATGCCGATCCGCGGGGCCGCCCTCCCCATGGCCTTCAACCGCCAGCCGCACTACACCAAGGGCCTGCTCCTGGTCGGCGACGCGGGCGGCCTGGTCAACCCGTTCAACGGCGAGGGCATCGCGTACGCCATGGAGTCAGGCCAGATCGCGGCCGACGTCATCGTGCAGGCCCACGCGCGCGCCACCGTCGCCCAGCGCGAACTGGCCCTCCAGCGCTACCCGAAGGTCCTCAAGGACACCTACGGCGGCTACTACACGATGGGCCGCGCCTTCGTGAAGCTCATCGGCAACCCGAAGGTCATGAAGATCGCGACGCAGCGCGGTCTGACCCACCCGATGCTGATGAAGTTCACGCTGAAGATGCTCGCGAACCTGACGGACCCGACGGGCGGCGACGCGATGGACCGGGTCATCAACGGGCTGACCAAGGTCGCGCCGAAGTCCTGACCAGGGCCTGACCTGCGCGGCGCCCGGCCCGACTTTGCCGGGCCGGGCGGCTCGGGGCAGGGTGGACCCATGATTTTCATCGCCGTGAAGTTCACCGTCCGCCCCGAGCACGCCGGCTCGTGGCTGGAGAAGACCGCCGCGTTCACCGCGGCCACCCGCGCCGAGGAGGGCAACCTCTTCTTCGACTGGTCCCGCAGCGTCGAGGACCCGAACCAGTTCGTGCTCCTGGAGGGCTTCCGGGACGGCGACGCCGGCGCCGCGCACGTCGGCTCCGACCACTTCAAGGCGGGCCTGGACGCCATGGCCCCGCTCATCGCCGCCACCCCGGAGATCATCAACGCCGATATCCCGAACGAGGGTTGGGGCGAGATGGGCGAGCTCGCCCCGCAGTCCTGAGCCGCGGTTCCGAGGCAGCGCTGTCCCGGTTTTTCCGTATAAACACCGAAGGCCGCCGCACCCCGTGAGGGGAGCGGCGGCCTTTCGGCTTGCGCACTGTGGAGTCGCCGTGAAGGCCCTGGGGGGCTTCAGGCGGCTGTGTGCGGCCTGTGGGGGCCGCAGGGATCCCCGAGGGCCCGGCAGTTCGCCGGGGCCCTCAGAGAGGCATTCAGGGAGGCGCTCAGAGAACGCGAACGGCGCCGGTCGGCTGGTCGTAGGAGAGCGGCTGCTCGACGACACCGGTCGAGGAGTTCTGCGCGCCGACGAACTTGCCGCCGCCCACGTAGATCGCGACGTGGTAGGCGCTGCCGGAGCCACCCCAGTAGAGGATGTCGCCGGCCTGCAGGTTGTCCAGGCCGACCTGGGTGCCCTGGGTCGACTGGTCCTGCGAGACGCGCGGCAGGTCGACACCGGCCTGCTTGTACGCGGCCTGCACCAGGCCCGAGCAGTCCCAGGAGCTGGGACCCGTGCCACCGGACACGTAGGCGTCGCCGATGTGCGACTTGACGAACGAGACCACGGCGGCGGCGGAGCCGCTGGCCGGCGCGGGGGCCTCGTCGGAGGAGGACGCCGTGGTCGCCTGGAGCGTGGTGCGCTCGCTGGAGCGGGAGGCGGCGGCCTTCTCGGCGGCCTCACGCTTGGCGGCGGCCTCGGCCTTCGCCTTGGCTTCGGCCTTCTTCTTGGCCTCCGCCTTCTTCTCGGCGGCGACCTGGTCCTTCTTCGCCTGGTCCGCGGCCTTGTCGAAGGCGGCGTCGCGCTCGGCCTGGACCTGGTAGTTGGCCGCGGCCTGCTGGGTGGCGTCCGCGGACTGGGCGACCTGAGAGGAGAGGTCGGTGGTGAGCGTGGGCATCTCGATGGTCTGCGTCACCGGCTCGGCGGCATTGGCCGAACCAGCCGCACCAGCGACTGCCAGGGTGCTGAGGACGCCACCGGTAACTCCGGCGCGCAGGGCCATCTTCGAGGCGCTGCGACGGGGCTTCCGGTGGCTGGGTATGTGAGCGGTGTGGGACATGAGACCAACCGGTATCAGGGCCTCCCCGATCCCTTCAAGAAACGTGTGGTGCGCCACAGTTGTGAAGCAGGGGGTCGAAACCCGTGTCCGACAGGCTTTATTGACGCCGTAACGGGCAAAGCGGACAGCCTTCCGTGCGGCCCTGAGCATGGGGTTTCTGCAATACGCCCGAATTGCCCGACGCTTACCACCCGTTGAGGCACTTGGCCAAGCCCGGTTTCTGACGGTGTGGTAGACGCGTGACACAGGTCACATGTGGACCCCTAGGGGATGCGGTGCACACCCGATGGACACATCTCGCGTCCACTTCCATTCACACCCGTCCCTCCAAGGTGTGAACGACGTCCACTATCAGCCAACCGCGTCCAGCACCAATTTGCCTGCACTCTCCGCGTCTTGATAGTGGGCGCACCTCTCCGACCAGGGGTGACGCGGCAAGATGTCACCACTGGTGATCACTCAGGTGCTTCGCGTGTGAAGATCACCGCTCATCCGACTTCATGATCCTTCGTCAGGTGGTGGAGATCACAAAGTAGTTGGCGCACCCCGTGTCGCAGATCACAGAGTTGCAGGCATAGGATGCGGGGCAAGTTGGGCTTGTGACCCGCTTCACATGTAGGCGATCTTCGACTGTTCGCGGGACGTGGGGGCGGGGTGCGAACTCATGCAACCGCCAGCAGCAGTCAGTGCCGACTGAGAGGAGCGAGGAGCGGTGAACGCTTATGCGCCCATCCTCGTACTGGGAGCCCTCGGGGCAGGCTTTGCGATCTTCTCCGTGGTCATGGCCACGCTTATCGGTCCAAAGCGGTACAACCGGGCCAAGCTAGAGGCCTATGAGTGCGGGATCGAGCCGACCCCCACGCCGGCCGGTGGCGGGCGCTTCCCCATCAAGTACTACCTGACGGCGATGCTCTTCATCGTCTTCGACATCGAGATCGTCTTTCTCTACCCCTGGGCCGTCACCTTCGACGCCCTAGGGGTGTTCGGGCTCGTAGAGATGCTGCTCTTCGTGCTCACCGTCTTCGTCGCGTACGCGTACGTATGGCGGCGCGGCGGCCTGGAATGGGACTGAGCCCCGTATAGGGGAGACCAGGAGCCACAGACCAATGGGACTCGAAGAAAAGCTGCCGAGCGGATTCCTGCTGACCACCGTCGAGCAGGCCGCGGGCTGGGTGCGCAAGTCGTCCGTCTTTCCCGCCACGTTCGGGCTCGCTTGTTGCGCCATCGAAATGATGACGACGGGCGCGGGCCGCTACGACCTGGCGCGGTTCGGCATGGAGGTCTTCCGCGGATCGCCTCGCCAGGCGGACCTGATGATCGTGGCCGGGCGGGTGAGCCAGAAGATGGCGCCCGTCCTTCGCCAGGTCTATGACCAGATGCCGAACCCCAAGTGGGTCATCTCCATGGGTGTCTGCGCATCCTCCGGCGGGATGTTCAACAACTACGCGATCGTGCAGGGCGTCGACCATGTCGTCCCGGTCGACATCTATCTGCCCGGTTGCCCGCCCCGGCCCGAGATGCTGGTGGACGCGATTCTCAAGCTCCATCAGAAGATCCAGACCTCCAAGCTCGGCGTGAACGCCGAGGAGGCGGCCCGCGAGGCGGAGGAAGCGGCGCTCAAGGCGCTCCCGACGATCGAGATGAAGGGGCTGCTGCGGTGAGCGACGCACACAGCAACGGGGTCAACCCCGAAAAGGGCCGTGATTCGTCAAGCGCCTCCAACCTCCCAGGGCAGCGCGGGGATCAGGGCGAGGAGATCCGCGTCCAGCGCGGCATGTTCGGCGCCAACAACGGCGGCGACACCTCCGGCTACGGCGGCCTCGTCCGCTCGGTCCGGCTGCCCGGCGAAACCTCCCGCCCCTACGGCGGCTGGTTCGACGAGGTGGCGGACGAGCTGGAGGGCGCCCTGGAGGAACAGGGCCTCGTCCCCGAGAACGCCATCGACAAGACGGTCGTCGACCGCGACGAGCTCACCTTCCACATCGAGCGCGAGCACCTGGTCCGCGTCGCCCGCACCCTGCGCGACGACCCGGCCCTGCGCTTCGAGCTGTGCACGGGGGTCTCGGCGGTGCACTACCCCGAGGACAAGGGCCGCGAGCTGCACGCCGTCTACCACCTGCGCTCGATCACCCACAACCGGTTGATCCGCATCGAGGTCTCCGCGCCCGACGCGGACCCGCACGTCCCGTCCCTGGTCCCGGTGTATCCGACGAACGACTGGCACGAGCGCGAGGCGTACGACTTCTTCGGGCTCGTCTTCGACGGCCACCCGGCGCTGACGCGAATCATGATGCCGGACGACTGGCAGGGCTTCCCGCAGCGCAAGGACTATCCCCTCGGCGGCATCCCCGTCGAGTACAAGGGCGCCCAGATCCCGGCTCCGGACCAGCGGAGGTCGTACTCGTGACCACTCCTTCTGCAGCTTCCGCGTCTCCCCGCGAGACCACCGAAGGCACCGTCTACACGGTCACCGGAGGTGACTGGGACGAGGTCGCCCAGGCGGCGGCCAAGTCCGACGACGAGCGCATCATCGTCAACATGGGGCCGCAACACCCGTCCACACACGGTGTGTTGCGTCTGATCCTGGAGATCGACGGCGAGACGGTCACCGAGGCCCGCTGCGGCATCGGCTACCTCCACACCGGCATCGAGAAGAACCTCGAGTACCGCACGTGGACCCAGGGCACCACGTTCGTGACGCGCATGGACTACCTCACGCCGTTCTACAACGAGACGGCGTACTGCCTCGCCGTCGAGAAGCTCCTCGGCATCGAGGACGAGGTCCCGGACCGCGCCAGCATCATCCGCGTGCTCCTCATGGAGCTGAACCGGTTGTCCTCGCACCTGGTGGCCATCGCCACCGGCGGCATGGAGCTCGGTGCGACCACGATCATGATCTACGGATTCCGCGATCGTGAACTCGTTCTCGACATCTACGAGTTGATCACCGGCCTGCGGATGAACCACGCGTACATCCGGCCCGGCGGGCTCGCCCAGGACCTGCCGCCCGGCGCGGTGGACCAGCTCCGCGAGTTCGTGAAGAAGATGAAGAAGAACCTTCCCGAGTACGACAAGCTCGCCACCGGGAACCCCATCTTCAAGGCCCGTATGCAGGACGTCGGCTACCTCGACCTCGCGGGCTGCATGGCCCTCGGCGCCACAGGACCGGTCCTGCGCTCCGCCGGCCTGCCGCACGACCTGCGCAAGGCGCAGCCGTACTGCGGCTACGAGAACTACGAGTTCGACATCCCGACCGCCGACACCTGCGACTCCTACGGGCGCTTCCTGATCCGCCTGGAGGAGATGCGCCAGTCGCTGCGCATCGTCGAGCAGTGCCTGGACCGCCTGGAGCCGGGTCCGGTCATGGTCGGCGACAAGAAGATCGCCTGGCCCGCCCAACTGGCCCTCGGCCCGGACGGTCTCGGCAACTCGCTCGACCACATCAAGAACATCATGGGCACCTCCATGGAGGCCCTCATCCACCACTTCAAGCTGGTGACCGAGGGCTTCCGCGTCCCGCCGGGACAGGCCTACACGGCCGTGGAGTCGCCCAAGGGCGAGCTGGGTGTGCACGCCGTGTCCGATGGCGGCACCCGCCCGTTCAGGGTCCACTACCGCGACCCGTCCTTCACCAACCTTCAGGCCATGGCGGCGATGTGCGAGGGCGGCCAGGTCGCCGACGTCATCGTCGCCGTCGCGTCCATCGACCCCGTGATGGGAGGCGTCGACCGGTGACCACCAGTTCTTCGGAGCAGGGCGTGAGTCTGGGCATGCCACAGCTGCCCGCGCCCGCGTACCCGGACGACGTCCGAACCCGCCTGGAGGCCGACGCGAAGGAGATCGTCTCCCGCTATCCCGGCTCCCGCTCGGCGCTGCTTCCGCTGCTGCACCTCGTGCAGTCGGAGGAGGGGCATGTGACGCGCACCGGAATGCAGTTCTGCGCGGACACGCTCGGCCTGACCACCGCCGAGGTCACGGCCGTCGCGACCTTCTACACGATGTACCGCAGGAAGCCGAGCGGCGACTATCAAGTGGGCGTCTGCACCAACACGTTGTGCGCCGTTATGGGCGGCGACGCCATCTTCGAGTCGCTCCAGGAGCACCTCGGTGTCGGCAACAACGGCACCACGGACGACGGCAAGATCACGCTGGAGCACATCGAGTGCAACGCCGCTTGTGATTTCGCTCCCGTAGTGATGGTCAACTGGGAGTTCTTCGACAACCAGACGCCCGAGACCGCCAAGCGGCTCGTCGACGACCTGCGCACGGACGCCGAGGTGTCACCCACGCGCGGAGCTCCCTTGTGCACCTTCAAGGAGACCGCGCGCATCCTGGCCGGTTTCCCCGACGAGCGGGCCGGAGCCGTCGAGGCCGGTGGCAGCGCGGGGCCCGCCTCGCTGATCGGGCTCCGCCTGGCCAAGGGTGAGGCGCCGCCCGCGCGCGTGGTCCACCCGCGCGGCGAGAACGTCGAGGGCGAGCCGCCCCACGACCCGTCGCCCACCGAGCACTTGAGCTCGCACGACGCGCCGCAGGACACATCGGCGTCCGACCCGCAGCACCCAGCTGGACCGACCGCCGAGGAGGGGGAGTGATGACCTTGGCAGCCGAGATCGAGAACAACGACACCAGCCCGGAGAAGCTGCTCTCTCCGGTCCTGTCGGCCTTCTGGGACCAGGACAAGTCCTGGTCTTTGGATGTGTACCGCCGGCACGAGGGATACGAGGGACTGCGCAAGGCCCTCGCCATGGCGCCGGACGACCTGATCGCGTATGTGAAGGACTCGGGGCTCCGCGGGCGTGGTGGTGCCGGGTTCCCGACCGGGATGAAGTGGCAGTTCATCCCGCAGGGAGACGGCAAACCGCACTATCTAGTTGTCAACGCCGACGAATCGGAGCCGGGGACCTGCAAGGACATCCCGCTCCTCTTCGCGAACCCGCACAGCCTCATCGAGGGCATCGTGATCGCTTGTTACGCGATCCGTTCCGAGCACGCGTTCATCTACTTGCGCGGTGAAGTGGTCCCCGTACTGCGGCGCTTGCACGAGGCCGTGCGCGAGGCCTACGCCGCGGGGTATCTCGGGCAGAACGTCCTGGGCAGCGGTCTCAACCTCGAACTCACCGTGCACGCCGGCGCGGGCGCGTACATCTGTGGTGAGGAGACCGCACTCCTGGACTCGCTCGAAGGCCGCCGTGGTCAGCCGCGACTCCGTCCCCCCTTCCCCGCCGTCGCCGGCCTCTACGCCTGCCCCACTGTGGTGAACAACGTCGAGTCCATCGCGTCGGTTCCCGCAATCATCAATCGGGGGAAGGACTGGTTCAAATCGATGGGGAGCGAGAAGTCGCCCGGCTTCACGCTCTACTCGCTCAGCGGCCACGTCGCGGGCCCCGGCCAGTACGAGGCCCCGCTCGGCATCACGCTGCGCCAGCTGCTCGACATGAGCGGCGGCATGCGGCCGGGACACCGGCTCAAGTTCTGGACCCCGGGCGGCAGTTCGACCCCGATGTTCACCGAGGAGCACCTCGACGTGCCCCTCGACTACGAGGGTGTCGGCGCCGCCGGATCGATGCTCGGCACCAAGGCGTTGCAGTGCTTCGACGAGACGACCTGCGTCGTGCGCGCGGTCACGAGGTGGACCGAGTTCTACGCCCACGAGTCCTGCGGCAAGTGCACGCCGTGCCGTGAAGGAACGTACTGGCTCGTGCAGTTGCTGCGGGACATCGAGGCCGGCAAGGGCACGATGTCCGACCTCGACAAGCTGAACGACATCGCCGACAACATCAACGGCAAGTCGTTCTGCGCCCTCGGCGACGGCGCCGCCTCGCCGATCTTCTCCTCGCTCAAGTACTTCCGCGAGGAGTACGAGCAGCACATCACGGGCAAGGCCTGCCCCTTCGACCCGGCCAGGTCCACGCTGTGGGCCGGCCGGGGCGACAAGCACCGCACGGAGGTGAACGCATGACTGTGACCACTAGCGCTCCCTCCGGGGGCGGCGAGGCGGCGGTCCCGCCCGAAGACCTCGTGTCGTTGACGATCGACGGGATCGAGATCAGCGTCCCCAAGGGGACCCTGGTCATCCGGGCCGCCGAGATGCTCGGCATCGAGATCCCGCGCTTCTGCGACCACCCGCTGCTCGACCCGGCTGGCGCCTGCCGGCAGTGCATCGTGGAGGTGGAGGGCCAGCGCAAGCCGATGGCGTCCTGCACCATCACCTGCACCGACGGCATGGTGGTCAAGAGCCAGCTCTCCTCCCCGGTCGCCGAGAAGGCGCAGAAGGGGGTCATGGAGCTGCTGCTCATCAACCACCCCCTCGACTGCCCGGTCTGCGACAAGGGCGGCGAGTGTCCGCTGCAGAACCAGGCGATGTCGCACGGGCAGTCCGACTCGCGCTTCGAGGGGAAGAAGCGCACCTACGAGAAGCCGGTCCCGATCTCGAAGCAGGTGCTGCTCGACCGCGAGCGGTGCGTACTGTGCGCGCGCTGCACCCGGTTCTCCAACCAGATCGCGGGCGACCCGATGATCGAGCTGATCGAGCGCGGCGCGCTCCAGCAGGTCGGCACGGGTGAGGGTGACCCCTTCGAGTCGTACTTCTCCGGGAACACCATCCAGATCTGCCCGGTCGGCGCGCTGACCTCGGCGGCGTACCGGTTCCGCTCCCGCCCCTTCGACCTCGTGTCGTCGCCGTCGGTGTGCGAGCACTGCGCGGGCGGCTGTGCGACCCGCACCGACCACCGGCGCGGCAAGGTCATGCGCCGCCTCGCGGCCGACGACCCCGAGGTCAACGAGGAGTGGATCTGCGACAAGGGCCGCTTCGGCTTCCGCTACGCGCAGAAGCCCGACCGGCTCACCCACCCCCTCGTACGGGACGCGGAGAGCGGTGAACTGCGGCCCGCTTCCTGGCCGGAGGCGCTGGAGACCGCCGCGCGCGGGCTCGCCGCCGCCCGTGGCCGGGCCGGCGTGCTCACCGGTGGCCGCCTCACCGTCGAGGACGCCTACGCGTACAGCAAGTTCGCGCGCATCGCCCTCGACACGAACGACATCGATTTCCGCGCGCGCGTGCACAGCAGCGAGGAAGCCGACTTCCTGGCGGCACGCGTCGCCGGTCGCGGCCGCGACCTGGACGGCAGCGGGGTCACGTACAAGGCGCTGGAGAAGGCGCCCGCCGTCCTCCTCGTCGGGTTCGAGTCGGAGGAGGAGGCGCCCGGCGTCTTCCTCAAGCTCCGCAAGGCGTGGCGGGGACACGGACAGAAGGTCTACTCGCTTTCTACGTATGCGACGCGCGGCCTGGAGAAGGCGGGTGGCACGCTGCTGCCCGCCGCTCCCGGCACCGAGCCCGAGTGGCTCGACGCGCTCGCCTCCGGTGTTGACCTCGAAGGCGGGGGAGCGGACGCCGCGCAGGCGCTGCGCGGCGAAGGCGCCGTGATCGTCGTCGGCGAGCGGGTCGCGGCCGTGGCAGGCGGTCTCACCGCCGCCGTACGGGCCGCGTCCGCGACCGGGGCCGAACTGGTGTGGATCCCGCGCCGGGCCGGTGAGCGCGGCGCCGTCGAGGCGGGCGCGCTGCCGTCGCTGCTGCCGGGCGGCAGGCCCGTGACCGACCCGCGCGCGCGGGACCAGGTCGCCGCCGCCTGGGGTGTGGCCGAACTGCCGCACCGCTTCGGGCGGGACACCGGGCAGATCGTGGAGGCCGCGGCCACCGGTGAACTGCACGCCCTTGTGGTGGCCGGGGTAGAGGTCGCCGACCTGCCCGCTCCGGCACGCGCGCGTGAAGCGCTTCACGAGGTGGGTTTCCTGATCTCCCTGGAGCAGCGGCCCAGTGAGGTCACCGACCACGCCGACGTCGTCCTTCCGGTGGCCGCGGTCGCCGAGAAGGCGGGCACGTTCCTCAACTGGGAGGGGCGCGCCCGGATGTTCGAGGCCGCGCTGAAGCCCGACCAGATGACGCGTCGCGTCGCGCCCACGGACGCGCGCGTGCTGCAGATGGTGGCGGACGCCATGGACGTCCACCTGGGGCTCCCCGATCTGCGTTCGCTGCGCGGCGAGTTGGACCGTCTGGGCAACTGGGACGGACCGCACGCGACCGAGCCCCAGGAGACGACAGGCCAGCTGCCGCGCCCCTCCTCCGGAGAGGCCGTCCTCGCCGGACACCGGCTGCTGCTCGACCTGGGCCGCCTCCAGGAGGGCGACGACGCTCTTGCCGGGACCCGGCACGCCGCCCACGCGCGCGTGTCCGCCGCGACCGCCGCGGAGGCGGGCGTGAAGGACGGCGACGTACTGACGGTCACCGGGGCACTGGGCAGCGTCGCGTTCCCGCTCCAGGTCACCGAGATGCCCGACCGCGTCGTGTGGCTGCCGCTCAACTCCGAGGGCGGCGGCGTCGCTTCGGACACAGGGGCCGTCCCCGGCGACCTGGTGAAGATCGGCCCGGCCGTCGCCGCCGGAGCCCCGGAGGTGCAGTCATGAACGCGCTCGCTCTGGAAGACCTCTCCATGTTCGGCCGCGACCCCTGGTGGCTCGTCGTCGTCAAGGCCGTCTTCTGCTTCGCCTTCCTGATGTTGACCGTGCTGTTCTCCATCGTGTGGGAGCGCAAGGTCGTCGCCTGGATGCAGCTGCGCATCGGCCCGAACCGGCACGGCCCCTGGGGCATGCTCCAGTCGCTCGCCGACGGCATGAAGCTGATGCTCAAGGAAGACGTGGTCGTCAAGCGCGCGGACAAGGTGGTCTACATCCTCGCGCCGGTCATCGCGGCGATCCCCGCCTTCATGGCGATCGCCGTGATCCCGTTCGGCCCGGCGGGCAACGAGGTCTCGATCTTCGGCCAGCGCACGACGATGCAGCTCACCGACCTGCCGATCGCGATGCTCTACATCCTCGCGGTCGCCTCCGTCGGCATCTACGGCATCGTCCTCGCGGGCTGGTCGTCCGGGTCGACGTATCCGCTGCTCGGTGGTCTGCGCTCCTGCGCGCAGATGATCTCGTACGAGATCGCGATGGGCGCGGCCTTCGCGTCGGTGTTCCTCTACTCGGGCTCGATGTCGACCTCGGAGATCGTCGCCCAGCAGCACGACCGCTGGTACATCGTGCTGCTGCCGGTGTCGTTCCTGATCTACATCGTGACGATGGTCGGCGAGACGAACCGTGCGCCGTTCGACATGCCGGAGTCCGAGGGTGACCTCGTCGGCGGCTTCAACACCGAGTACTCGTCCATCAAGTTCGCGATGTTCATGCTCGCCGAGTATGTGAACATGGTGACGGTCTCGGCGGTGTCCGTGACGCTCTTCCTGGGCGGCTGGCGCGCACCATGGCCGATCTCCACGTTCTGGGAGGGCGCGAACCACGGCTGGTGGCCGATGCTCTGGTTCGTCATCAAGGTCCAGCTGCTGCTGTTCTTCTTCATCTGGCTGCGCGGCACGCTGCCCCGCGTCCGCTACGACCAGCTGATGAAGCTCGGCTGGAAGGTCCTCATCCCGGTCTCCGTGGTGTGGCTGATGCTGGTGGCGACCGTGCGGACGCTGCGCAACGAGAACTACGACTTCGCCTCCATCGCCCTGTACGTCGGCGCCGCGATCCTTGTGGTCCTGATCCTTTCGTTCGTCGTGGACATCTTCCGCGACCGCGGGGCCAAGCAGCGCGAGGCCGCCGAAGAGCCCGTCGCCTTCGACCCGATGGCGGGCGGGTTCCCCGTGCCGCCGCTGCCCGGACAGACACTGCCGCCCGTGCCACGCAGGAGCCCCCGCCGGGAGCGGGAGCTGATTGTCAGTGGTGGCCCCGATACTCAGAGTGACGAGTCGCTTGGCGGATCTCGCGAAGGAAAGGAGGCGTCCGATGGCTGACGAGACCAACTCCGGCCAGCAGAAGGACACCGAGCCGGGGTTCCAGAATCCCGTCGCCGGCTTCGGCGTGACCTTCAAGGCCATGTTCAAGAAGCGGCTGACCGAGCAGTACCCGGAGCAACCGAAGACCACTGCTCCCCGCTTTCACGGCAGGCACCAGCTCAACCGCCATCCGGACGGCCTGGAGAAGTGCATCGGCTGCGAGCTGTGCGCCTGGGCCTGCCCGGCGGACGCGATCTACGTGGAGGGCGCGGACAACACGGAGGAGGAGCGCTACTCGCCGGGTGAGCGCTACGGCCGCGTCTACCAGATCAACTACGCCCGCTGCATTCTGTGCGGACTGTGCATCGAGGCGTGCCCCACGCGCGCGCTGACGATGACGAACGAGTTCGAGCTGGCCGACAGCAGCCGCGCCAACCTCATCTACACCAAGGAGCAGCTGCTGTCCGGGCTCGACGAGGGCATGGTCGACAGCCCGCACTCGATCTTCCCCGGCACGGACGAGCAGGACTACTACCGGGGTCTCGTCACCGAGGCGGCGCCCGGCACGGAGCGCCAAGTGGCCGTCTCCAAGGGCGAGAAGCCCTCCGAGGACGCGGAGGGGGTGGACGTATGAGCGCGCAACTCACCGCGACAGCCACGCTCGCCGCGGGCACCTCCACCGGTGAGGCCTTCCAGTTCTGGATCCTCGGCACGGTCGCCGTCATCGGCGCCCTGTGCACGATCCTGATGAAGAAGGCCGTGCACAGCGCCCTGTGCCTGGCGGGCACCATGATCATCCTGGCGATCTTCTACCTGGCCAACGGGGCGTACTTCCTGGGCATCGTGCAGATCGTCGTCTACACGGGCGCGATCATGATGCTGTTCCTCTTCGTGGTGATGCTCGTCGGCGTCACCGCGGCCGACTCCCTGACGGAGACCATCAAGGGGCAGCGCTGGCTCGCCGCCCTGTGCGGGCTCGGCTTCGGGGTGCTGCTCATCGCGGGGATCGGCCAGGCCTCGCTGAAGCAGTTCAACGGCCTCGGCAAGGCGAACGCCGGGGGGAACGTGGAGGGCCTCGCGTCCCTCATCTTCACCAAGTACGTCTTCGCCTTCGAGATCACCGGCGCCCTGCTGATCACGGCCACCGTCGGCGCGATGGTGCTCACGCACCGCGAGCGCACCGAACGGGCCAAGACACAGCGCGAGTTGGCGGAGGAGCGGGTGCGCGAGGGCAAGCACCTCCCGCCGCTGCCCGCCCCGGGCGTCTACGCCCGGCACAACGCGGTGGACATCGCCGGCCTGCTGCCCGACGGCACCCCCTCGGAGCTCACGGTCATGCAGACGCTGCGCGAGCGCGGTCAGATCCGGGATGTCTCCGGTGAGGCGATGAGTGATCTGAAGGCTCTGGAGCAGCGGTCGTCCGACCGCCTGGAGCGCTCGGACCGCGACCGGGCCGAGGAGGCGTCGAAGTGAATCCGGTCAACTACCTGTATCTCGCCGCCCTGTTGTTCACGATCGGCGCCACCGGCGTGCTCATCAGGCGGAACGCGATCGTCGTGTTCATGTGCATCGAGCTGATGCTGAACGCGTGCAACCTCGCGTTCGTCACGTTCTCCCGTATGCACGGCAATCTCGACGGCCAGATCATCGCGTTCTTCACGATGGTCGTCGCCGCCGCCGAGGTCGTGGTCGGGCTCGCGATCATCGTGTCGCTGTTCCGTTCCCGCCACTCGGCCTCGGTCGACGACGCCAGCCTGATGAAGCTGTAAGGGGTCGCTGAACCGCTATGAACGCAGAGAACCTGATTGCGCTGCTCGTCGCAGCGCCACTGCTCGGAGCGGCTGTACTGCTGTGCGGTGGGCGGGCGTTGGACCGGGTGGGTCATCTGCTCGGCACGCTGCTCGCGGCCGTCTCCTTCGTGATCGCCGTCGTGCTCTTCACCGACATGCTCGGCAAGGGCCCGGAGGACCGCACGCTCAGTCAGCACCTGTTCAGCTGGATCCCCGTCGAGGGCTTCCAGGCGGACGTCGCCTTCCAGCTGGACCAGCTGTCGATGACGTTCGTCCTGCTGATCTCCGGTGTGGGCACGCTGATCCACCTGTACTCGATCGGGTACATGGAGCACGACGAGCGGCGCCGCCGCTTCTTCGGCTACCTGAACCTGTTCGTCGCGGCGATGCTCCTCCTGGTCATCGCCGACAACTACCTGCTCCTGTACGTCGGCTGGGAGGGCGTGGGACTCGCCTCGTACCTGCTCATCGGCTTCTGGCAGCACAAGCCGAGCGCGGCCACCGCCGCGAAGAAGGCGTTCCTGGTCAACCGCGTCGGCGACATGGGTCTGTCGATCGCGATCATGCTGATGTTCACGACGTTCGGAACGTTCGCCTTCAAGCCGGTGCTCGACAGCGTCGGTGACACCGGCGAGGGCAAGCTGACCGCGATCGGCCTGATGCTGCTGCTCGCCGCGTGCGGCAAGTCGGCCCAGGTGCCGCTGCAGTCCTGGCTCGGGGACGCGATGGAGGGCCCGACCCCGGTCTCGGCCCTCATCCACGCCGCGACCATGGTGACCGCGGGCGTCTACCTGATCGTCCGTTCCGGCGCGATCTTCAACGGGGCGCCGGACGCGCAGCTCGTCGTCACCATCGTCGGCGCGGTCACGCTGCTGTTCGGTGCGATCGTCGGTTGCGCGAAGGACGACATCAAGAAGGCGCTCGCCGGTTCGACGATGTCGCAGATCGGCTACATGATCCTCGCCGCGGGCCTCGGCCCCATCGGCTATGTGTTCGCGATCATGCACCTGGTCACGCACGGCTTCTTCAAGGCGGGTCTGTTCCTCGGTGCCGGTTCGGTCATGCACGGCATGAACGACGAGGTGGACATGCGGAAGTACGGCGCGCTGCGCAAGTACATGCCGGTCACCTTCGTGACGTTCGGCCTCGGGTATCTGGCGATCATCGGTTTCCCGGGTCTGTCCGGCTTCTTCTCCAAGGACAAGATCATCGAGGCGGCGTTCGCCAAGGGCGGCACCGAGGGCTGGATCCTCGGCTCCGTGGCTCTCCTTGGCGCGGCGATCACCGCGTTCTACATGACCCGCGTGATGATCATGACCTTCTTCGGGGAGAAGCGCTGGCAGCCCGATGCGGAGGGTCACGAGCCGCACCCGCACGAGTCCCCGTCCTCCATGACGATCCCGATGATCGTGCTCGCGGTCGGCTCGGTCTTCGCCGGTGGCTTCTTCTCCATCGGGGACCGCTTCCTGCACTGGCTGGAGCCCATCACCGGGCACGACCACGGGCACGCGCCCATCAGCGCGGGCGTGGTCACCGGAGCCACCATGGTGTGCCTGGTGATCGGTGTGGGTCTCGCCTGGGTCCAGTACGGGCGCCGAGAGGTCCCGGTGGTCGCCCCGCGCGGCTCGCTGCTCACCCGCGCCGCGCGGCGTGACCTGCTCCAGGACGACTTCAACCACGTCGTCCTGGTGCGCGGCGGCGAGCACCTGACGCGCTCCCTCGTGTACGTCGACCACACCTTGGTCGACGGGGTGGTCAACGGGACGGCGGCCTCGGTCGGCGGCCTCTCCGGTCGGCTGCGCAAACTCCAGAACGGCTACGTGCGCTCGTACGCCGTCTCGATGTTCGGCGGCGCGGCGGTCATTGCCGCGGTGACCCTGCTGATGAGGGCGGTCTGATACCGATGTCTTTTCCTTTGCTGACAGCGACGGCGGTACTGCCAGCCGTGGGCGCGATCGCCACGGCCGCCGTGCCGGCGAAGCAGCGCACCGCGGCCAAGTGGCTCGCGCTGCTGTTCTCGCTCGCCACCCTGGTGCTCGCGGCGGTGGTCGCGGTCCGCTTCGACCCGGGCGGCGGACGCTTCCAGCTCACCGAATCCCACGCGTGGATCGCGGACTTCGGGGTCCGCTACGAAGTGGGCGTGGACGGCATCGGGGTGGCGCTCATCGCGCTGACCGCGCTGCTGATCCCGTTCGTGATCCTCGCGGGCTGGCACGACGCCGACCCGCAGGAGACCGGTAACACGAGGTGGCGGCCGACGCAGGGCTTCTTCGCCCTGATCCTCCTCGTCGAGGCGATGGTGGTCATCTCCTTCGCGGCCACCGACGTCTTCCTGTTCTACATCTTCTTCGAAGCCATGCTCATCCCGATGTACTTCCTCATCGGCGGCTTCGGGGACCGGGCGGGCCCGCACGGCGAGAAGGAGGCCGCGACCCAACGCTCGTACGCGGCCGTGAAGTTCCTCCTCTACAACCTCGTCGGCGGCCTCATCATGCTGGCGGCCGTCATCGGCCTCTACGTAGTGGCGGGGAACTTCTCGCTCCAGGAGATCGCCGCCGCGCGGGCCAATGGCTCGCTCGACATGGCGACCAACACCGAGCGGTTGCTCTTCCTGGGCTTCTTCTTCGCCTTCGCGGTGAAGGCCCCGCTGTGGCCGCTGCACACCTGGCTGCCGAACGCGATGGGGGAGGCCACCACCCCGGTCGCCGTACTCATCACGGCAGTCGTCGACAAGGTCGGCACGTTCGCGATGCTCCGCTTCTGCCTCCAGCTCTTCCCGGAGGCGAGCAAGTGGGCGACGCCGGCGATCCTGGTGCTCGCCCTGATCAGCATCGTCTACGGGGCGTTGCTCGCGGTCGGCCAGCGCGACATCAAGCGTCTGATCGCCTACGCGTCGATCTCGCACTTCGGCTTCATCATCATGGGCATCTTCGCGATGACCAGCCAGGGCCAGTCCGGCGCGACGCTCTACATGGTCAACCACGGTATTTCGACCGCCGCGTTGATGCTGGTCGCCGGGTTCCTGATCTCGCGGCGCGGCTCGCGGCTCATCGCGGACTACGGGGGCGTGCAGAAGGTCGCCCCGGTGCTCGCCGGTACGTTCCTGATCGGCGGCCTCGCCACGCTCTCGCTGCCGGGCCTCGCGCCCTTCGTGAGTGAATTCCTGGTCCTGGTCGGCACGTTCACGCGCTACCCGGTGATCGGCATCATCGCCACCTTCGGCATCGTGCTCGCCGCGCTCTACACGCTGGTCCTCTACCAGCGCACCATGACGGGCCCGGTGAAGCCGTCGACCGAGGGCATCGCGGATCTGCGGGTGCGTGAGCTCGCGGTCGTGGTCCCGCTGATCGGCGTACTGATCTTCCTGGGCGTCTACCCGAAGCCGCTCACCGAGCTGGTGAACCCGGCGGTCAAGCACACCCTGTCCGACGTCCACAAGAAGGACCCGAAGCCGGAAGTGGAGGCGGCTCACAAATGAGTGCGCTGGTGAGTGCTTCTTCCGTCCACAGCCTGTGGACAACGGCAGCTGCTGGGCCTATTCAAGAAGGGATCTCCAAGATCGACGCACCGAAGATCGAGTACGCGCAATTGTCGCCGACCTTGATCGTCATTGGTGCCGCCGTCGTGGGGATCCTGGTCGAGGCCCTGGTGCCGCGCCGTTCCCGCTACTACGTGCAGGTGTTCCTCGCCGTCGTCGCGCTCGCGGCCGCCTTCGCGGCGGTCGTGGGGCTCGCGGCCGGCGGCTACGGGACGACGAAGGCGCACATCGCGGCCATGGGTGCGATCGCCGTCGACGGCCCGGCGCTGTTCCTCCAAGGGACCATCCTGCTGTCCGGCCTCGTCGCGATCTTCACGTTCGCCGAGCGGCGGCTCGACCCGGAGGCGCACGGCAACCGCGTCGACTCGTTCGCCGCGCAGGCCGCCTCCGTGCCCGGCAGTGACAGCGAAAAGGCGGCCATAAAGGCCGGGTTCACCACCACCGAGGTGTTTCCGCTGGCGCTCTTCGCGATCGGCGGCATGCTGGTCTTCCCCTCGGCGAACGACCTGTTGACGCTGTTCATCGCCCTGGAAGTCTTCTCGCTCCCGCTGTACCTGCTGTGCGCAGTGGCCCGCCGCAAGCGGCTCATGTCGCAGGAGGCCGCGGTCAAGTACTTCCTGCTCGGCGCCTTCGCGTCCGCCTTCACCCTGTTCGGCATCGCGCTCCTGTACGGCTACGCGGGCTCCGTCTCGTACGCCACGATCGCGAGCGTCGTCGACGGCTCGATCCAGAACGTGGACCCGGCCCTCGCCGACACCATGGGCAACGACGCGCTGCTGCTCATCGGCATGGCGCTGGTCGGCATGGGCCTGCTGTTCAAGGTCGGCGCCGTCCCGTTCCACATGTGGACGCCGGACGTGTACCAGGGCGCGCCGACGCCGGTGACCGGGTTCATGGCGGCGGCCACGAAGGTTGCGGCCTTCGGCGCGCTGCTGCGACTGCTGTACGTCGTCCTGCCGGGGATGCGCTGGGACTGGCGTCCTGTCATGTGGGCCGTCGCCATCGTCACGATGCTGGGTGGCGCGATCGTGGCGATCACGCAGACCGACATCAAGCGGCTGCTCGCGTACTCGTCGATCGCGCACGCCGGCTTCATCCTGGCCGGTGTCATCGCGACGACGCCCGACGGGGTCTCGTCGGTCCTCTTCTACCTGGCCGCGTACTCCTTCGTGACCATCGGCGCCTTCGCCGTGGTGACGCTGGTGCGCGACGCGGGGGGCGAGGCGACGCACCTGTCGAAGTGGGCTGGGCTCGGGCGCAGGTCCCCACTGGTGGCGGCGGTCTTCGCGGTGTTCCTGCTGGCCTTCGCCGGTATCCCGCTCACCTCCGGGTTCGCGGGCAAGTTCGCCGTGTTCAAGGCGGCGGCCGAGGGCGGCGCGGGCGTGCTCGTCGTGGTCGGTGTCGTGTCCTCGGCGATCGCCGCGTTCTTCTACATCCGCGTGATCGTCCTCATGTTCTTCAGCGAGCCGAAGACGGACGGCCCGACCGTGGCCGTGCCGTCGCCGCTGACCATGACGACGATCGGGGTGGGCGTCGCGGTCACGATCGTGCTGGGCGTCGCGCCGCAGTACTTCCTGGACCTGGCAGGTCAGGCCGGGGTGTTCGTGCGGTAGCGATACCGCCGTCGCGCGCAGTGGAAGCCCGGTCCCCCAAGGGGACCGGGCTTCCCTGTGTGCGGGGCGCACCCCCAACCTGTGGATAACTTTTCGGGGTGTCAGTCCGGACCCCTATCGTTACTGGAGAAGTCGAGACGAGCTGGACGCACGGGGACAGGGCGATGGACGGGACACAGGGTATGAGCGAGGTGACCGGGAGCGAGGCGCTAGCCACGCTCCACCGGGTCTTCGGGTACGACGCTTTCCGCGGTGAGCAGGAAGCGATCATCGAGCACGTGGTGGGCGGTGGGGACGCCGTCGTACTCATGCCGACCGGTGGCGGCAAATCGCTGTGCTACCAGATCCCGGCGATGGTCAGAGCCGGTACGGGGATCGTCGTCTCGCCCCTGATCGCCCTGATGCAGGACCAGGTGGACGCGCTGCGGGCGGTCGGAGTGCGCGCCGGGTTCATGAACTCGACGCAGGACTTCGAGGAGCGCCGCCTCGTGGAGGCCGAGTTCCTCGCGGGCGAGCTCGACCTGCTCTATCTGGCGCCGGAGCGGCTGCGCCTCGACTCCACGCTCGGGCTGCTGTCGCGCGGCAAGATCTCCGTCTTCGCGATCGACGAGGCGCACTGCGTCGCGCAATGGGGCCACGACTTCCGTCCCGACTATCTGACCCTGTCCGTGCTCGGCCAGAACTGGCCCGACGTGCCGCGCATCGCCCTCACCGCGACGGCGACGCACGCCACGCACCAGGAGATCACCCAGCGCCTCGGCATGCCGGACGCCAAGCACTTCGTGGCGAGCTTCGACCGGCCCAACATCCAGTACCGCATCGTCGGCAAGGCCGACCCGAAGAAGCAGCTGCTCGGCTTCCTCAAGCAGGAGCACGAGGGCGACGCCGGCATCGTCTACTGCCTGTCCCGCAAGTCCGTGGAGGCGACGGCCGAGTTCCTCAGTCGCAACGGGATCGAGGCGGTGCCGTACCACGCGGGCCTGGACGCGGGCACGCGTGCGAGGCACCAGTCGCGGTTCCTGCGCGAGGAGGGCCTGGTCGTCTGCGCGACCATCGCGTTCGGCATGGGCATCGACAAGCCGGACGTACGGTTCGTCGCCCACCTCGACCTGCCGAAGTCCGTCGAGGGCTACTACCAGGAGACCGGCCGCGCCGGGCGTGACGGCCTGCCGTCGACGGCGTGGATGGCGTACGGGCTGCAGGACGTGGTCCAGCAGCGGAAGCTGATCAACATGGGGGAGGGGGACGAGGCGTTCCGGCGCCGGGCCTCCGCCCACCTCGACTCGATGCTGGCGCTGTGCGAGACGGCGCGGTGCCGCCGGTCCCAACTGCTCACGTACTTCGGGCAGGAAGGCGCCGAGGCCTGCGGCAACTGCGACACGTGCCTGTCGCCGCCCGAGACGTGGGACGGCACGGTCGCCGCGCAGAAGATCCTCTCCACCGTGGTGCGGCTGGAGAGAGAGCGGCGACAGAAGTTCGGCGCGGGCCAGATCATCGACATCCTGCTCGGCAAGCGGAGCGCCAAGGTCATCCAGTTCGACCACGACCAGCTCTCCGTCTTCGGTATCGGTGAGGAGCTCGCCGAGGCCGAATGGCGGGGCGTGGTGCGGCAGTTGCTGGCGCAGGGGCTCATCGCGGTCGAGGGGGAGTACGGGACGCTGGTGCTCACCGAGGAGAGCGGCACCGTGCTGGGGCGGCAGCGGGAGGTGCGGCTGCGCAAGGAGCCGAAGCCGGCGCCTCGTGCGGCGGCGGCCCGAGAGCGGAAGGCGAAGTCGCCCGCGGTCGAGCTGCCGGCGGAGGTGGCGCCGGTCTTCGAGGCGCTGCGGGCCTGGCGCGGGGCGCAGGCGAAGGAGAACGGGGTGCCGGCGTACGTCATCTTCCAGAACGCGACGCTCAGCGAGATCGCGCTGCAACAGCCGACGTCGCTTGCCCAGTTGGGGGCGATCGGCGGCGTCGGCGAGAAGAAGCTGGCGACGTGGGGGGAAGGTGTGCTGGGGGTTTTGGCGGGTCTGAGAGGTGAGGCGGCGCCGTCCGGTGTGGCGGGGTCCTCCGGGGCGGGCCGGGACGACGACCCCTGGCCCGACTATGTGGGCCAGGAGCCGCCGCCGGAGGATGAGCCGGTGCCGGAGGACGTCGACTGGTAGCACGGGGTGGGCGCCACGGGGCTCCGCCCCGGACCCCGCTGCTCAATCGCCGGCGGGGCTTGAATTGCCCGGACCCCGCTGGCTCTCGTCCCGGAGCGGGCTTGATGTTGCCCACTCGCCGCCCCCGCCTTGGGCAATCTGCCGCCTTGGGCGGCAGGGTGGGCAAGGCGGCCCCCGGTGCAGCGCAACGGTCAACGGCGGCGCCCGGCCCCGGTGTCGCTCAGGTGGTGGGCACGATGCGGCCCGTGACCTCGCCCAGGTGGACTCTCGCGCCGTCCGGGCCGGGGGCCCAGGCGGAGAGGGTGACCACGTCGCCGTCCTCCAGGAAGCCGCGCTTGCCGTCGGGGAGGTCGAGCGGCTGCTGCCCGTTCCAGGTGATCTCGATCAGGGAGCCGCGTTCGTTGTCCTCCGTGCCGCTGATCGTGCCTGAGCCGTAGAGGTCGCCGGTGCGCAGGGAGGCGCCGTTGACCGTCATATGGGCGAGCATCTGGGCGCCCGTCCAGTACATGCCGGAGAAGGGGGGTTCGGAGATGACCTGGCCGTTGAGGGTGACCGTGATGCGCAGGTCGTAGCCGGCGGGGTCGGCGGCCGCCTCGGGGCCGCTGTCGTCCAGGTACGGCAGCAGCGGCACCGACCGCTCCGGCGGGCCCACGCGGGCCGCTTCCAGGGCGTCGAGCGGGGTGATCCACGCGGAGATCGACGTCGCGAACGACTTGCCGAGGTGCGGGCCGAGCGGCACCGTCTCCCAGTTCTGGATGTCGCGCGCCGACCAGTCGTTGAGGAGGCAGAGGCCGAAGACGTGGTCCCGGTAGGAGGAGAGCGGGACCGGTGTGCCCTGCCGCGACGGGACGCCGACCACGTAGCCGACCTCCGTTTCGATGTCGAGGCGGACGGACGGGCCGAAGACAGGGGCCGGGTCGGCCGGGGCCTTGCGCTGGCCCGAGGGGCGCACCACGTCCGTGCCGGAGACGACGACCGTGCCGGAGCGGCCGTGGTAACCCACCGGAAGGTGCTTCCAGTTGGGCTTCAGGGGCTCCTCGTCGGGACGGAAGAGGCGGCCGAGGTTCGAGGCGTGGTTCTCGGACGCGTAGAAGTCGACGTAGTCCGCGACCTCGAACGGGAGGTGCAGGGTGACCGAGGAGAGGGGGTGCAGGAAGGGGCGGACGACCTCGCGGTGGGCCGGGACCGTGACCCAGGCCGTCAGGGCGCGGCGCACGTCCGACCAGGTCGTACGGCCTGCGGCCAGCAGGGAGTTGAGGCTCGGGCGGGCCAGGACCGAGACGTAGGGGGAGCCGAGGGCCGCGGCGGCGGCGCCCGCGTCCAGGACGTGGTCCCCTACCCGGACGCCCACCGAGCGCTCGCCGTCACCCGAGCCGTCTTCGGTGAGGGAGAAGACTCCGTACGGAAGGTTGTGCGGGCCGAAGGGGTGGCCTTCGGGAAGGTCGAGTGGGTCGAGACGGTCGAGCGGGGTGGGCTCGGACGCGGACTCTGAGGTGGCTGCGGGTGCCATGCCTGCGGGCCTCACTTTCCATTCGGGTGCGCCACACGTTACGTGGGAGGTACCGGTTTGCGGCAGTGCCTAAAGAGTTCGCAATGTCCGAATGACCCGTTGATGGAGTGGTGGGTTCCGGCTTAGCGTGATTGTCCGGTGGGCACGGACGGGGCTGGACTGCCCTGTATTCAGGGTCCGGGTATTCAGGGTCCGGGTCCGAGGGGGGACACGTGGGGGGACCCGTGGCCGGGAGCGCCGGGAGTGCCAGCAGCGCTGGAAGCGTGTCGTTGGCCGTGGACCGTGATGTCCCGGGCCTGATTGTCAAGTTCGGCGACTATCCGCTCCATCACGGAGGGGTGGGCGCGATCCGCAGTCTGGGGCGCCTCGGCGTGCCCATGTACGCGATCACCGAGGACCGCTACACGCCCGCGGCGGCCTCGCGCTATCTGTGCCGGTCCTTTCCCTGGCGTACGACGGGGACGGAGGGGCCGGAGCGGCTCGTCGACGGCCTGCTGCGCGTCGCCCGCCGGATCGGCCGGCCGACGGTGCTGATCCCGACTGACGAGGAGGCGGCGGTCCTCATCGCCGAACATCAGGACCCGCTCGCCGGCGCGGGCCTGCTCTTCCCGCGCGTGGAGCGGGAGTTGCCGCGCCGCCTCGCGAGCAAGCAGGGCCTGCACGAACTGTGCGTGGAGCACGGCATCCCGTCGCCGACGACCGCGTTCCCGGCGTCGTACGCGGACATCGAGGAGTTCGCGGTGCGGACCCGGTTTCCGGTCGTGGCGAAGAACCGGGAGGCGTTCACGCGGCGCTCGCAGCCCGCCGTCAACGGGACCACGAAGATCGCGTCACCGGAGGGACTGCGTCAACTCGCCCTCGACTGGGGCGAGAAGCCCGGCGTGATCCTCCAGGAGTATCTGCCGCGCGAGGACGCCGAGGACTGGATCGTGCACGCCTACTTCGACCAGGACTCCACGCCGCTCGCGATGTTCACCGGGGTCAAGGTCCGCTCCTGGCCACCGCACGCGGGCATGACGGCGAACGCGTATGTCGTCGACAATCCGGAACTCGCGGACGTCGCCGCACGTTTCATCAAACAGATCGGTTTCACCGGAATCATCGACCTCGACCTGCGCTTCGACCGGCGCGACGGACAGTACAAGCTGCTCGACTTCAATCCGCGGATGGGCGCCCAGTTCCGCCTCTTCGAGAACGAGGCGGGCGTCGACGTCGTCCGTGCCATGCACCTCGCACTCACCGGCCGCACCGTTCCGGAGGGGGAACAGCGGGCGGGACACCGCTACGTCGTCGAGAACATCGACCTGCCGGCCCTGCTGGCATACCGGCGCAGCGGCTATACGACCCCGCACGCCCCGTCCCGCGCGAGCGGCACGGAGCTGGCGTGGTGGGCGGCCGACGATCCGCGGCCGTTCTTCACGATGCTCGCCCGGCTCGTACGGCCGGGGGCCAAGCATCTGTACCAGCTGTGGCGGACCAACCGCCGCGGCGCCAGCACCGGTTCGGGCGCCTGACGCGGCGGCCGGACCGGAACGAAGTGAACGAAGTAGGTGACGCTACGTCGTCCTGGGGAGGGGCTTCGTGAATCATCCGGTAGCAGTCATAGGTGCAGGTCCCTACGGCCTGTCCACCGCGGCGCACTTGAGGGCGCGCGGGATACCCGTCAGGGTCTTCGGGGAACCCATGGTGAGCTGGCGCTCGCACATGCCCGAAGGCATGATCCTCAAGTCGGTGCCGTCCGCGTCGAACATCGACGCGCCGCAGCGCGGACACAAGCTGGTCGACTACTGCGATGCGGCAGGGATCAAGCGGCTCGTCACGGACGAGGACCTGATATCCGCCGACACGTTCGTGGAGTACGGCGACTGGTTCCAGAAGAAGTTGGTGCCCGACCTGGAGCAGGTGCGGGTCGTCTCCGTGGACCGGCGCGAGCGCGAGGGCTTCGAGCTGAAGCTGGACTCGGGCGAGCAGTTCACGGCGCGGGCGGTGGTCGTCGCCACCGGCCTGTCCGGCCTTGAGCACCTGCCGGGGGAGTTCGCCGCCGCCGTGCCGGACGGACCCACCCCCACGGGCCCGGTCTCGCACAGCGCGCAGCACCACGACCTGTCCCGGTTCGCCGGCAAGGAGCTGACCGTCGTCGGTGCGGGCCAGTCCGCCCTGGAGACGGCGGCGCTCGCGGCGGAGGCGGGCGCGAGCGTGACGGTGGTCGCGCGCGGCAAGGGCCGGGTCCGCTTCGGGGCGCCACCGTGGCACCAGCCGAGGTTCCGCCCGGAGACCCCGTTCGGCAACGCGTGGTCGCTCTACGCGCTCACGTACTACCCGCATCCGTACCGCCATCTCCCGCCGCAGGCACGGCACTTCCTGGTCAGGCGGGTGCTCGGGCCGCTGGGCGCGTGGTGGCTGAAGGATCGGTTCGAGGGCAAGGTCGCGGTCCGCGACGTCGCGGGGATCGAGCGGGTGACGGTGTCGCAGGGCGCGCCGGTCCTGAGCGTGCGGACGCTCGGCGGCCGCGCCGACGAGCTGTCCGCCGACCATGTCATCGCGGCGACGGGGTACCGGGTGGACCTGGCGGCGATGCCGTTCCTGGGGGAGGGGCTGCGCACGCGGCTCGCCACCAGCCGGGGCACGCCGCGGCTCGGCGCCGGCTATGTGTCGTCGGTCCCCGGCCTGTACTTCACGGGCATGCTGGGCGGGTCCTCGTACGGGCCTGTCATGCGCTTCGTCTGTGGCACGGAGTTCGCCTCGCCGCGGCTCGCCGGGCATCTGGCGTCGGCGCACGGTTGACCGGTGGCACCGACAACTACCGTGATGGTCACACCGGTTGACCCTGTCGGGGGTACCCCGAACAGATGACACGACCACGTCGTGACCGGCCGTACCTCGCCAGGGCGGCCGGTACTCGACGGGTCGGGGGCACGGCCGGTCCGTATTCTTCGGATCATGCCCGCACCCGCATATGCACTCATCGCCACGGACCTGGACGGCACGCTGCTGCGCGGCGACGACACGGTCTCCGACCGGACCCGCGGCGCCCTGGCGGCGGCCGTCGCCGCGGGCGCCCGGCACATCGTGGTGACGGGGCGGCCCGCGCCCCGCGTGAAGCCGATCCTCGACGACCTCGGCGGGAGCGGGCTCGCCGTGTGCGCGCAGGGGGCGCAGCTGTACGACGGCGTACGGGACCGGCTGCTGTGGTCGCTGACGATCGACCGGGATCTCGCCGAGCAGGCCCTGGGGAAGATCGAGGCCGAGGTCGGACAGGTGTACGCGGCCGTCGACCAGGACGGGGTGGAGGGCCTCACGCTCATCGAGCCCGGCTACCTCATGCCGCATCCGACGCTGCCCGCCGTACGGGTCCGTGGGCGCGCCGCGCTCTGGGAGCGGCCCATCAGCAAGGTGCTGCTGCGCCACCCGTCCCTGTCCGACGACGAGTTGGCGACGGTGGCGAGAGCCGCGGTGGGGCCGCTCGCCACCGTCACCATGTCGGGGCCCGGGACGGTCGAGCTGCAGCCGCGCGGCGTGACCAAGGCGACCGGGCTCAGCCTCGCGGCGGAGCGGATCGGGGTGGGGGCCGCCGACACGATTGCCTTCGGCGATATGCCGAATGATGTGCCGATGTTCGCGTGGGCGGGGCGGGGGGTTGCCGTGGCCAATGCGCATCCGGAGCTCAAGGGGGTGGCCGACGAGGTGACTTCGTCGAACGAGGAGGACGGGGTTGCGGTGGTGCTGGACCGTCTCTTCCGGTGACCCGTCCTCACGCCACGGGGCTCCGCCCCGGACCCCGCTGCTCAATCGCCGCAGGGGCTTGATTTGCTCACCCGTCGCGAGGGCCTGATGTGGCCCGCTCGGTCAACCCGCCGTCCTCGGGATCCGCTGTTCCCATGTTCGGTGGAAGACCACCTCGGCGCCGTCGCGGCACACCACCTCGCTCGACGTGAGGAACTCGGTCGCCGTGCAGGTGATTTCGGAGCGGGTCTCCACGTGGGCGTCCCAGCCCAGGTCCGGGCGGTGCAGGCGGATCGTCCAGTCGGAGCGGGTGCGGGCGGACAGGGGGTCGGACTCGTTGATGACGTAGGTCTCCAGCGCGTCCTCGGTGAACTCCAGGCCGTCCGGGTACAGGCGCGTGCCGCCGTAGCGCGGGTCGACCTCCATGCGCCATTCGCCCTTGGCCACGTCGCGGACGATGAGGCGCTCGGGGCGCGGCCCCTCCAGCGTCTCCGGGTAGACCACGCCGAGCGGCTCCGACTGTTCCGGGGCGTCGAAGGTGATGTCCCCACCCGGCTCCCCACCGCGCACCGGCAGTTCCAGCGAGCTGCCCACCGGGTCGAGCGTGAACCCGGCCTCCGAACCCGGCTGCGGCCAGATCCACGGCCAGTACGCGGACGAGACCGCGAGCCGGATGCGGTGGCCGGCCGGGAAGGCGTGGCCGATGCCGTTCAGTTCGAAGGTGACGTCCTCCGTGGTGTCCGGGTCCCACGGCACGTTCTCTGAACGGCCGTGTCGGGAGGACAGGTTGAGCACGCCCCGCGTCACGAGCGTCGAGGAGCCGTCCGGCGCCACGTCGCACACCCGCGCCACGACCTGCCCGCGCTCCACCGGGCACGTCAGCCGCAGCGTCACGCGCGGCCGGCCGAGCACCCGTACCTCCTGCGGCACCTCGAACTCGAAGCACGCCGACTTCGCGTCCTCCTCGCGCTGGTCCGGCGGCAGGTCCGCATCGTTCCCGAACGGGAAGAAGCGGCCCGCGTCCAGGCCCGTGTGCTGCGGCGAACGCACGATCTGGGGCGGGCCCTGGAGCGCGTACGAGAGGGGGGAGACGTTCGGCGACGGCCACGACGCGTCGCCGACCCAGCGGCCGGGCAGCTGGTCGTAGACGGTGGCCGGGGGGTGCGAGTCGCTGATCCAGGAGCGGAGCTTCGGCTCGGCCATCACACCTGTGTCGTCGCCCTTCAGCCAGTGGTCCCACCAGCGCAGCGTCTCCTGGAGGAAGCCGATGGCCGGGCCCGGCGGCAGGCCGCGGTCCGGGTACTGGTGCGACCAGGGGCCGATGATGCCGCGCATCTGCTCGTCGGGGAGGTGCTCGGCGAGCCGCAGCACCGTGTCCCGGTACGGGTCGTGCCAGCCGCCGACCGCGAGCACGCCCGCCTTGATCGCGGAGTAGTCCTCGCAGACGCTGCCGTGCCGCCAGTAGTCGTCGCGGGTCTGGTGGTCGAGCCATGTGTGGATGAACGGGTCGACGGCGTCGAGGCGCTTCGTCCACATGTCCTTCCAGCCGTCGCCCACGAACTGCGGGTCCGGCGGCCGCGACACGAACGCCAGCATCGTCGCCGCCCACGCGTGCATGTCCACGGCGAGCACGGAGCCGCCCATGTAGTGCACGTCGTTGTCGTAGCGGTCGTCCGCCGAGCAGACGGTCACGATCGCCTTCAGCGGCTCGGGGGCCAGGGCCGCGATCTGGAGGGAGTTGAAGCCGCCCCAGGAGATGCCGAACATGCCGACCTTGCCGGACGACCAGGGCCGCGCGGCGAGCCAGTTCACGACCTCGACGCCGTCGGCGAGCTCCTGCTCGTCGTACTCGTCGCCCGGCATGCCCTCGGAGTTGCCGTGTCCGCGCACGTCCACGCGTACGGAGGCGTAGCCATGACCGGCGTACCAGGGGTGCCGCTGCCAGTCGCGCGGCGCCGTCCAGTCGGAGAGCCGGTAGGGGAGGTATTCGAGGAGGACGGGCACCGGTTCCTCGGTCACCGGGCGCCAGACGCGGGCGAAGAGCGTCGTGCCGTCGGACAGGGGTACGCGGATGTCCTCGCGGACCGTTCCGAACGGGAACTCGGTCCGGGTCGTCGGCGCATTCGGCAGGGGGGTCGTGGAAGTCATGGAAGAACCTCAGTGAACGGGGTGCATGGTTCGGCGCAGCCACGGCGCCAGGGCGAGCACGGCGATACCGACCGCGACCGCGATCGCGCCGTTGACGCCGAAGTAGGCAGGGTTGGAGACCTCGCCGTAGAGCTTGACGACCTGGGCCTGGATTCCGTTCGCAAGTGCGAGCGAGAGGAACCACAGGGCCATGGTCTGGCTGGCGAAGGCCTGGGGGGCGAGCTTGGTCGTCGCGGACATGCCGGACGTCTCCAGGAGGATGTCGCCGAGCCCGAGCAGCAGATACGAGCCGACGATCCACCAGGCGGCCATCTTGTACGTGTCGCCGCTGTGGCCCGACGTCGGAATCACCATCAGCAGGAACGACAGGCCACCCAGGATCACGCCGATCGCGATCTTGTTGGAGGCGTGCGGCTGGCGCGGGCCCATCCGTGCCCATACGGCGGCCACGACGGGCGCGAGGGCCACCTCGAAGGCGCCGAGCGCGGAGGCGTACCAGCTGGCGGGGAACTCGAAGCCGAGGATGGTCGTCTCGGCGTTCGACGCGGCCAGCAGCATCATCGTCGAGTACGCCTGGAACAGGATGAAGTTGAAGGCGACCGAGGCGATGAAGAGGACCAGGTAGGGCTTGAGGCGGCCGCGCTCCTCCGCCGTGACCCGCGGGCTCCTGAACATCACCACGAAGTACACGATCGGCGCGATCACCGAGATGTACGTGAGGACGTCGACGAAGCGGCCCATGGTCAGCCACCCGGCCAGGGCCAGGGCCACCGCGACGGCGGCCACCACGACCGCGCCCACGATCATCAGCCGCACCGCCCGGCGCATCCCCTCGGGCGGCAGCGCGTACTCGGCGGCGTCCGTGCGCCCGGCCAGGTGACGGCGGCCCGCCACGTACTGGATCAGACCGAACGTCATGCCGATGGCGGCGGCGGAGAAGCCCCAGTGCCAGCCCTTGTGGTCACCGAGCCAGCCGGTGATCAGCGGGCCCGCGAACGCGCCGATGTTGATGCCCATGTAGTAGAGCGCGAAGCCGGCGTCGCGGCGCTCGTCGTCGGTCCGGTACAGCTTGCCGACCATCGAGGCGACGTTCGGCTTGAGCAGGCCGGTACCGGCGCTGATCAGGCCGAGCCCGACCCACGTCATCGTGGGTGTCGGTACCGCCATCGAGTAATGTCCGCAGGCGATGAGGATGCCGCCCCACAGGACGGCGCGGTACGAGCCGAGGATCCGGTCGGCGAGCCAGCCGCCCGCGACCGAGACGAGGTAGACGAGCGTGCCGTACGCCGCCGAGACCGAGGCCGCGTTGCCGGGGTCCATGCCCATGCCGCCGTGCGCGACGGTGTCGGCGAAGTACAGGACGAGGATGGCCTGCATGCCGAGGAACGAGAATCGTTCCCAGACCTCAAGGCCGGAGAGGGTGAGCAGGCCCCTCGGCTGGCCGAAGAAGGCCGTGTCGTCACCAGGGGGCGGTGCGCTGCCCGTGTCGTTCTCGGTGCGGGACAAAGTGCGTACTCCAGGTCGTCTGTGCTGATCAAGAACATACCGGTGGTGTCGCGGAGCCGCCTGGTCCAGGGTGTTCGGGCGGGCGCCACCTGTGATCGAAACGCGACCGGATACGCTGACTTGAGTGATGGCAGCGACACATCGACAAACCGTGTCATCGACCGAATGATCGACCGAGTTCGCCATGTGATCGTCAGCAGACAGGAGACCCACTCGTGACCGTCGTCGGGACTTTCGGTCTTAGCGTGCGGGACCAGGCTCTCGAAGCCGATGTCCAGGCCGGCCTTGTGGCTGTCGAGGAGGGACTGCTCGAAGCCACCAAGAGCGAGGTTCCCTTCATCACGGAGGCCGCCCAGCACCTGGTGCGCGCCGGGGGCAAGCGGTTCAGGCCGCTGCTCCTGACCCTCGCGGCCCAGTTCGGCGACCCGTATGCGCCGGGCATCGTGCCCTCCGCCGTCGTCGTCGAGCTGACGCACCTCGCGACGCTCTACCACGACGACGTGATGGACGAGGCGGACGTGCGGCGCGGGGTGTCCAGCGCCAACCAGCGCTGGGGCAATTCGGTGGCCGTGCTGACCGGTGACTTCCTGTTCGCGCGTGCCTCGCACATCCTCGCCGACCTCGGCCCGGACGCCGTCCGGATCCAGGCGGAGGCGTTCGAGCGGCTGGTCACCGGCCAGATCCTGGAGACGGCGGGCCCGGCCGACGGCCGCGACCCCGTCGACCACTACCTCGACGTGCTCAGCGGCAAGACCGGCTCGCTCATCGCCGTGGCGTGCCGCTTCGGCGCGATGATGTCCGGCGCGGACGAGTCCGTGGTGGACGTGCTGACCCAGTACGGGGAGCGGCTCGGCGTCGCCTTCCAGCTCGCCGACGACGTCCTCGACATCGCATCCGACTCGCACGAGTCCGGCAAGACGCCCGGCACCGACCTGCGCGAGGGCATCGCCACGCTGCCGGTCCTGCGGCTGCGGGAGCGGGCCGAGCGGCTCGGTCTCGCCGAGGACAAGGAACTGGTCGAGCTCCTCGACTCGGACCTCGGCGACGACGAGCGGCTCGCCGAGGCGGTCGCGCGGCTGAGGGATCACCCGGCGCTCGAACAGGCGCGGCGCGACACGGTGCGCTACGCGGAGGAGGCGCGGGCGGCGTTGGCTCCGCTTCCGGAGTGCGAGGCGAAGCGGGCGATGGTGGAGCTGTGCGATGCGGTGGTGCATCGGGCGGGGTGATCCGCCGGTCGCGGGGGGCTTGATTTGGTTGAGCGTGAGCCGGGCCCCGGCCGTATTACCCCCCGAAGGCCGACGCAGGGGGCGTTGGCCCGGTAGGGGGAGAGCTGAACATGGGCACACTGGGTACACGTGTGATCGCGGTTGCCGCGGCCGTCGGGGCCGCGGCAGTCACCGGGCTCGCCGCACCGCAGGCATTCGCCGCGGAACCGGGGGCCACCGGGACCGTCCTCGCCACCAGCCTCAACGGTGCCAACGAGGTACCTGCCGGGGACAAGGACGGCGCTGCCCTGGAGTTCGTCCAGGTCAAGGGCGATCAGGTGGCCGTCGCCGTGAAGTGGCGGGGCGTCGGGAAGCCGACCGCTCTGCACCTCCACGAGGCCGCCAAGGGAGCGAACGGCGACGTACGGGTCGACTTCACCAAGGTGCTCGCGGGCGCCAAGGGCCACCGCGTCACGGGCACCGTCACCGTCAAGGACAGCGCGCTGCTGCACCGGCTCACCACCGACCCCGGTGCCTTCTACGCCAATCTGCACACGGCCGCGTTCCCCAAGGGCGCGGTCCGCGGTCAGCTCCACCGGGTCACCGAACCGACCGACTTCGGCCGCGCCCTCGACAACTTCCAGGCGTCCGTGGTGCGCGGCCGGCAGATCTACGAGTGCAAGACGGACCCCGCCACCGGCAAGGCGGCCTTCGCGCAGCGTGATGTGAGCGCGGTGCTCGCCGGGCACATCCGGCACTCGTTCACCGCGCCGGGCTCCGGTGTGCCGCAGTGGGTGGCGCCCGACGGAAGTGCCGTGACCGGTGCGGTCGTCTCCCGCACGCCGAACGGTGCGGCCAACATCGCCGAACTGGACCTCAAGGCCACCCAGTCAGGGAAACCGCGCGGACTGCTCGCGGACACCACCGAGATCCTGCGCCTCAACACCGTGGGCGGAGTGGCCCCTTCGGGCAGCTGTGACCTCGGGGCGATCGTGGGTGTGCCCTACAAGGCGGACTACGTGTTCGTGAACGGCTGAGCACGCCCGATCCACGTACCGCGGTCGGCGGCGTCTCCCCCTACGGGTCGGGGAGGGGCCGCCGCGTCGTGTCATCCCGTAGGCGTACGCGGAGTTGATCCCGGGGTCTGACGCTTCCTTGTGGCCGGTTTGGTCAGATTGGGTACACCACTCCAGACCAATTCGGGTGAGAATGGCGGCTCGGGGTGGACGCAGACTGGACGAGTGCACAGGACGGTAAGCCGCCGCCGATCACGGAGGTAGGGCAAGAACATGGCACCGTACGCATCCGAAGACAGCGAGGGCGGCGCGCGCCGCCGCAAGGCCGTGCGCTACGCGGTCCCCGTGGCCGTGGTGGGGGTGGCCGCGGCGACGATCGGACTCGTTCCGGCGCTCGCCAGCTCGGGCGACCCGGATCTTCCGGACATCACCGCGCGACAGCTCATCGAGAAGATCGCCAAGTCGGACACCGAGCAGCTCTCCGGCACCGTGAAGATCCAGACGGATCTGGGCCTGCCCTCGCTCGGCGGCGCCGCGGGCGGCGGCCTCATGGGCGGCGGGGAGCAAGGGGGCGGCGGTTCCTCGGCCGACCCGCAGTCGAAGCTGACCGAGCTGGCCACCGGCTCGCACACGCTGCGCGTCGCGGCGGACGGCGCGGACCGGCAGAAGCTGTCGGTCCTCGACGACGCGTCCGAGTACAGCGTGATCCACAACGGCGACGACGTGTGGGCCTACGACAGCAAGTCGGACGAGGCGTACCACGCGAAGCAGAAGCAGGGCGCGGACGCAGGCGGCTCGGGCGGCTCGGGCGACCACGCGAAGAAGGCCCCGAAGGGCGTTCCGGCGACGCCGAAGGAGCTCACGGACGAGATCCTCAAGGCCGGCGGCGACACCACGTCGTTCTCGGTCGACGGCACCTCGCAGGTCGCGGGCCGGGACGCGTACCGGCTGCAGATCAAGCCGAAGCAGTCCGGTTCGACGGTCGGCGCGGTCACCGTGTCCGTGGACGCGAAGACCGGTACGCCGCTCAAGTTCAGCCTGACCCCGGCGGGTGGCGGCGCGGCCGTGGTCGACGCGGGCTTCACCAAGGTCGACTTCGCGAAGCCGGCCGCCTCCACCTTCGACTTCAAGCCGTCGAAGGGCACGAAGGTCACCGAGGCGGACGAGCTGAAGAAGGCGCCGCGGCACGAGGGCGCGGGCAGGCCCGAGAGCCTCAAGGCCGGTGGCCTCGACGACCTGAACGTCATCGGCAAGGGCTGGACCTCGATCGCCGAACTGAAGCTGCCGAAGGAGGCCAGTGGCCTGGCCGCGGGCAAGGGCTCGGCCGAGATGCCGCCCGACGCACAGAAGTTCCTGAGCTCCCTGGGCGATCAGGTCAAGGGCGAGTTCGGCTCCGGCACCGTCTACTCGACCCGTCTCGTGAACGTACTGATCACCGAGGACGGGAAGGCCTACGCCGGAGCGGTCACCAAGGGCGCGCTGGTGAAGGCGGCGAACGCGGGCTGAATCAGCGGTAGTTGACGGTGAGGGGGCGGTGCGCACCGCCCCCTCACCCGTATGCGGAGGAGGGGCATGGAGGAGCAGCCGGTCATCGAGACACGGGAGCTCAGCAAGCGGTACCGCGGCGGGCAGCTCGCCGTCGACGGACTCAGTCTGAGTGTCCCGCGGGGCGCCGTCTTCGGCTTCCTCGGGCCGAACGGCTCCGGCAAGACCACCACCATCCGGATGCTGATGGGCCTGATCGAGCCGACCTCGGGTTCCGCCCGGGTCCTTGACCATGCCATGCCCCGCGCGGTGCGGACCGTGCTGCCGCAGGTGGGCGCGCTGATCGAGGGGCCCGCCCTGTACGGCTTCCTCACCGGCAGGGACAACCTGCTGCGCTACGACTCCGCCGATCCGACCGCCGACCCCCGTACCCGCAAGGAGCGGGTCGGGCAGGCGCTCGACCGGGTGGGCCTGACGGCCGCGGCGGGCAAGAAGGCGAAGGCGTACTCCCTCGGCATGAAGCAGCGGCTCGGCCTCGCCGCCGCGCTGCTGACACCGCGCCGGCTGCTCGTCCTCGACGAGCCGACGAACGGCCTCGACCCGCAGGGCATGCGGGAGATCAGAAGCCTGGTGCGGGAACTGGCCTCCGACGGCACCACCGTCTTCCTCTCCTCCCACCTCCTCGACGAGATCGAGCAGGTCTGCACGCACGCCGCGGTGATGGCAAAGGGCCGCCTCCTCACCCAGGGCCCTGTCGCCGACCTGGCCGCGGGGGTGCGGGGAAAGCTCGCCGTCACCACCCCGGACCCGACCGACGCCGCCCGCGTCCTCAAGGAGAACGGGCTGACCGTCCTCGACACGGAGGAAGAGCGGGTCACGGCCGAACCGCCGCCTCCGGATACGGACCTGGCGGATCTGAACACGGCACTGGTCGCCGCGGGAGTGCGCGTGCGCGGCTTCGGCGTCGAGCGGGCCTCGCTGGAGGACGCGTTCGTCGCGCTGACGGGGGAGGGCTTCGATGTCGCGGGCTGAAACGATGGACGCGGGACCGACGGCGGGCGCGGGACCGACGATGGGCGCGGCACCGGCGAACCCGCTGTGGACCCTCGGGCTGCTGCGCAGCGAGCTGACCGTGACCCTGCGCCGCTGGCGCACGCTCGCGCTGCTCGCGGTCCTCGCCGGCGTGCCCATCCTGATCGGGGTGGCCGTGAAGATCGAGACGAGCGGGGACGGGGCGGCCGGCGGGGGCGGCGGCCCCGCGTTCATCGCGCAGATCACGAACAACGGTCTGTTCCTGGTGTTCACGGCACTCGCCGCGACGCTCCCGTTCTTCCTGCCGATGTCGGTCGGCGTCGTCGCGGGCGACGCCGTGGCGGGCGAGGCGAACGCCGGGACGCTGCGCTATCTGCTGGTCGCCCCCGCGGGCCGGACCCGCCTGCTGCTCACCAAGTACGCGACCGTGCTCGCCTTCTGCCTGCTGGCGACGCTGGTGGTGGCGGTCTCCGCGCTCCTCACCGGGGCGCTGCTGTTCCCGCTCGGCGACGTGGTCACCATCTCCGGCACGCGGATCGGCTTCGGCGAAGGGCTGTGGCGGGCGTTCCTGATCGCGCTCGTGGTCGCGGCGTCCCTGGTCGGCATCGCGGCCGTCGGGCTGTTCGTCTCGACGCTCACCGGCAGCGGTATCGCGGCGATGGCGACGACGGTGGGCCTGCTGATCACCGTCCAGATCCTCGACCAGATCCCGCAACTGCACGCGATCCAGCCCTATTTGTTCTCCCACCAGTGGCTGTCGTTCGCCGACCTGATGCGGGCACCGGTGTACTGGGACGACGTGGTCAAGAACCTTGAACTGCAGGCCTTGTACGCGGCGGTGTTCGGCTCCGCGGCGTGGGCGCGGTTCACGGCGAAGGACATCACCTCGTGAACCGCGCCGGGGGCACCGGTCAGCCGGCCCTGGTGGGGAACGGGGTCTCGGCCTGGGCCTGGGGCACTGCGGCGCCCCGCGTGGGGCGGTCGCCGCGCCGTGGCCGGGCGAGGAGGAAGCCGACGGGGGCGCCGATCAGCACCGAGGAGTGGAACGGCCAGTAGTTCCAGTCCAGGTCGGGGAAGAGCGCGTACGGGGTGCCCGACACCGAGGGGGAGAAGAAGGTGACGATCAGGATCGCCGCCGTGCTCCCGTAGACGCAGCGCTTCATGGCCGCCGCGGACATCGGGCGGTCGCTGCGCAGCCCGTGGATGACGAGCGGGAGCACCGACGAGGTCGTCACCGTGTAGGACACGATCAGCCAGAACTGCGGGCTGACATCGGGGGTGAGGGCGGCGAGCAGAATGCTCACACCGCCGATGGTGACCATGATGAGGCGGGCGCGGCCCGCGCTGACGCTCGTCGTGCCGTCGGACTTGCGTCCCTCCGGCTTGGCCACTGCGCCGCCCGAACTGAGGTCGCGGACGATGGAGGCGGCCGCGGAGAGCAGGAGGACGGAGGTAGCGGCGAGGACCATCAGGAAGGTGGCGCAGAGCACGAACAGCAGCCACTTGCCGAGTCCGTCCTCGCCTCCGTCCAGGGCGATGGCGAGGCGGGCGATGATGTTTCCGCCGAACTGCCCCTGCGCGACCAGCTTCTCGTGGGGCACGAGGGCCGCCGCGCCGAAGCCGATGAGGGCGGCCGCGGCGCACATGGGGGCGATGACGGCGAAGCCGACGCCCGCGACGCGGCGTGCGTCGGCGGGCTTCGGGGCGTCGGTGAAGCGCGCGATGAGGTACGGCATGAAGGCCGCGCCGGTCAGGACGCAGAGGCAGAACGCGGCGAGATCGACGAACCCGACGGGGCCGTTGCCGAAGAGCTGGCCCAGCTCCAGATAGCTGCCGGAGCCGGCCGAGCCGGACCGCTGCCGGTCGGCGGCGTCGAAGATCGAGCCGAAGTTCCCGCCGAACCTGATCAGGACCAGCAGGCCGAGGAGCGGGGCGATGAGCACCAGACCGGCCATCTTGGCCATTTGCAGCACGGTCGCGCCGCGGGTGGCGCCGATCGCCGCGCAGGAGACGATCAGCGCGCCCATGAGCACGATGAGCAGTTGCCGGGTCTCGAGGTCGGTGATGCCGACCATCTGGGCCGTGTCGCCGAGGGGCTGGAACTGGGCGGTCACCAGCGGCACCGTCGCGGCCAGCAGGGCGAAACCGGCGGCGCGGCGGCCGGGCCCCGGCGGCAGATGGCGGGCGACGGTCTCACCGAACGAGCGTCCGCCCGCCCCCGCGAGACGCTTCGCCAGCCACTGCCGCATCAGCAGTGGCGACAGCGCCGCGGCCAGGGCGACGAACAGGCCGTCCCCGCCGGCCACGGCGACGACCCCGACGAGGTACATGACGGCGGCGGCGTTCGCGATGTCGCCGGAGTAGGCGAACCCGGTCATGCGGGTGCTGAGCCGCTTGTCCTCGCTGACGCGGAAGAACTCGTCCCCGACGCGGAGGTCGGGGCTGGCCCACATCGACAGGAACAGGCAGGCGCCGATGAAGAGCAGGAACAGCAGCAGGGCGATCACGAGTCCGCCGGTGAAGTCCCCCATCACGAACCGCCCCTGTGATCCGGGCACGGTGCGGTGCAGGCGCCCAGGAGGCGTGCGTAGGTCAAGGCTCCTCCAGGAGCAGAACGAGTGGCGAAGGCGCGCGGGCGGGACGCGACTCGGCATCGACCGCCCGGACGGTCGAACACACGTTACCGACGGTTAGGAGAAGGCTGTGAGGTGAACAGGGTGGATTCAGCGAAGAGTTGGTGACCGCCCGCCCGCCGGGTCGACGGGCCGCGCCGGATCACTGGACGCAGAACTCGTTCCCCTCGGGATCGGCCATCACCAGCCACTCCCCGCCCTGCGACTTCACCTCGTTCAGCACGCGCGCGCCGAGGCCGGTGAGCCGCTCGGCCTCGGCCGCCCGCTGCCCGGCCTCGGCGTGTACGTCGATGTGCAGCCGGTTCTTGCCGTTCTTGACCTCGGGCACCCGCTGGAACAGGATCCGGCGGCCGAGCCCGGTGCCGGTGTCCGCGGCCACCGGGTCGTCGGGGTGGCGCACGGCGACCAGGTCACGGAAGGACCGGCGCCCCCACCGCGTCACGGTGTCCGCCTCGCTCACCGCGCCGAACCCGAGGAGGCGTTCGATCAGCGCGGCGTTGTCCTCGATCTCGTAGCCGAGGGTGGCCGCCCAGAACTCGGCCTGTGCGTGCGGGTCGGCGGCGTCGACGACGAGCTTCCAGTGCAGGGTCATGCACCAGTTATAGGCCGAACTTCCTCCGCGGGGGCGGAAGTTGCCGCCTGGCGCGCCGCTTCCGCCGCCGCTTCGGCCAGCCGGGTCCGGTTGATCCGCGCCGTACGCAGCGCATCCCAGGTCAGCACAATGAGCGCCAGCCACACCAGGGAGAACCCGGCCCACCGCTCGGCGGGCATCGCCTCGTGGAAGTACCAGATCCCGAGCAGGAACTGGAAGACGGGCGTCAGGTACTGCAGGAGTCCCAGCGTCGACAGCGGCACCCGGATCGCCGCCGCCCCGAAGCACACCAGCGGCAGGGCCGTGATGAGCCCGGACGACGCGAGCAGCGCGGCGTGCCCCACGCCCTCCGTACCGAAGGTCGACCGCCCCTGGGCCGTCAGCCACAGCAGATAGGCGAGCGCGGGCAGGAACTGCACGGTGGTCTCGGCGGCGAGCGACTCCAGGCCGCTCATGTTCACCTTCTTCTTCACGAGCCCGTACGTGCCGAACGAGAACGCGAGCACCAGCGAGATCCACGGCGGCTGCCCGTATCCGACGGCGAGCACGAGGACGGCGACGACGCCCGTCCCGACGGCCGCCCACTGCGCGGGCCGCAGCCGCTCCTTCAGGAGCAGGACGCCGAGCGCGATCGAGACGAGCGGGTTGATGAAGTACCCGAGCGAGGCCTCGACGACATGGCCGGAGTTCACGGCCCAGATGTAGACGCCCCAGTTGACCGTGATGACGGCCGCGGCGATCGTGACGAGCCCCAGCCGCTTCGGCTGCCGGATCAGCTCGCGCGCCCAGCCCCACTTCCGTACGAAGAGCAGCGCGAGGCCCACGACGACCAGCGCCCACACCATCCGGTGGGCCAGCACCTCCACGGCGCCCGCGGGCTTGAGCAGGGGCCAGAACAGGGGGACGAGGCCCCACATCCCGTACGCGGCGAACCCGTTGAGGAGACCGGTGCGCCCCTCGTTCCGGGTCTCGCCCCGCCCGTCCGGTTCCGCGCCCGCTCCGTCCTGCATGGACCCTCCCTCGTGACACAGGCAGCCCCGCGGCGGCCCCCACGAAGGTAGCGCCGCCGGGCCCCGCCCGTCATGCCCGTATCGCCATACGGTCCTGACGCCTGTGCCGGGGGTGGGTACGGCTAGCGCAGTGCGTCGGCGATGGCGTCGGCGATCGGGGTGGTGGGCCGGCCGATGAGCCGCGCGAGGTCGCCGTTCTGCCGCGCGAGCAGCCCCTTCTCGACCGCGGTGTCCACGCCCACGAGGATGTCGGCGAACGGAGCGGGCAGGCCCGCGCCGAGCAGGATCTCCCGGTTCTGCTCGGGCGTGACGGACCGGTAGACGATCTCCTTGCCGGACTGCCGCGCGACCTCGGCGGCGTACTCGGCGAGCGACCACGCGACGTCGCCGCTCAGCTCGTACGCCTTGTTCTCGTGGCCCTCGCCGGTGAGTACGGCGACGGCGGCCGCGGCGAAGTCGGCGCGGGAGGCGGAGGCGTACCGGCCTTCGCCCGCGTTGGCCACGACCGCGCCGTGCTCCAGGACCGGGGCCAGGTTCCCGGTGAAGTTCTCGTGGTACCAGCCGTTGCGCAGGAACGTGTACGGCAGGCCGGAGTCGAGGATCGCCTGCTCGGTGACCTTGTGCTCGGCGGCGAGCGCGAAGTCGGCGTCCGGGCCGCCGAGCACACCGGTGTACGCGAGCAGGGCGACGCCGGCCTTCTTCGCCGCGTCGATCACGGCCTGGTGCTGCGCGACGCGCTGCCCGACCTCGCTGCCGGAGACCAGCAGTACGCGGTCGCCCGCGCGGAAGGCGCCGTCGAGCGTCTCGGGCGCGCTGTAGTCGGCGACGCGCAGCTCGACCCCGCGGCCCGCGAGGTCGGCGGCCTTGTCCTTGTCCCGCACGACGGCGGCGATCCCGGCGGCGGGGACGCCCGCGTCGAGCAGTTGCGTGACGACCAGACGGCCGAGGTGGCCGGTGGCACCGGTGACGACGAAGCTCATGTCTGAAATCTCCTTGATGAGGCGGTTCTCCTCCACCGTAGTTCCAGCACTAAGAATTCGTAAGTACCCACTTTGAAGTAAGGTACTGGTGTGACAGTGAGCAGGGTGCGGGAGTGGACGACGACCGAAGCGGGCATGTGCCCGCAGCGACTGGTCCTGGAGCACGTCACCAGCCGGTGGGGGGTCCTCGTGCTGATGGCGCTGGAGGAGCGCTCGTACCGGTTCAGCGAGCTGCGCCGGGAGATCGGCGGGGTCAGCGAGAAGATGCTCGCGCAGACACTGCAGACCCTGGAGCGCGACGGAGTCGTCCATCGCGACGCCAAGCCCGTGATCCCGCCCCGCGTCGACTACTCGCTCACCGGACTCGGCCGCGAGGCCGCCGCACAGGTCCGCGCGCTCGCGGACTGGACGGACCGGCGGCTGCCCGAGGTGAAGGCGGCGCGCCAGGCGTACGACGAGGTCAGGGCCCCCGAGGGTCCGTGAGGAAGCTCTGAAACGCGCGAGGGCCTGGCGCGGAACTCCGCGCCAGGCCCTCGTCGTACACCCGCGGGGCGCTCAGCCCACGACGGTCCAGGTGTCGCCGCCTGCGAGCAGCGCACCCAGTTCGCCCTTGCCGTCCCGCTCGATCGCGGCGTCGAGCTGATCGCTCATCTGCACGTCGTAGACGGGCCGTTCGACATCGCGCAGGACGCCGATCGGGGTGTGGTGCAGGGTGTCGGGGTCGGCGAGCCGGGAGAGCGCGAAGGCCGTGGTCGGGGACGTCGCGTGGGCGTCGTGGACCAGGATGTCCGCCTTGTTGTCCTCCGTGACCGGCACGATCCTGAGGTCGCCGGTGGCCGTGTCGCGCACGACCCCCTTCGAGGCGTCGGAGCCGAAGGTGATCGGCTGCCCGTGTTCGAGGCGGATGACCGCCTCCTCGGCCTGCTGCTTGTCCTTGAGGACCTCGAAGGCGCCGTCGTTGAAGATGTTGCAGTTCTGGTAGATCTCGACGAGCGCCGTGCCCTGGTGGTCGGCCGCCGCCCGCAGCACCGACGTGAGGTGCTTGCGGTCGGAGTCGACGGTGCGGGCCACGAAGGACGCCTCCGCGCCGATCGCCAGCGACACCGGGTTGAAGGGCGCGTCGAGCGAGCCCATGGGCGTCGACTTGGTGATCTTGCCGACCTCGGAGGTCGGGCTGTACTGGCCCTTGGTGAGTCCGTAGATCCGGTTGTTGAACAGCAGGATCTTCAGGTTCACATTGCGGCGCAGGGCGTGGATGAGGTGGTTGCCGCCGATGGACAGCGCGTCGCCGTCACCGGTCACGACCCACACGCTCAAGTCCCGCCGCGAGGAGGCGAGTCCGGTCGCGATGGCCGGGGCGCGGCCGTGGATGGAGTGCATCCCGTACGTGTTCATGTAGTACGGGAAGCGGGACGAGCAGCCGATGCCGGAGACGAAGACGATGTTCTCCTTCGCCAGGCCGAGCTCGGGCATGAAGCCCTGCACGGCGGCGAGGACCGCGTAGTCGCCGCAGCCGGGGCACCAGCGCACTTCCTGATCGGACTTGAAGTCCTTCATGGACTGCTTGGCCTCGGCCTTGGGGACCAGCGACAGAAGCGTCTCCGCGCCGTCCCCGGCCTCCCCCGGAGCCTCTTCCGTGGCCTGGCCGCCGGCCTCCCGGGACTCCCTGGTCTGGCTGGTCTGGGTGTCAGCCATCGATGGCCTCCTTGAGAGCGGTGGCGAGCTGCTCAGCCTTGAACGGCATTCCGTTGACCTGGTTGTAGCTGTTGGCGTCCACCAGGTACTTCGCCCGTACGAGCGTGGCGAGCTGACCGAGGTTCATCTCGGGGATCACCACCTTGTCGTAACGCTTCAGGACCTCGCCCAGATTCCGCGGGAACGGGTTGAGGTGGCGCAGATGGGCCTGCGCGATGTGCTCACCGGCCGTGCGCAGGCGGCGCACCGCGGCCGTGATCGGGCCGTACGTCGAGCCCCAGCCGAGGACGAGCGTGCGGGCCTCGCCGGTGGCGTCGTCGACCTCGACGTCGGGCACCTCGATGCCGTCGATCTTCGACTGCCGGGTGCGGACCATGAAGTCGTGGTTGGCCGGGTCGTACGAGATGTTGCCCGAGCCGTCCTGCTTCTCGATGCCGCCGATCCGGTGCTCAAGACCGGGTGTGCCGGGGATCGCCCAGGGGCGCGCGAGGGTCTGTGGGTCGCGCTTGTACGGCCAGTAGACCTCGGTGCCGTCCTCGGTGGTGTGGTTCGGGCCGGACGCGAACTGGACGCGCAGGTCCGGGAGTCCGTCGACCTCGGGGATGCGCCACGGCTCCGAGCCGTTGGCCAGGTAGCCGTCCGAGAGCAGCATCACCGGGGTGCGGTAGGTGACCGCGATCCGGGCCGCCTCCAGCGCCGCGTCGAAGCAGTCGGCGGGTGTGCGGGGGGCGACGATCGGGATCGGTGCCTCGCCGTTGCGCCCGTACATGGCCTGGAGCAGGTCCGCCTGCTCGGTCTTGGTCGGCAGGCCCGTGGAGGGGCCGCCGCGCTGGATGTCGATGACGAGCAGCGGCAGTTCGAGGCTCACGGCGAGGCCGATGGTCTCGGACTTGAGCGCGACACCGGGGCCACTCGTCGTGGTGACGCCCAGGGAGCCGCCGAAGGCCGCGCCGAGCGCGGCGCCGATCCCGGCGATCTCGTCCTCGGCCTGGAAGGTGCGCACACCGAAGTTCTTGTGCTTGCTCAGCTCGTGGAGGATGTCGCTCGCCGGAGTGATCGGGTACGAGCCCAGGTACAGCGGCAGGTCCGCCTGCCGGGACGCGGCGATCAGTCCGTAGGACAGGGCCAGGTTCCCGGAGATGTTGCGGTAGGTGCCGGTCGGGAAGGCGGTGGAGGCGGGGGCGACCTCGTAGGAGACCGCGAAGTCCTCGGTCGTCTCACCGAAGTTCCAGCCCGCGTGGAACGCCGCCAGGTTGGCCTTCATGATCTCGGGCTTCTTGGCGAACTTGGCCTTGAGGAACTTCTCCGTGCCCTCGGTCGGCCGGTGGTACATCCACGACAGCAGCCCCAGCGCGAACATGTTCTTGGAGCGCCCCGCGTCCTTGCGCGAGAGCTCGAACTCCTTCAGCGCCTCGACGGTCAGCGTCGTCAGCGGCACCGGGTGCACGTGGTACCCGTCGAGCGAACCGTCCTCCAGGGGACTTTCCGCGTAGCCCACCTTCTGCATCGCCCGCTTGGTGAACTCGTCGGTGTTGACGATGACTTCGGCGCCGCGCGGCACGTCCCCGATGTTCGCCTTGAGGGCGGCCGGGTTCATCGCCACCAGCACGTTCGGCGCGTCGCCCGGCGTGAGGATGTCGTGGTCGGCGAAGTGGAGCTGGAAGGAGGACACGCCCGGCAGCGTCCCTGCGGGGGCGCGGATCTCGGCCGGGAAGTTCGGCAGCGTGGAGAGATCGTTGCCGAACGACGCGGTCTCCGAAGTGAAGCGGTCCCCGGTGAGTTGCATGCCGTCACCGGAGTCACCCGCGAACCGGATGATCACCCGGTCCACACGCCGTACGTCCTTGCTCGATTGTCCTGCCGACGTGCGCTGCCCGCCGACAACAGCGCTGTCGGTCCCGTCGGCCTGCTCGGTGGTGCTACTGACCTGGCTGGTCACTGAACTGGACCTCCCTCGAGGCGGCTGTGCGGGCACGGCCGTCCCACCGGCCCTCCCACGGCCCCACCCTACGTCTGTAAGGGTCGCCTTCCTGAGGCGATTCGCATGGTGGACCGCCAAATGAGACGGCGGGTCGCCCCGATTTGTACGGTGATTCCCCTGTGGAGGACGCGCTCGGCCGGTCGATGGTTCTTCGGTGCACTTCGGTGCCTGCAGTATCTGACAGGGTGTCAGATACTCAGGAATTGAGGTAGGTCAGGACCGCCAGTACGCGGCGGTGATCCCCGTCACTCTGGGACAGTCCCAGCTTCAGGAAGATGTTGCTGACGTGCTTCTCGACCGCGCCGTCGCTCACCACGAGCTGCCGGGCGACCGCCGAGTTCGTACGCCCCTCCGCCATCAGACCGAGCACCTCGCGCTCGCGCGGCGTGAGGTTCGCCAGCACGTCCTGCTTGCGGCTGCGCCCGAGCAGCTGCGCGACCACCTCGGGGTCGAGCGCCGTGCCGCCCTCGGCGACGCGCACCACCGCGTCCACGAACTCCCGCACCTCGGCGACCCGGTCCTTGAGCAGGTACCCGACGCCGCGGCTCGAACCGGCGAGCAGCTCGGTGGCGTACTGCTCCTCCACGTACTGCGACAGCACCAGCACCCCGAGGTCGGGGAACCGGGCCCGCAAGCGCACGGCGGCGCGCACGCCCTCGTCCGTGTGCGTGGGCGGCATCCGTACGTCCGCGACGACCACGTCCGGCAGCTGTCCCTGATCCCCCAGCTCGGTGATGGTCTTGACCAGCGCTTCCCCGTCCCCGACACCGGCGACGACCTCGTGCCCGCGGTCCGTGAGCAACCGGGTCAGGCCCTCCCTGAGCAGCACTGAATCCTCGGCGATGACGACCCGCACCTTGTCCTCCACGTTCTTAGGCCCCCCAGCGCACGAGCGTCCCGACACGGTGCGCGCCGGGATCGATCGATCCTGATGCCCCCAGCATTCCAGGATCGGGGGGTGTACGCGGGGGGGTTCCTCGGGTGGGTGGGGGTGTCGCGTGGCGGTCGGCCGCAATCGCCTTGGGCGATCTGCCGCCGAGTCCGGCTCCCCACCCGTGGCGGTCGGCCGCAACAGCCTTGGGCAATCTGCCGCCTTGGGCGGCAGGGTGGGCAAGGCGGCGCACGGTGCGGCGTAACGGGGGCCATGGGGCCGGGCCACGATTCGGTGGGCGCACGGTGCCGCGCAACGGGAACGGAGCCCCGGCCACGGGTGGGCCGAGGTACCCCGGTGCGGCGCAACGATCCCCCGGTCAACCCCGTGTCACGCCCGCCGCCACGGCAACTCCGCCGTCACCCGCGTCGGCCCACCCGCCGGCGACTCGACCACCAGGATCCCGTCGACCGCGTCGAGCCGCCCGGCCAGCGCCGCCAACCCGGACCCGCCGGAGGCCACCGCCCCGCCGCCCCCGTTGTCGTACACCTGCACCATCAACCGGTCCCGCGCCCGCCACACATCGACCTCCGCCCGCGTCGCCCGGCTGTGCTCGCTCACGTTCTGCAGGAGCTCCGACACGGTGAAGTAGGCGATGCCCTCGATGGCCGGCGCAGGACGCTCCGCCAGGTCGACCTCCACCTGAACCGGCACCGCGCACCGCGACGCCACCGCCGACAACGCCGCGTCGAGCCCCCGGTCGGTCAGCACCGCCGGATGGATCCCGCGCGCCAGGTCCCGCAACTCCTGCAGCGCCGTCTTCACCTCGCCGTGCGCCTCGTCCACCATCCGCGCCGCCGTCGCCGGGTCCTCGCCGAGCTTCTCCTTGGCCACCCCGAGATCCATGGCCAGGCTGACCAGCCGGGCCTGCGCCCCGTCGTGCAGATCCCGCTCGATGCGCCGCAGGTCGGCCGCCGCCGTGTCGGCCACGACGCCCCGGTCCGACTCCAGCTCCACCACGCGCGACGCGAGCCGCGAGGGGCCGAGCAGCCCCACCACCATCAGCCGGTCCACCGTCGTCAGCGCCCGGATCACCCACGGCGTGGCCAGCGTGACGAGCAGCCCGAGCCCCGCGGTCACCGCGATCTCGAAGGGGTTGTCCAGGTACACGGCGTGGCCGGCGTCCCCGTACAACTGAATGCCGTCCTGTCCCACCCACGTGGGGAACACCCAGCGCCACAGCGGATACGTGAACATCGTCCAGCCGGTCACCCAGAAGCTCAGCCCCACGGCGAACCCGAACACCGCCCACGGCATGTGCAGCACCCCGTACAGCAGATGCCGCCACGAGACGCCGCTCTTGAGCGTCGCCCCGATCCATCCCATCGGCCCGCCCGTACGCGGCCGCAGCGGCTCCGGCGTACCGACCTCGACGCCGAGCAGCCCGCGCGCCCGCACCCGCTCCAACGCCCCGAGCCCGCGCGCCCCGGCGAGCGCCGCCGCGAGCACCGGAACCCCGATGAACGTGATCAGCAGGCCCACACCGAGCGACGTCATCGTCACGGCCCACACGAACCCGATGATGCTGAGCGGCAGGCTGAGCAGCAGATACCCGAACTCCCGCCACGCCCGCCCCTCGATCGGCGCCCGCAGCCCGGCCGGCAGCCTCCGCAGACCCCGGCGGGGACCCGAACCGGCGCCGTGACCGTGGCTGGTGTCGCGGTCCTCGTCGTACGGGTACGCGTCGCGCTGCCCGCGAAATCCGTAGTCACTCGTGGCCATCGGTGTCCGTCCGTTCCGCTCAGATGTGCCGAGGGAGCCGTTCTCCGGCTCTGTCCCAAGCCTCCTCGTGGGAGCGGCCCACGCCCATGGGGCGGGTCGGCGTCTTCGGCCGGGGGTTTTCCCTACCGTTCCTATGGACTGTGCACGAGTGGTACGTGCTCAGCCGAACACCCCGAACGGTCTTGGGCGTTCTGGTCCACCGCGTTCGCCACGCTGTCGGGCGGCACGCATCGTGTGCGTGGTCCGGGGAGGGTGGGGCGGTTTCCCTCACGTCCTGGATGTCCGGTGAGGCCTGGACGGTCCGATGCCCGGCACGATCTCTCTGGTCGTGTCGGGGCGGTGTCGTCCGTCGCCGGATCGGGTGTCCCAGGGCGCGTCGTCCGATCGCCACAGCGGCCGCCTGATGGCCGGTCGGTGTGCGTGTGGTGCTGGTGAGGGGCTTCTTCCAGTGCTGGGCGCCCCAGCGGCTGGTGTAGGCAGGATCGACGGCGATGAGGGGGATGCCGAGTTCGGCGGCCATCGACACCAGCCGTGCCCGCAACCGGGAGGTGGGCATCCCGGAGATCAGTTTCCTGAAGCGCTTGCGGCGTCCGTGCATCTCGCGGCTCGTGCCGTCGGCGAAGTCCAGGTCCTCGACGGCGATCGCAAGATCGTGGCGGTCGGCTACATGCAGCAGCCGGGTCAGCGCATGGCGTACCTGCGCGTCCCGATGCGCAGCGCTGCCGGACAGGTCATAGTCGAACCGCAGCGGCGCACCCACCGGATTGCCGTGCGGGTCGAGGCGCCAGGCGGCCAGGTGATCGGCGTTCATGTCCACGCCCAGCACACCCCGGGCCCTCGCTGCCTCCAGCGGCAGCGTCTGCACCGGCGGCCGGGTCCAGGAGGCGGTGAGGTACCAGCGGCCCCGGCTCACGTCCTCGTGGATGCGGTAGGCCACCGCCCGATTCGCACTGATCCGGTCGAGCCACTGTTCGCCCTGGTGCGCGAACGCCACCCGCCCCGAGAGCACGTAGCGGCCGTGCGGGGCGTTGGCCAGCTGCGCCAGCGGCGCGGGCAGCCTGATCGACACCTCGCCGTCGGGGGTGACACGGATGGTCTCGTTGCCGAACCGCTTCCCGGACTCCCCGTCGGCCTGCAGGAACCGGCGCCCTGCCTCCCACTGCCGTCGCCACGCCTCTTCGGTGAATCTGGCAGCGTCCAAATGGTGGCGGGTGTTCAGCAGCTTGGCGCCGCCGCGCACCACGTGCACCCGGCCGGCCTTCCAATCCGCCCGGGCGGCCTCCAGCCGGTCGCCCAGCGCGTGCAGGCGACGGGACTTGGCAAACCACTCCTTGCGGCTGCCATACCCGCCCGGCGCATGCTTGCTCCCCTTGGCGCCGAGCGGCAGCGCCAGCCGGTGCGTGATCGCGGCCACCCCGGCCTCCAGGGACCGGAGGTGGACGAGCTGGCTGCGCCGGGCGAGCGCCCACTGGTCGTGGGTGGCCTTCGTGATCGACCCCGCCCAGCGGGCCTTGAGATCACCGGCGGCCAAGCCGCCGAGATGGTCACCGACGCTGCTCAGGACGTGCTCGTCGGCCGTACTCAGGTGCTTGAGCCGGTCCCGGATGGCCACCCCGGACGAGCCGGGCACCACAAATGACTCCGCCAACTCCCGTAACCCCGCCATCCGATGCCCCCGTTCTGCCCGCACGCCGGTGTGTTTTTCTGCCCGGATCAACGACGTCAACCGGACAAGGCCACGCATGCGAAGGAAGAACTCCCGTTCCCCATCCCTCCTGGCGCCACCCTCCCGATCGGACCACCCACTCATGCACGCTTATGCACACCCAATCGTCATCAGTGGGCAGCAGTTCCGGGCCCCCGCCGTATCGGCTCGGTGGTCCTGTCGCGCCACGGCAGCTCCGCCGTGATCATGGTCGGGCCGCCGTCCGGCGAGTCCACGACGAACAGACCGTCGACCGCGTCGAGCCGCTCCGCGAGGCCCGACATGCCGGTCCCCTTGTCCAGGCTCGCGCCGCCCCGCCCGTCGTCCCACACCTGTATGAGCAGCCGGTCCTGCGAGCGCCACACGTCCACGGAGGCGGACCGCGCGCCGCTGTGCTTGCTCACGTTCTGGAGCAGCTCGGAGACCGTGAAGTACGCGATGCCCTCGATGGCCTCCGCGGGGCGGCCCGGCAGCTCGGCCGTCACCTTCACCGGCACCGTGCAGCGCGAGGCCACGGAGGACAGCGCCGCGTCGAGCCCGCGGTCGGTGAGGACCGCCGGGTGGATGCCGCGCGCCAGGTCCCGCAGCTCCTGCAGCGCGAGCTTGACCTCGCCGTGCGCCTCGTCGACCATCGCCGCCACCGCATCGTCGGCCTGGCCCTCCAGGAGCTTCTCCTTCGCGAGACCGAGGCCCATGGCCAGGTTGACCAGCCGGGCCTGCGCCCCGTCGTGCAGATCGCGCTCGATGCGCCGCAGGTCGGCGGCGGCCGTGTCGACGACGACGCCCCGGTCCGACTCGAGCTCCTCGATCCGCCGCTCCAACTCGTCGGAGGGGGAGAGCAGCGCCCGCACCATCGCCCGGTCCGCGTTGCCCAGACCGCGCGCGATGAAAGGCAGCACCGGCCACAGCACGAAAAGACCGACCAGCGTCAGGGTGAACGTCAGCACGGCCCACGGCAACCGGATCACTTCGTACAGCACCGTGCGCCAGCCCACCGGGTCCTTGAGCCCGGTCCACAGCCAGCCGAAGAAGCCGCCCCCGCGCCGCACCGGCAGCGGGCTCGGCTCCTCGATGCGCACGCCGAGCAGCGCCCGCGCCCGCCCGCGCTCCGCCTTGCCGAGCAGTCGCGCGCCGCTGAGCCCGGCGGCGATCAGTGGAAGCCCGATCACCGTGACCGTGAGCCCCGCGCCGAGGGCCACCATCGTGACGGCGTAGACGAATCCGAAGATGGACAGCGGGAAGCTGCTCAGGAGATAGGCGATCTCCTTCCACGTGGCGCTGTCGTACCCGAGTCGTGGCGGGGGCAGCACCGGATGGTCTTCGGGAGTGTCGAGTGGCTCGGTCATAACGGCAAGAGTGCCCTGGCCCGGGGCGGGGCACCATGAGGACGGCCGCCAAGTTGAGCGGGGGTTAACCCCACCACGCGCCACCTCTCGCCCAAGTCCCTCGGCCCCGGGCTGCTTACCGTCCCTTTAACAGGGCCTAGACTCCCGTGCGTACAGATCGTCGAACACAACGAACTCGCGAGGGGCGCAGGTACGTGACGGGATCGGACGTGACCGTCATTGCGGCGGACTACTTCCAGTCGTACTCGGTCGTCGGGCTGCTCGCCGTCGTCGGCGTGCTCTTCGTCGCCGTCGCCTTCGGCTCGGGGAAGCTGCTGCGCCCGGTGGTTCCCACCAGGGAAAAGTTCCTCACGTACGAATGCGGCGTCGACCCCGTCGGGGACGGCTGGGCCCACACCCAGGTCCGCTACTACGTGTACGCCTTCCTCTACGTGATCTTCGCGGTCGACTCGATCTTCCTCTTCCCCTGGGCCACGGTCTTCGCCGCGCCGGGATACGGCGCGACGACCCTCGTCGAGATGTTCATCTTCCTCGGCTTCCTCACCGTGGGCCTGCTGTACGCATACAAGAAGGGCGTCCTTACGTGGACGTGAGTGCCGTGACTCCTGCTCCCGAGACCCCTGCCCCCGTGACTCCTGTCCCCGTGACTCCTGCTCCCGTGGATCTGCCGGACCCCATCGGGCCGAAGAAGCTGGGCGTGCTCTCGCGGCTCGCCCCCGAGCCGATGAAGGTGGTCCTCAACTGGGGCCGCCGCTACAGCTTGTGGGTCTTCAACTTCGGCCTCGCCTGCTGCGCCATCGAGTTCATCGCCGCCTCCATGGCGCGCCACGACTTCATCCGGCTGGGCGTGATCCCGTTCGCACCGGGCCCGCGCCAGGCCGACCTGATGGTGGTCTCGGGCACGGTGACCGACAAGATGGCGCCCGCCGTGAAGCGGCTGTACGAGCAGATGCCCGAGCCGAAGTACGTCATCTCGTTCGGCGCCTGCTCCAACTGTGGCGGCCCGTACTGGGATTCGTACTCGGTGACCAAGGGCGTCGACCAGATCATCCCCGTCGATGTGTACGTACCCGGCTGCCCGCCCCGTCCCGAGGCGCTGCTCCAGGGCATCCTCAAGCTCCAGGAGAAGATCGCCCGCGAGTCGCTCGGCGAGCGGTACGCGTCCGCCGACGCGGCGGCGGGTCGGCCTTCTGCGGCCGCGCTGGGCAGCGGTCTCGTGCAGCCGCCGAAGCCGGGGGGTGCGGCATGAGCGCGGGCTGGCTGCCGAGCCCCGTCGAGGAGCTGTTCGGCGCCGACGCCACGGTCGAGGAGGCGTACGACCTGCTGACCGTCGACGTTCCGGCGGCCGAGTGGATCACAGCTCTGACGACGGCCCGTACGACGCTGGAGTGCACGTATTTCGACTGGCTGAGCGCCGTCGACGAGCCGGAGGTCGGCTTCCGCGTGTGCGCGCACGTCGCCGCCGTGGCACCCGGGTCCGTACGCCGCCTGCTGCTGCGCACGACCGTTCCGCACGCGGCACCGGTGCTCGCGTCGGCGGTCGACGTGTACGCGGGCGCGGCCTGGCACGAGCGCGAGACGCACGAGATGTTCGGCGTCGACTTCACCGACCACCCGGGCCTCGACCCGCTCCTCCTGCCCGACGGCTTCGAGGGCCATCCGCTGCGCAAGGACTTCGTGCTCGCGGCCCGCGTCGCGAAGGCGTGGCCCGGCGCGAAGGAGCCGGGGGAGTCCGAGCACGGCGGCCCCAAGCGACGCCAGATGCTGCCACCCGGCGTCCCCGACCCGAACGAATGGGGGCCGCAGAAGGGGCAGTTGCCGCCTGCACCGGCCCGGCCCGCGCGGGGTGCGCGCGCCGCGGGCGCCGAGCGCCCCGCGCGGCGTACGCGGTCCGTGAGTCAGGGCTCGGCGAGTCAGGCGGCCGCACCTGCGGACGGTCCCGCGAAGGCCCCGGAGCCCGCGCCGGCACCCCGCCCCAGCGACGCGCCCTGGCACCACGCCAAGCCGGCCTTCGACGAGGAGTCGGCGAAGCCGGAAGCCACTCCGGAAGCCACTCAGGAAGTCGCTCCGAAAGCCACTCCGGACGAGAATCCGACGGACAACAACGGAGGCAACGAGTGAACGACGCTCTCGACGTCGCCCTGCGCCTCGCCGTCGTCTTCGTCGCCTTCCTGGTGCTGCCCCTGGTCGTCGGCCAGACCGAACACAAGGTCATGGCCCACATGCAGGGCCGCCTCGGCCCCATGTACGCGGGTGGTTTCCACGGCTGGGCCCAACTGGTCGCCGACGGCGTCAAGTTCGCACAGAAGGAGGACGTGGTCCCGGCCGATGCCGACCGCCGCGTCTTCCAACTCGCCCCCGCGGTGGCCCTCCTCCCGTATCTCCTCGTGCTGCTCGCCATCCCGGTCGGCCCCGGCGACGGCGCGGTCGGCGCCGTCATCGACGCGGGCATCTTCTTCGTTCTCGCGGTCATGGGCGTCGGCGTCCTCGGCTCGCTGATGGCGGGCTGGGCGAGCGCCAACAAGTTCTCCCTCCTGGGCGGCCTGCGCACGGCCGCCCAACTCCTGGCGTACGAACTCCCGATGCTGCTCGCGGCGGCCTCCGTGGCGATGGCCGCGGGAACGGTCTCCCTCCCCGGCATCCTCGACGCCTTCGAGTGGTGGTGGCTGCCCTGGCAGATCGTCGGCGCCCTCGTCTTCTTCGTGGCGGGTCTGGCGGAGCTGCAACGGCCGCCGTTCGACATGCCGGTCGCCGACTCCGAGATCATCTTCGGTGCGTACACCGAGTACACGGGCCTGCGCTTCGCCCTGTTCCTGCTCGCCGAGTACGCGGGCATCGTGGTGCTCTGCGGACTGACCACCGTGCTGTTCCTGGGCGGCTGGCACGGGCCGTGGGGCGCCGAAGGGCTGGGCTGGGTGTGGACCCTGCTCAAGACCGCCGTCCTGGCCTTCGTCGTCATCTGGCTCCGCGTCACGTACCCCCGCCTGCGCGAGGACCAGTTGCAGAAGCTCGCCTGGACCACCCTCGTCCCCCTCGCCCTCGCGCAGATCGCGCTCACCGGAATCGTGAAGGTGGCGATCAACTAGTGCCCCCGATCCCTGGCAGCGGCCTGGCCAAGGGCCTCGCCGTCACCCTCCGCACGATGACGCGCAAGACCGTCACCGAGCAGTACCCCGACGCCCAGCCCGAACTCCCGCCCCGTACCCGTGGCGTGATCGGTCTGTTCGAGGAGAACTGCACGGTCTGCATGCTGTGCGCCCGCGAGTGCCCCGACTGGTGCATCTACATCGACTCCCACAAGGAGACGGTGCCACCGGCCGTCGAGGGCGGCCGCGAGCGCAGCCACAACGTCCTCGACCGTTTCGCCATCGACTTCTCCCTCTGCATGTACTGCGGTATCTGCATCGAGGTGTGCCCTTTCGACGCGCTGTTCTGGTCCCCGGAGTTCGAGTACGCCGAGACCGACATCCGCGAGCTCACCCACGAACGCGACAAGCTCCGCGAGTGGATGTGGACGGTCCCGTCCCCGCCCGCCCTCGACCCCGCGGCCGAGGACCCCAAGGAACTGACGGCAGCCCGCAAAACCGCGGACAAACTGTCAGCAGCCCAGGAAACGGCAGCCCAGGAGGCAGCGGCCCAGGCGGCGGCGACCCAGGAGCCCCCGGCCGGCGGTCCCGCGGCCGGAGACCCCTCGGCCCCGGCCCCCGGCCCGAAGGCCACCCCCGATGCCCCTGGAAACGGCCCTGGAAACGGCCCCGGAAACGGCCCCGGAAACGGCCCTGGAAACAGCCCCGGAAATGACCCCGGAGAGGAGCCCACCGCATGACCCTCGCCGCATCGGCGGCCGTCGCCACGGCAGCCGACAGTCCCGGGTTCCTCTCCCCGTCGGGCGTCGAGATCGCCTTCGTGCTCGTGGGCCTCGTGACCTTCGCCGCGGCGATCGTCACCGTCACCACGAAGCAACTGGTGCACGCCGCCCTGTGGCTGGTCGTCGCCCTCGGCGGGCTCGCCGTCGAGTACCTCCTGCTCACAGCCGAGTTCATCGCCTGGGTGCAGGTCCTCATCTACGTCGGTTCCGTCGTGGTCCTCCTCCTGTTCGGCCTGATGCTGACCCGCGCCCCCATCGGCCGCTCACCGGACGCGGACAGCCCCAACCGCTGGGCCGCCCTGACCGTGGCCATCGCCTCCGCCGCCGCCCTGATCTGGGTCGTCGTCGACGCGTTCCGGACGACCTGGATCGACCTCGGCGGCCCTGTCCAGGGCAGCACGGACGTGACCGGCTCGATCCTCTTCAAGCACTGGGTCCTGCCGTTCGAGGCGCTCTCGGTCCTGCTCCTCGCCGCCCTGGTCGGCGCGATCGTCCTGTCCCGCAAGAAGAACGCCGACACCGCCCCGGCAGCCGAAGGCGAGGGAACCCGCTGATGCACCTCGCCTACCCCGCCGTCCTCTCCTCCCTCCTCTTCTGCACGGGCCTGTACGGCGTGCTGGCCCGCCGCAACGCGATCCTGGTCCTGATGTCGGTCGAGCTGATGCTCAACGCCGTCAACCTGAACCTCGTCGCCTTCGACGTCTGGCTGCGCGACACCCTCCACGCGGGCCAGGCCCTGACCCTGTTCACCATCGCCATCGCCGCCGCCGAGATCGGCATCGGCCTGGCGATCGTCCTGGCCGTCCACCGCAACCGCGGCACGTCGGACATCGACAAGCTGCGCGACTCCGCCGAGCCCCGCGACCCGGACGACGACCCGCACGACCCGTCCGGGACACCGGCGGCCACCACCGCCGACACCACGGACGAGAAGGCCGAGGCCACCACGTGACCACGACGAACCTCGCCGTACTCGTCCCCCTCCTGCCGTTCCTCGGCGCCGTCGCCGGCCTGCTCCTCGGCCGCACAGCTCCGGGCTTCGCCCGCCCGCTGGCCGTCCTGCCGACGCTGGCCGCGCTGGCCCTCGCCGCTGTTGTCGCCCTCGACCAGGGCGGCGGCACGGGCAACGGCACCGCTGCCCTCGACGCGCACACCCAGCTCGCCCCGACCGGCTCCGTGCCGATCGAACTCGCCCTGCACATCGACGGCTTCGCCGCCCTCGTCGCCCTCCTCGTCGGCCTGGTCGCGACCTGCGTGCAGATCTACTCGACGGGCTATCTGCGCGACGACCCGCGCTACCCCTCGTACGCCGCGCTCGTCTCGCTCTTCACCTCCGCGATGCTCCTGGTCGTCTACTCGGGCGACCTGATGGTCCTGCTCGTCGGCTGGGAAGTCATGGGCATCTGCTCGTACTTCCTCGTCGGCCACTACTGGGAGACCCCCGAGGCACGGGCCGCCTCCCTCAAGGCGTTCCTGGTCACGAAGCTCGGCGACGTCCCCTTCCTCATCGGCCTGTTCGCGCTCGCCGTGGACGCGGGCTCGTTCCGCATCACGACGATCCTGGGCAAGGTCACGAGCGAGGCGGGCCTCGACCACCCGACCCTGATCGCCCTTCTGCTCCTGGCCGGTGTGGCGGGCAAGTCCGCGCAGTTCCCGCTGCACACCTGGCTGCCCGACGCGATGGCGGGCCCCACGCCCGTCTCCGCGCTGATCCATGCCGCGACGATGGTCGCCGCCGGCGTCTACTTTGTCGCCCGTCTCCTCCCGGTCTTCGCCGCCTCGCAGGCAGCGCTGATCGTCCTCGCGGTCATGGCCGCGACGACCATGGTCGGGTCGGCCCTCGCCGCGCTCGCCCAGGACGACATCAAGCGCGTCCTCGCGTACTCGACGGTCGGCCAACTCGGCTACATGACCGGCGCCCTCGCCGTCGGCAGCCGTGACGCCGCCGTCTTCCACCTCCTCTCGCACGGCGCCTTCAAGGCGCTGCTGTTCCTCGGGGCGGGCGTGATCATCCACGCCGCCGGCACCAACTCGCTGGCCGCGATGTCCCGCATGAAGGGCCTGCGCGACCGCGTGCCGGACGCCTTCTGGACGATGACCGTGGCGCTGCTCGCGCTCGCCGCGATCCCGCCGTTCAGCGGCTTCTTCTCCAAGGAGGCCGTCCTCGGCGCCGCCGAGCACACCGCCACCGGCCAGGAGAACGGCGCCCTGACCGCGCCGACCGCGGCCGGCTGGATCGTCCTCGTGGCGGGCCTGATCACGGCCCTGCTCACCGCCGCCTACGCGACCCGGCTCTGGCTCCTCGCGTTCAAGGGCAGCGGCACGGAGGCCCCCGACCACGGCAAGCAACCGGTCACGATGAACGTCGTCCTGTGGGTCCTGGCGATCCCCTCCCTCGGCTTCGGACTGCTCGCGGGTGTGCTCCCCGACTGGTTCGACGGCACGTCCCTCACCCCGACGCTGACCACCTCCGTCCTCGGCACCGGCTTCGCCCTCGTCGGCGGCCTGGTCACCTATGCGGCTTGGCGCCACACCACCGCGCTGGCGGCCCGCCGCACCCCGATCGGCGCCGTCGCGGTCGATACGGAGTCCGGCGACGCGGGCCTGGTCGAGGCCGAGGCCATCGCGACACACACCCCCGCGTACGGCGACATCGCGAGCGCCCCGGACCCGGCCGACCCCGGCCGTCTGCTGCTCGGCCCGCTGCACCGCCACGCCGCCGTCGGCTTCCACCTCGACGCCGTCTACGCGGCGCTCTTCGTCCGCCCGGTGCAGGCCGGCGCCGCACTGGTCCGCTACCTCGACCGCGCCGTCGTCGACACCTACGTACGTGGGGCGGCCGAAGCGCCGAAGGCGCTGGGCTGGGCCGTGCGCAGGGCCCAGACCGGAAACGTGCAGACCTACCTCAGCGCACTGCTCGCAGGCACCGTCGTCCTGGTGGTCGCCGTCGTCCTCGTCGCCACCGCCGGAGCGTGAGCAGCCGTGATCGATATCAGCGAATCCGTGATGCAGTTCCTTCTCGCATTGATCGTCGTCGGCCCGCTCATCGGTGCCGTTCTCGCCCTTCTCCCGGCCCCGCCAGGGCTGAAGGGGAACTCCCCGGACCAGGCCGTGCTCCGCCACGGCGTGACCGTGACCGGCGTGATCCTCATCGCCGCGATCGCCCTCGCGCTCGGCTTCGACCACGACCAGCCGTCGAGAATGCAGGCGACGACCGACATCAGCTGGATCCCCGCGCTCGACGTGCGTATCCACCTCGGCATCGACGGCATCTCCCTCCCCCTCCTCGTGCTCACGGCGCTGCTGACGTTCCTGTGCGCGCTGTACTCCTACTTCCACATGCCGACCGGGCCGTCCCCCAAGGCGTTCGTCGCCCTGATCCTCGTCCTGGAATCGGGGACGCTCGCGACCTTCGCCGTCCTGGACCTCCTCCTCTTCTTCCTCGCGTTCGAGATGGTTCTCATCCCGATGTACTTCCTCATCGCCCGCTGGGGCGGCGAGCAACGGGCGCAGGCAGCCTGGAAGTTCATCCTCTTCACGCTGCTCGGCTCGGTCGTGATGCTGCTCGGACTCCTCCTTATCGGCGTTAAGTCGGGCACGTTCGACATGATGGCACTCGCCACTGACAACGGCCGGGGCCTGACCACATCCGTGCAGGTCATCGCCGTTCTGGCGATCGGAATCGGGCTCGCCGTGAAGACCCCGATGTGGCCGCTGCACAGCTGGCTGCCCGACGCCCACACCGCCGCCCCGACCGTCGGCTCCGTCCTCCTCGCCGGCGTCCTGCTGAAGATGGGTACGTACGGGTTCGTCCGGATCCTGCTCCCCATCGCGCCCGACGGAATGCGGACCTTCGCGCCGTACCTCGCCGCGCTTGCCGTCGTCGGGATCATCTACGGGTCACTGGCCTGCCTGAACCTGGCCAAGCAGGGCGCGCAGGGCGACCTCAAGCGCCTCATCGCGTACTCCTCCGTCGGCCACATGGGCTTCGTACTGCTCGGCATCTCGACGATGAGCCCGACCGGCGTGAACGGCGCGCTGTTCGCCAACATCGCCCACGGCCTCATCACCGGCCTCCTCTTCTTCCTCGTCGGCGCGCTCAAGGACCGGACCGGCACCAGCGACCTCGACGCCCTCTCCGAGCAGGGCGGTATGGCCCTGTACGGCAAGGCGCCGCGCCTCGGCGGCCTCCTCGCCTTCGCCGCCGTCGCCTCGCTCGGGCTGCCGGGGCTCGCCGGTTTCTGGGGCGAAATGCTCGCGCTGTTCGGCGCGTTCAAGCCCGCCGACGAGCTCAGCCGCCCGGCCTTCCTCGTCTTCATGGCGATCGCGGCCTTCGGCACGCTGCTCACCGCCGCGTACATGCTCATCGTGGTCCGCCGCGTCTGCATGGGCCCGCGCCCCAAGGAGGCCCTGGCGGCTCCGGAGGCGCCCGTGCTCGCCGACGTACGCGGCTACGAGTTCGCCACCTGGACCCCGCTCGTCGCCCTCACCGTGCTCGCGGGTCTGTGGCCCGCCGCCCTGCTCGGCCTCACGAACCCCGCCGTGCAGAAGCTCCTCGCAGGAGGCCTCCAGTGATCGCCGTCGCCGCGCCCTCCGTGGCGTCCCTCGTCCAGTCCGTCGACTGGGTCGCCATCGCGCCGCCCACGATCGCGGCGGTCGTGGCCCTCGTCGTGCTGGTCGCCGACCTGTTCGTGGCCGAGCGCCGCAAGCCGGTCCTGGGCTGGATCTCCATCGCGGGCCTGGCGGCCGCGGCACTCGCGCTGCTGCCGCTGATCGGGGACGAGCGCTCCACGTTCTGCCTCAAGGGTGTGTCGTACGACGCCTGCAGTTACACGGCGGACCGCTTCACGCTCGTCATCCAGTTCCTGGTCCTGGCCGGTGCCCTGCTCACCGCGCTGCTCTCGGTCAGCTCCCTGAAGGACGCCAAGAACGCGGGCAGGCCCCTCCCCGAAGGGGAGTTCTGGTTCCTCCTCCTGTCCTCCGCCGCGGGCGCGGCCCTGCTGCCCGCGTCCCGCGACCTGGCCACGCTCGTCGTCGCCCTGGAAGTCGCCTCGCTCCCCGCCTTCGCCCTCGTGGGCCTCAAGCACGGCGACAAGCGCTCCTCCGACGCGGCCCTGAAGTTCTTTCTCTCCTCGGTCACCGCGACCGCCGTCACCCTGCTCGGCGTGAGCTTCGTGTACGCCTCCACGGGCACCCTGCACCTCACGCGGGTCGCCACCGAACTCACCCACGTGGACGGGCAGTTCCACACCCTGGCCCAGACCGGCGTCGCGCTCACCCTCGTGGGCTTCGCCTTCAAGACGGCCGCCGTACCCTTCCACTTCTGGGTACCCGACACCTACGTAGGCGCGCCGTTGCCGATCGCCGCCTACTTGTCGGTCATCGGCAAGGCCGTCGGCTTCTCCGGCCTCATCCTCGTCACGGTCGTCGCGTTCCCCTCGTACGCCGACGTGTGGGGTCCGGCCCTCGCCGCGCTCGCCGCGCTGACCATGACCGTCGGAAACGTGGCCGCCATCCGGCAGCAGGCCACGCGCGCGTACAGCGCCGTCCGCCTGCTCGCCTGGTCCTCCGTCGGCCAGGCCGGCTACCTCCTGGTGCCGATCGCCGCGGCCGCCTACTCCGACGACCCCCAGAAGTCGATCGGCTCCACCCTCGCGTACGCCCTCATGTACGCCGCGGTGAACCTCGGTGCCTTCGCCGTGGCCGCTCTGGTCGCCCGTACGAAGCCGCTGAACCGCATCAGCGACTACCGGGGCCTGTACGCCTCGCACCCGCTCGCCGCGCTCGTCCTGGGCTTCTTCCTGCTGTGTCTCGCGGGGCTGCCGCCGGGCATCATCGGCCTGTTCGCGAAGGTCACGGTCTTCTCGGCGGCCGTCGACGCGGGGCTCGGCTGGCTCGCCGTCGTCATGGCCGTGAACGTCGTGATCGCGCTCTTCTACTACCTCCAGTGGACCGCGACGCTCTTCCGCGCACCTGAAGGCGAACCTGCCGTCCACCGCGCGTCCAGGCCGCTCACAGCGGCGATCGCCGTCACCGCCGTCATCGGAGTGGCCCTCTCCGGCGCACCCCAATTGGTCCTGCGTTTTGCCTCGACGGGCCTCTTCTAGGCACCCTCGTACGGCACCACACGTGGCACTACACGTACGGGCCGCCTCCCGGCCCACACCAATGACCACAGCCCCCACATCAAGGAGACAGGCGTCGTGCTGAGCGGGTTCAAGGACTTCATCCTTCGCGGAAACATCATCACGATGGCCATCGGCCTCGCGGTCGGAACCGCGTTCACGGCTGTGGTCACCGCACTCAGTACGGCTTTCATCGCGCCGCTCATCGGCGTCGCCACGAAGTCCACCGGCGACTTCGGTGAGGCGCACTTCACGGTCGAGGGCACCGACTTCCCGTACGGCAAGTTCGTCAGCGCGATCATCGCCTTCCTGATCACCGCCGCGGTGCTCTACTTCTGCATCGTCGTCCCGATGATGAAGCTCCAGGCGCGCCTGGACCGCGGCAAGCCCGTCGACATCAAGGCGGCCCTGCGCGACTGCCCGCGCTGCTACACCCAGATCCCCGGCGTCGCCACCCGCTGCGCGCACTGCACGAGCGAGATCGAGCCGGACCCGGAGGCCCTGGAACTGGCGGGTCTGCCGCAGCAGCGCTGACCCGGTCGGCCTACAGGCCCGCACGGCCCGTCCCGAGCGGACAAGGGAACTCGTCCTCCTCGTCTGGCGTTGACCAGTCAGGGAGGGTCCACTGGACGTGGAAGCACGCACAGGCTTCAGACCCAGTGGAAGCAGCAGACAAGCAAGCAGTGGGTTCCCCTGCCGCACCATCAGGAGGACGTACCGTGCACCGCCGGCACAACGGGTTGAAGACCGCCGTACTCCTTGGAGGCCTGTCCGCCCTCATCCTCGTCATCGGCAGCTTCTTCGGCCGTACGGGGCTCATCGTCGGGCTCGTCATCGCTCTGGGGACGAACGCGTACGCGTACTGGAACAGCGACAAGCTGGCCCTGCGCGCGATGCGCGCCCGCCCGGTGAGCGAATTCGAGGCGCCCGCGCTGTACCGGATGGTGCGCGAGCTCTCCACGCAGGCGCGTCAGCCCATGCCGCGGCTGTACATCTCTCCCACGGAGGCGCCGAACGCGTTCGCGACGGGCCGCAACCCGCGCAACGCCGCGGTGTGCTGCACCGAGGGAATCCTGCGCATCCTGGACGAGCGAGAGCTGCGCGGTGTCATCGGGCACGAGCTGAGCCATGTCTACAACCGCGACATCCTGATCTCCTCCGTCGCCGGAGCCCTCGCCTCCGTGATCATGTTCCTGGTCAACTTCGCGTGGCTGATCCCGGTCGGCCGCTCGAACGACGACGACGGCCCCGGCATCTTCGGAATGCTCCTGATCATGATCCTGGGGCCACTTGCGGCGTCCCTGATCCAGCTCGCCATCAGCCGCTCCCGCGAGTACGAGGCCGATGCCTCGGGGGCCCAGCTGACCGGTGACCCGCTGGCCCTGGCGAGCGCCCTGCGCAAGCTCGAGGCGGGCACGAAGCAGCTGCCCCTGCCGCCCGAGCCGCGCATCGAGACGGCGAGCCACATGATGATCGCCAACCCCTTCCGCCCCGGCCAGGGAATGTCGAAGATGTTCTCCACGCACCCGCCGATGGCGGAGCGCATCTCCCGGCTCGAGCAGATGGCAGGTCGCCAACAGTGAAGACAATCCTCAACGTCATCTGGCTGATCCTGAGCGGCTTCTGGCTGTTCCTCGGCTACGTTCTGGCCGGCGTCCTGCTGTGCATCACCATCATCGGTATCCCGTTCGGCATCGCCGCCTTCAGGATCGGCGTCTACGCCCTGTGGCCCTTCGGGAAGACGACGGTCGAGCGCAGGGACGCGGGCGCGCCCTCCTGCGTCGGCAACGTCCTGTGGCTGATCCTCGCGGGCTGGTGGCTGGCCCTGGCGCACATCGTCACGGGCCTCGCCCTGTGTGTGACGATCATCGGCATCCCGTTCGGCATCGCCAACTTCAAGATGATCCCGATCTCGCTGCTGCCGCTCGGCCGCGAGATCGTGCCCACGGACCAGCCGTTCGCGACGCGCTGAGGTGCCGCTGAGGCGCTGAGCCGGGCCGCCACCGGCATCGCGCGCGTACCGCCGAGGCCCGCACGCCAAAGGGCTCGTGCAACCACACCATGCCTATCTGTCGTCCTTCTGGGCAGCAGGGGGCCAGGGCGACGACGTCCACGGCGCCCCGGCGAGAATGACGTAACAAGGCGCCGTAGCAAGGCAGTAGGCGCCACAGCACTACAGAGGGGCAGAACGCGGCATGGGCATCATCGGCTGGATCATCCTTGGACTGCTGGCCGGTGCCATCGCCAAGTTCCTGTTGCCCGGCCGGGACCCGGGCGGCTTGGTCGGCACCATCCTCATCGGCGTCGCGGGTTCCTTCATCGGCGGCTGGATATCGTCCCGTTGGCTGGACCGCCCCATATCCACGGACTTCTACGACGGCGCGACCTGGGTCGCCGCGATCGGTGGCGCCCTCGTCCTCCTGATCGCCTACCGCATCTTCTTCGGCGACTCGCGCAGTCGCCGCTGAGCTGCAGCCGGCAGCAAGGAGGGGCGGCACCCGTCGGGTGCCGCCCCTTCGCTTACGTAGGACGCTGTGAAGCATCCCTGTAGGCAGTCCGGTCCTACCGGTAGTTCACGTACTGCAGCGCGAAGTCGAAGTCCTTGCCCTTGAGCAACTGCTGGACGGTCTGCAGGTCGTCACGGCTCTTCGAGCTGACGCGCAGCTCGTCGCCCTGCACCTGCGCCTTGACGCCCTTCGGGCCCTCGTCGCGGATCGTCTTCGCGACCTTCTTGGCGTTCTCCTGGGAGATGCCCTCCTCGATGGAGGCGAAGATCTTGTACTCCTTGCCGGAAAGCTGCGGCTCGCCCGCGTCCAGCGACTTCAGCGAGATCCCGCGCTTGACCAGCTTGGTCTGGAAGATGTCGAGGATGGCCAAGACCCGCTCCTCGCCATTGGCCTCCATCAGGATCTTCTCGCCGGACCAGGAGATGGATGCGCCCACGTTCTTGAAGTCGTAGCGCTGCGAGATCTCCTTGGCGGCCTGGTTGAGCGCGTTGTCGACCTCCTGCCGCTCGACCTTCGAGACGATGTCGAAACTGGAGTCGGCCATGTCCTGTGGCTCCTTGTATCGGGGGTTGATCGGGTACTGGTCGGGTTCCGACCGGGTTCTGCTCTGGCTGCGCGCCGGGGAAGTCGCGCCAGGAGCAGCCTAGCCACCGTGTCGCGCCCGGCCGCCGATCAATTGGGTGGCGAAGCACCCCTGTGCATCAGGTATTGTTTACGTCGTTGCCAGCGAGCACCGCCGCAAGGCGGGACCCGAGGCAGCAAACCCAAGGCGGTGTGCCCGAGCGGCCAAAGGGAGCAGACTGTAAATCTGCCGGCTCAGCCTTCCCAGGTTCGAATCCTGGCGCCGCCACACTTGGGGGAAGCCCCCTCTGAACTGCGTAAATGCAGTCCAGAGGGGGCTTCGTCGTGTTCGGGGTGACCTTTCGGGTGAAATCGAAATATGGTGACCTACGTCACATCGACCGGACATGAGGGGATCTCTGCGGCCCGCCCGCATGCCCTTGTGTGACGGGTGGGACGCCCATAGGGTGAGCCGGCTTGTGGCGGCAAGAAGAGGCGGGGCGGCATGCGCGTTGGGCTGGTGACCATGCCCTGGCACGCGATCGACCTGCCCTCCCTCCAGGTGGGTCTGCTGCACCAGCTGCTGCGGGAGGTCCGCCCGGCCGACGAGGTGCGCGAGTTCCACGGCTCGCTGCGCTGGGCGGAGCTGCTTCTCGAACGCTCGGGCGGCCGCCTGAGCCCCAGCGACTACGAGGCGATCGGCAGCGACTCGATCTTCCACGGGATCGGCGACTGGGTGTTCTCCGGAGTCCTCTACGACGACGAGGACTGGGGCGCCGCACAGCTGCGGTCGTACGCACGCGAGCGCGGTGTGCAGGCCGAGACCCTGGACACGGCCTTCGAGATGCGCCGCCATGCCGCCACGTACATCGAGCGCTGCGCGACCGAGGTGCTGGCGCACGAGCCCGACGTCGTCGGTTTCACGAGTACGTTCATGCAGAACGTGGCGTCCCTCGCCCTCGCCAAGGAACTCAAGCGCCGTCACCCGAAGTTGACCGTCGTCTTCGGAGGAAGCAACTGCGAAGGCCCCATGGGGCACGCCCTGCACCGCAACCACCCCTACGTGGACCATGTCGTGCGCGGCGAAGGGGAGTACGCCTTCCCGGCCCTCCTCGCCCACCTGGACGCGGGCACGCCCCCCGACGACGTTCCGGGGCTCTGCTGGTGGGACGACGGAGTCTCCCGGGCCGGCACCGAACCCCAGCGCACTGTGGCTCCGGCCCACATACCGTCGCCCGACTACGACCAGTGGCAGGCGGAGATCGAGGCGTCGTCGGTCCTCGAGTACGTGTATCCCAAGCTGGTCGTCGAGGGCGCCCGCGGCTGCTGGTGGGGCGAGAAGCACCACTGCACCTTCTGCGGACTCAACGGCAGCACCATGGCGTTCCGCGCCAAGCCCGGCGAGCGGCTGTGGAGCGAGATCGAACGCCTCGTGCGCCGCCACCGCATCCTCGACATCGTCACCGTCGACAACATCATCGACATGGCGTACTTCAAGGACTTCCTGCCGCTCGCCACCGACAGCGGCTGGGACCTGCGGATCCACTACGAAGTGAAGTCCAACCTCAACCGGGAGCAGATCGGCCAACTCGGCGCCGCGGGCGTCGTGCTGATCCAGCCCGGCATCGAAAGCCTCAGCAACCGCGTCCTCGACCTGATGGACAAGGGCGTCACCGGCGCCCGCAACATCCGCACGCTGCGCGAGTTCGACAACCACGAGATCACCTGCACCTGGAACTACCTCTACGGGTTCCCCGGCGAGACGGTGCGGGACTACGCGCGCGTGCTCGACCAGATGCCCGCCCTCGTGCACCTCCAGCCGCCGAGCGGCGCCTTCCGTATCCAACTGGAGCGCTTCAGCCCGCACTTCACCGACCCCACCCTGGGGTTCGCCAAGCGGCGCCCGGCCGACATGTACCAGCACGTGTACGAGCTCCCGGAGTCCGAACTCGCCGACCTGGTCTATCTGTTCGACACCGAGGACGCCGGCATCGGCGGCGACACGGAGGACCGGCTGCTGCGTGCCGTGGCGCAGTGGCGTGCGCAGTACGCCACGTCGACCCTCGTCATGGAGCAGGCGGGCGAGGACGAGAACACGCTCCTCGTACGGGACCGCCGCGAGGGCTGGCCGCGCCGCACCTACTGGTTCAACGGCTGGGAGGCGGCCGCCCTGCGCATCCTGGAGGAGGGCGCGAGTGAAACCGGCCTGCAGCGCAGACTCGCCGCCGAAGGCCACGACGTACCGGCCGAAGAGCTGGGGGGGTGGGTCGCACAGGCCGTCACGTTCGGCCTCCTCTTCCGCGACACCGGCACCTACGTGTCCCTGCCCACCCGCGCCGCGCCGATCCGCATCGGGAACGAACCCTCCGGCCCCACCGCCCGGGCGGTCGCCGGATGACCGCGCTCCCCGCTCTCGTCCCGCACCGTGTCATCGGCACCCGCGTCCGCGTGACCGAGCCGCTGCCCCTGCACGGCGACGGCCGCACCACCACTCGGGCGGTCCAGTTCCTGCGCGAGTGTCAGGCGTCCGGGCTGAGCACCCACTGGGAGACGGCCGCCGTCCCCCGTCATACGTATGACGGATCCGAGGCTCCCGGGGATGCGGCAGGTGTTACGTATGACGGTCCCGCCCCCGCGGACCGTGTCACGTATGACCTCCGCACCCTGCACCACCTCCCACCGCCGGCCCAACAGCCCGACGAGCCGGGCGCGTTGACCGCCTGGCGCACCAAGCACGCCTACGGGATGCTCTACCACCGTCGCGGCCCGGGGTTCGTCACGGTCATGGACCGCCGCGAGCGCCCCGCCTCGGCGCGGTTCACGCTCGACCACCCCGACCTGCTCACCGCGTTCGACACGCTGAGCGACGCCACAAGGCTCGACACGCTCGCCCCCGCCCACCAGGAGGCGGCCCTCCACCTGGCTGAGGAAGGGCTCGCGTTGATCGTGGACGGGTGGGCGGTGGCGCTGCCACCACGCATGCGCCGCTGGCCCGTGCCGTGCATGGGGATCTGACGCCGCGTCGCAGTACAAGCAACCCCCTCAGGAGCCTTCCTGAGGGGGTTTCACCGTGTGTCCGCGGCGATCACGACGCAGACTGAACCCATGCCGATGACATCCCGCCGCCGACACTGCCCCGAATGCCGCCGTGAGATCGCGGTCGTGGCGGGCCGCTTCGCCCGCCACGACCCTCCCGGCACCCGCGCCGCCGGAGAGCTGGTCTCCTGCCCCGGTTCGCGCCGACCCGCCCAGCTCGGCGCTGTCCAGGACGCGCTCGACGGGTACGTGGTCCCGCACGTGCCGGGCCAGATGCCGCTGTTCTGAACGCCGCTGAACGCTGCTGCTTTGAACGCCGCTGAACGCTGCTGCTTTGAACGCCGCTGCTCTGGATGTCGCTGCTCCGAGGCGTACGCGCGGCCGGGCCGCACGCGCGCGTAGCGCGACTCAGTTGCCCGCGACCGACTTCACCGCCACCGTGACCGGCGTTGAGCCGGAGATCAGTTCCAGCGTCAGCCCCGCCGTGGCGGGCGTGTCCACCAGCTCCGCGAGGACGGCTGCCACGTCGTCGCGCGGCACGGGCCCGCGCCCGGTCGAGGCCTCCAGACGGACGAGCCCGGACCCCGCGTCGTTCGTCAGCTGACCGGGCCGCAGGATCGTCCAGTCGAGCCCGGTACGGCGCCGTACGTCGTCGTCGGCCGCGCCCTTGGCCCGCAGGTACACGTCGAAGATGTCGTCGCCCTGGTGCGCGGCGTCCGCCGCCATCGCCGACACCACGATGTAGCGGCGCACCTTGGCCCGCTCCGCGGCATCCGCGAACAGCACGGCGGCGTCCCGGTCCACGGTGTCCTTCCGGCCGGCGCCGCTGCCCGGACCCGCGCCCGCCGCGAAAACGGCCGCGTCCGCACCCTGCAGATGCGCCGCGACCTCCTCCACGGACGCCGACTCCAGGTCGCACAGAACGGGTTCCGCGCCGGCGGACCGCAGGGCGTCACCCTGCTCCGACCTGCGGATGATCCCCGCCACTTCGTCCCCGCGCGCGGAGAGCAGCCGCTCGAGCCGCAGCGCGATCTGACCATGACCCCCAGCGATGACAATGCGCATGCCTTCGACGGTACGCCCGAGACGGACGGTTCACCGTGCAACCATGCGCGCACCGGCCCCGTACGGGTGTTCAAGCGGGGCCCCCACCGCCGTACTTGGCCGCCCGCCCCTGCCGCGGCAGATCGAGGGCGACCGCGGCGGCCGAGTCGCAGTACTCCCGTACCGCGCTGGTCCGCGCCACGACGCGCCCCCGGTGCACGACGATCCGGCTGTACGCGAGGGAGAGCGCCCCCGCGAGCCGCTCGCCCCGCACCGCGAGCAGCTCCGCGGGAAACCCCGCCTCCACGCGCACCTCCGGCAGGCCGAGGGCCGCCCTGGCCGTCGAACTCACCGCTTCGTAGGCGTCCTCCGGGCGCATCCCGTAGCGCGATGCCAACAAGTAGGCGGCCTCCAGCGGGTCGCCGCGCCCCACAGGGTTGGACACGTCGCGCAGCGCCCCGCTGCCCGCCGCGATCGGCACCCCGGCCGCCCGCAGCAGCCGCACCGGCGCGACGGCCCGCTCGTCCACCCCCGCGCACCCTCCCTGCGGCAGGCACGTCACGGTCACCCCGGCGGCCGCGAGCCGGTCCACAGCGGGCCGTGCCGCTTCCTCCGGCAGCCGGGAGAGCCCGCCCAGCGGTCCGACGGTGACGCCCGTGCGCAGCCCGCCTACCGCCGCCGCGAGCCGCCCGAGCCGCACCGGATCGGCCCCGTCCGTGTGCAGGTCGACCGGGCACCCGTGTTCGGCGGCGACCTCAAGCACCGCCTCTACGTAGCCCGTTGGATCGGGGTCCAGGTCGGGGCAACCGCCTACTACGGAGGCGCCCATTTTCACGGCGTCCCGCAGCACGGCGAGCCCTTCGGCCCCGGCGAGCCCGGTCAGCAGCCGGGGCATCGCCACCGTTCGCAGATCCGCGAGCCCCACCAGCGAACGCCGCGCCTGGAGCACCGCCTCCATCGAAGCGAGCCCCTCCATGTCACCGATCCGCACATGGGAGCGCAGGGCGGTGGCCCCATGGCCGAGCTGCAGCAGGGCGCCCTCGGTGGCCCGGCGCTGGACGTCTTCGGGGTCGTACGGGACAGGGCCCTCGCAGTCGGCCGAAAGGGCCGTGTCCCCGTGCGCGTGCGGCTCGACGGGGGCGGGGAGCAGCAGGCAGCCGGTGAGGTCCAGGCGCGAGCCGTGCGCGGTGAGGCTGCCGACCGTGCCGACCGCCTCGATGCGCCCGCCGGCGAGTCGCACGTCCACGGTCCTGCCGTCGGTGAGCCGGGCGCCGCTCAGCAGCAGTCCGGAGCCCTCGGGCACGCCGGGTGACGGTGGCTGCTGTGAGGGACTGTGGGGCATCGCGCTCCTGAGGGCTCGGCGAGGACGCGTATCGCGTTACAAGATCACGCAAGGTGGGTCGAGCCTAGGGCCCTTCTGACGGATCTTGCTGGAGTCGCGGGGTCTGGCACGCACTCCCCCAAGCTCTTAAGGAGCAGGGGGGACCCCCTCGGCGTTGTCGTCGGTTGCCAACGCTCCGCGTTGACGCCCTCCTCCGCCTTGCAGCTGCACGCCCCAGACCCCGCTCGCCGGAACCGCAAGTGGCCGGCCGTCCGCATCCAGCCTGATCCGTCAGAAGGACCCTAGGACCGTCACAGGGGCGCTTCGAGGAAGCTCGCAATAGTCGTACTGATGAGGCCCGAGGGGCCCAAGTGCCGGTCGTGGAAACGCGTCAGCGTTCCCGGCAGCTGGGGGCGCGAAACGGATTTGGGCGATCGGCGCGCGACCGTGTAATGTCTTCATCGCTCGCCCCAATAGCTCAGTCGGTAGAGCGTCTCCATGGTAAGGAGAAGGTCTGCGGTTCGATTCCGCATTGGGGCTCTGGTGTGAAGTTCCCTCACCTTCGGGTGAGGGGTCATCGCATCACAGCGGTGTAGCTCAGTCGGTAGAGCAAGCGGCTCATAATCGCTGTGTCACCGGTTCAAGTCCGGTCACCGCTACAGACAGTAGCCGATTGTGGGGTCGGTCCTTCGATCGGCTACTCTTTTATGCGTTAAACCTTTGTCCCATCCGTTCGTCAAGGAGTGCACTCACGTGGCTGCCACCGACGTCCGCCCGAAGATCACGCTGGCCTGCGTGGAGTGCAAGGAGCGGAACTACATCACCAAGAAGAACCGGCGTAACAACCCGGACCGACTTGAGATGAAGAAGCACTGCCCGCGTTGCAACGCGCACACCGCGCACCGCGAGACGCGATAAATCAGGCTCGTACACGAGGCCGTCCCCACTTCGGGGGCGGCCTCGTGTCGTTTCGTAGATCAGGCAGATCGAGAACACATCCAGGAGGTACCGAGCCCATGGCGCTCGACCAGTCCTTCGTAGGGCGGACCTATCCGCCCACCGGCGCGTACGAGGTCGGCCGGGAGAAGATCCGTGAGTTCGCGGAGGCGGTGGGGGACACGAACCCCGCGTACGTCGACCGTGCCGCCGCCGAGGAGCTCGGGCACCCCGACGTGATCGCCCCGCCGACTTTTGTGTTTGCGATCACTTTCAAGGCCGCGGGTGACGTCATCCACGACCCGGAGCTGGGACTCGACTACAGCCGTGTCGTGCACGGGGACCAGAAGTTCGCTTACACGCGCCCCGTGTGTGCCGGCGACAAGCTGACCGTGACCTCGACCATCGAGGGCATCAAGTCGCTCGCGGGCAACGACATCATCGACGTGCGGGGCGAGGTGCACGACGAGGCCGGTGAGCACGTCGTGACCGCCTGGACCAAGCTCGTCTCGCGCGCCGCTGAGGAGGCCTGATCGCCATGGCGACGAACATCAAGTACGCCGATGTCGAGGTCGGCACCGAGCTGCCCGCGCAGTCGTTCCCTGTGACGCGTGCCACGCTCGTGCAGTACGCGGGCGCCTCCGGTGACTTCAATCCGATCCACTGGAACGAGAAGTTCGCGGTCGAGGTCGGCCTGCCGGACGTGATCGCGCACGGCATGTTCACGATGGCCGAGGCGATCCGTGTCGTCACCGACTGGACCGGCGACCCGGCCGCCGTCGTCGAGTACGGCGTCCGCTTCACCAAGCCGGTCGTCGTGCCGAACGACGACAAGGGCGCCGAGATCGAGGTCAGCGGCAAGGTCGCGGCCAAGCTCGACGACAGCCGCGTACGGGTCGACCTGGTCGCCATGAGTGCGGGGCAGAAGGTGCTCGGGATGTCGCGGGCGGTCGTTCAGCTGGCCTGATCGCTGCCTACGTAGCTGTGGGTAAGGGGCGTTCTCCATGGGGAGGCGCCCCTTACGCATATCGGTCCGCGGAAGGATTGACGTAGATAGTGATTGGCCACTAACTTTGTCGCATGGTCAGGATGAGTGCGGAGGAGCGGCGCGAGAGCGTCATCCGCGCGGCGATCACGGAGTTCTCCCGCGGCGGCTACAACGGCACATCCACAGAGGCGATCGCCAAGCGCGTGGGTGTCTCGCAGCCGTATCTCTTCCGGCTCTTCCCGGGCAAGCAGGCCATCTTCCTCGCGGCCGCCCAGCGTTGCTGTCAGGACATCACCAAGGTCTTCCAGCGGGCGTCCGAGGGTGCCGAGGGGGAGGAGGCGGTGCAGTGCATGGGGGATGCGTACCAGGCGCTGATCGCCGAGGATCCCGAGAAGCTGCTCATGCAGATGCAGATCTACGTCGCCGTGGCCGCCGCCGAGGCGGTGGGGGACCGGGAGTTCGGGGAGTCGCTGCGGGCCGCCTGGATGGAGATGTACGACGTGGTCGGCCTGGCGACGGGGGCGGACGCCGGGGAGACGACGTGGTTCCTCGCCTACGGGATGCTGATCAACGTTCTGGTGTCCATGGGCTTCAAGCAGGATCACCGGGTCTGGGTCGGCTTCCATGAGGCGACGCAGTCCCAGGAGGCCGACAAGGAGTGAGTCCGCGTGGCACAGGGGTGTCTTTATGCCCACGAAAGTTAGTCATCAATAACTAAACGCGTGATCGCTGGGGGAAGCAATGGCACGGACAGCAGCACCGACAGCAGCACCGACACAGCGCGGAGGAGCCCTCTGGGCCCTCGTCATCACCAGCGTCGCCGGATTCATGGCGGCCCTCGACAACCTCGTCGTCACCACGGCCCTGCCGTCCATCCGCCAGGACCTCGGCGGTGCGCTCGACGACCTGGAGTGGACGGTCAGCGCCTACACGCTCACCTTCGCCGTCCTGCTGATGTTCGGCGCGGCGCTGGGGGACCGGTTCGGGCGCAGGCGGCTCTTCCTGGTCGGGATCACGGTCTTCACCGTGGCCTCGGCCGCCGCGGCCATGGCACCCGGCATCGACTCGCTGATCGCGGCCCGCGCCGTGCAGGGCGTCGGCGCCGCGATCATGATGCCGCTCACCCTGACCCTGCTCACCGCGGCCGTCCCGGTGGCCAAGCGCGGCCTGGCGTTCGGGATCTGGGGCGCGGTCAACGGCCTCGCGGTCGCCTCAGGGCCGCTCATCGGCGGCAGCCTCACCGAGCACATCTCCTGGCACTGGATCTTCTGGCTGAACGTTCCGCTGGGCGTCGCCCTGCTGCCGCTCGCCCGGCTGCGCCTGAAGGAGTCGTACGGCTCCGGCGCCCGGCTCGACATCAGGGGCACCCTGCTCGCCAGCGGCGGACTGTTCGGCATCGTGTACGGACTGGTGCGCGCGCCCGTCGTCGGGTGGACCGACACCCTCGTCCTGATCGGCCTGTTCGCGGGAACGGCGCTGCTCGCCGGGTTTGTGCACCACGGAATCCGCAACGAGAACTCGATGCTGCCCATGCGGCTCTTCCGCTCCCGGGCCTTCTTCGGGATCAACGCCGCGAGCCTGCTGATGTTCCTCGGGATGTTCGGCTCGATCTTCCTGCTCAGCCAGTTCCTGCAGGGTGTGCTCGGCTACTCGCCGACCGAGGCCGGGCTCAGGATGCTGCCCTGGACCGGCATGCCGATGCTCGTCGCGCCGATCGCCGGAATCCTCTCGGACCGCATCGGAGGCCGGCCCGTCGTCGCGGCGGGGCTCTTCCTCCAGGCCGTCGGACTCGGCTGGTTCGCCGCCGTGGTCTCCGCCGACGTCTCGTACGCCGCCCAGCTGCCGGCCCTCATCGTCAGCGGCGTCGGCATGGCCCTCTACTTCGCCCCGGCCGCCAACCTGGTCATGTCCAGCGTCCTGCCGCAGGAGCAGGGCATCGCCTCCGGCGCCAACAACGCGCTGCGCGAGGTCGGCGGTGCACTCGGCATCGCGGTCATGTCGTCGGTCTTCTCGGCTCAGGGCGGCTACGACACCGCGCAGCACTTCGTGAACGGGATCGAGCCCGCACTGTGGGTGGGCGCCGGGATCGTCGCCGTCGCCGGTGTCGCCGCCCTGTTCATCCCACGGGCGGGGCGGGCTACGCCCGTCGCGCGGGACCCTGAGCCTGCCCCGGCCCTGGAAAATGCCTGACTGTGCCTGACTACTTCCCATGAGCCCGGTCACGGCAGCGGCGGCCCCGTCCGAGCGGCGGGACCGTTCTCGTACCCTTGAGCGCGTGCAGGAACTCCACGACGCCCCTCTCGCCCCCCTGACCACCTTCCGGCTCGGCGGTCCCGCCACCCGGCTGCTCACCGCGACCACCGACGCCGAGGTGATCGACGCGGTGCGCGAGGCCGACGCCGCGGGCACGCCGCTGCTGATCATCGGCGGCGGCAGCAACCTCGTCATCGGCGACAAGGGCTTCGCGGGCACCGCCCTGCGCATCGCCACCAAGGGCTTCGAACTCGACGGTACGAAGCTGGAACTGGCGGCCGGTGAGGTCTGGACCGACGCCGTCGAGCGCACCGTCGCGGCCGGACTCGCGGGCGTCGAGTGCCTCGCCGGGATCCCCGGCTCCGCGGGCGCGACGCCGATCCAGAACGTCGGGGCGTACGGCCAGGAGGTCTCCTCCACGATCACCGAGGTGATCGCCTATGACCGCACGACAGGCGACACCGTCACGATCCCGAACGCCGAGTGCGCCTTCTCGTACCGGCACAGCCGCTTCAAGGCCGAACCCGATCGCTACGTAGTGCTGCGTGTGCGGTTCGAGCTGGAGGACGCGGACGGCCTCAGCGCACCCCTGAAGTACCCGGAGACCGCGCGCACCCTCGGCGTCGAGGCGGGCGAGCGCGTGTCCGCCGTCCTCGCGCGCGAGACCGTCCTGAAGCTGCGCGGCGGCAAGGGCATGGTGCTCGACCCGGAGGACCACGACACATGGTCGGCGGGCTCGTTCTTCACCAACCCGATCCTTACGGATGCGGAGTTCGCGGCTTTCCACGCGCGCGTGGTCGAGCGTCTGGGGGCGGACGGGAAGGCCCCCGCGTTCCCCGCGGGGGAGGGCCTCACCAAGACCTCGGCGGCCTGGCTCATCGACAAGGCGGGCTTCACCAAGGGCTACGGGACCGGCCCCGCCCGCATCTCCACGAAGCACACGCTCGCCCTGACCAACCGCGGCGACGCCACCACGGAGGACCTGCTCGCGCTCGCCCGCGAGGTCGTCGCCGGGGTCAGGGACGTCTTCGGCGTGACGCTGGTCAACGAGCCGGTGACGGTCGGCGTCAGCCTCTGAGCCGCCCCCGGCCGGAGAGCACCTAGTAGGCGACCCCGACGCCCTGCTTCACCGTCGCCGGGTTGTCCACCATCGCCAGCATCGCGTGCGCCACGTCCGCGCGGCCGGCGAAGTGCCCCGCGCGCGGGAAGCCGCCGACGACCGTGCGGTACGAACCGGTGACCGGCTTGTCCTGGAGGCGGGGCGGCCGCACCGAGGTCCAGTCAGTGGCGCTGCGTGCCAACTCGGCCTCCATGGCGGTCAGATCGACGTAGATGTCCTTCAGGACCGCACCGACGATCTTGCGCGCGATGCGGTCGGAGAGCGGCGGGTTCTCCGGCAGTGGGCCCACAGGCGCCGCGCTGACCACCACCAGCCTGCGCACGCCCTCCGCCTCCAGCGCCTTCAGGACCGACCGCGTGAGCTCGGTGGCGATGCCCGCGTCCGCGCGCCTGCGGGCGCCCAGGCCGGACAGCACGGCGTCCCGGCCCGCGACCGCCGGGCGCAGCGACTCGGGGTCCTTCAGGTCGGCACGGGCCACCTCCAGGCGCTCGCCGGTCACCGTGAGCCTCGCGGGGTCGCGGACCACCGCCGTCACCTCGTGCCCGGCCTCCAGGGCTTGTTTGACGATCTCCTGTCCGATCCCGCCCGTCGCACCGAAAACCGTGAGCTTCATGGCGTACCTCCAGGTGTGCGTCACACGGTGGGTGAGTACTCACTCACCCCCTTTTACCTTTAGAGTGAGTGAGTACTCACCCCGCGTCAAGCTTGGTTGGAGCCTGCATGGACCAGAAGCCGGCCCGTGTCCGCATCGTCGACGCGGCCCACGAACTCATGCTGAGCATCGGTCTCGCCCGGACGACCACCAAGGAGATCGCCAAAGCGGCGGGCTGCTCAGAAGCGGCGCTCTACAAGTACTTCGCCAACAAGGAGGAGCTCTTCGTGACGGTGCTGGGAGAGCGCCTTCCGAAGCTGGGCTCTCTTCTCGGCCGACTGCTCACGGAGGGCGCGGGAGACCCCGGCCGCACGGTCGAGCAGAACCTCACGGAGATCGCCCACGAAGCGGCGCTCTTCTACGAGCAGACGTTCCCGATGGCCGCGTCCCTGTATGCGGAGCCCAAGCTCAAGCGCCGCCACGAAGAGGTGATGCGGGAGCTGGGAACGGGTCCGCACAAGCCGATCCAGGGCCTTGACGCCTACTTGCGGGCCGAACAGAAGTCCGGTCGCATCAGCGCCGAAGCCGACACTCATGCGGCCGCCTCGCTCCTCCTGGGAGCGTGCTCCCAGCGCGCCTTCGCCTACGAGATGGCCCCGGACGGCAAGCCGCCGCAGCCGGTGGACGAGTTCGCGGCCCGTATCGCGCGCACCCTGCTGAGCGGGATCGCCTGAGCCGGGTCGGCCCGCCTCAGGCCGCGAGCCACTCGTCCACGCCGCTCAGAAGCTTCTGCCTGATGTCCTCGGGGGCCGCCGAGCCACGCACCGACTGCCGGGCGAGCTCGGCCAGTTCGGCGTCCGAGAAGCCGTGATGGCGCCTCACGAGCTCGTACTGGGCAGCCAGCCGCGAGCCGAACAGGAGGGGGTCGTCGGCCCCCAGCGCCATCGGCACCCCGGCCTCGTACAGCGTGCGCAGCGGCACGTCCTCGGGCTTCTCGTAGACGCCGAGGGCGACGTTCGAGGCCGGGCACACCTCGCAGGTCACGCCCCTGTCCGCGAGGCGCCGCAGCAGCCGCGGATCCTCGGCGGCCCGCACGCCGTGGCCGACCCGCGTGGCGTCCAGGTCGTCGAGGCAGTCGCGCACGGACGAGGGCCCGGTCAGCTCGCCCCCGTGCGGCGCCGAGAGCAGCCCGCCCTCGCGCGCGATGTGGAAGGCCCGGTCGAAGTCCCGCGCCATGCCCCGCCGTTCGTCGTTGGAGAGCCCGAAACCGACGATGCCCCGGTCCGCGTACCGCACCGCGAGCCGCGCCAGCGTGCGGGCGTCCAGCGGGTGTTTCATGCGGTTCGCGGCCACGAGGACGCGCATGCCGAGACCGGTCTCGCGCTGGGCGCTGTCAACGGCGTCGAGGATGACCTCCAGGGCGGGAATCAGGCCCCCGAGGCGGGGCGCGTACGACGTCGGGTCGACCTGGATCTCCAGCCACCCGGACCCGTCCGCGATGTCCTCCTCCGCGGCCTCCCGCACCAGACGCTGAATGTCCTCGGGGGCCCGCAGACAGGAGCGCGCCGCATCGTAGAGCCGCTGGAAGCGGAACCAGCCGCGCTCGTCCGTCGCCCGCAGCTTTGGCGGCTCGGCCCCGGTCAGCGCCTCGGGGAGCCGCACCCCGTACTTGTCGGCGAGTTCCAACAGGGTCGTGGGCCGCATCGACCCGGTGAAGTGCAGATGCAGGTGGGCCTTGGGCAACTGACGTACATCACGTCCTACACGCTCCATCCCAAGATCCTGCCGTACACACCGGTCGTACCGGTAGCGCCTTTCCCCCTTCGGGGACCCGTCCGAACGAACAAGCGGGCCGCCTCCGTAGGGAGACGGCCCGCTTGCACGCACTTATGTAGAAGCTCAGTCGCGCGCCTCGGCGAGCAGCTTCTGGACGCGGGAGACGCCCTCGACGAGGTCCTCGTCGCCGAGCGCGTACGAGAGCCGAAGGTAACCCGGCGTACCGAAGGCCTCGCCCGGCACCACCGCGACCTCGGCCTCCTCCAGGATGAGCGCGGCGAGCTCGACGGAGGTCTGCGGGCGTTTGCCGCGGATCTCCTTGCCGAGCAGCCCCTTCACCGACGGGTACGCGTAGAAGGCGCCCTCGGGCTCCGGGCAGACGAAGCCGTCGATCTCGTTGAGCATCCGCACGATCGTCTTACGACGCCGGTCGAAGGCCTCGCGCATCTTCTCCACGGCCGTCAGGTCGCCTGACACGGCGGCGAGCGCGGCCGCCTGCGCCACGTTGGAGACGTTCGAAGTGGCGTGCGACTGAAGGTTCGTCGCGGCCTTCACCACGTCCTTCGGGCCGACGATCCACCCCACGCGCCAGCCGGTCATCGCGTACGTCTTCGCGACACCGTTGACCACGATGCACTTGTCACGCAGCTCCGGAAGGATCGCCGGCAGCGACGTGAACTTCGCGTCTCCGTAGACGAGGTGCTCGTAGATCTCGTCCGTCATCACCCACAGGCCGTGCTCCACGGCCCAGCGGCCGATGGCCTCCGCGTCGGCCTCGCTGTACACGGCGCCCGTCGGGTTCGAGGGCGACACGAACAGCACGACCTTCGTGCGCTCGGTGCGCGCGGCCTCCAGCTGCTCCACGGAGACGCGGTAGCCGGTCGTCTCGTCGGCGACGACCTCCACCGGCACACCGCCCGCGAGGCGGATCGACTCCGGGTACGTGGTCCAGTACGGGGCCGGGACGATGACCTCGTCGCCCGGGTCGAGGATCGCGGCGAACGCCTCGTAGATGGCCTGCTTGCCGCCGTTCGTCACCAGGATCTGCGAGGCGTCGACCTCGTAGCCGGAGTCGCGCAGCGTCTTCGCGGCGATCGCGGCCTTCAGCTCGGGCAGACCGCCGGCCGGGGTGTAGCGGTGGAACTTCGGGTTCTTGCAGGCCTCGATGGCCGCCTCGACCACGTAGTCCGGCGTCGGGAAGTCGGGTTCACCGGCGCCGAAGCCGATCACCGGGCGTCCGGCGGCCTTGAGGGCCTTGGCCTTGGCGTCGACGGCGAGGGTCGCGGACTCGGAGATCGAGCCGACCCGGGCCGACACCCGACGCTCGGTGGGAGAGGAACCTGCGGACGGAGAAGGAGTTGCAGCGCTCATGGCCCCATCGTTCCAGACCGGAAACCCGCCCGGCACACGGGTTTCGAAGACCATGGAATCCACCCTTGATCCACTTGGGGATGTTGCTCGTTCGACGGGGGGCTCCGGAACACGTACACTCACTGCTCGTTGGCCTTCACCGGCCGCACCTACCGACTGCACTCCGTGCGTCCGGGCGGATGCGGTACGTTGGGGGAGACAAAGGGTCGTAGCTCAATTGGTAGAGCACTGGTCTCCAAAACCAGCGGTTGGGGGTTCAAGTCCCTCCGGCCCTGCTACACACTCCTTCGCCAGGATGTGTGCGCATGTACGTACTGCATTGCACCGCCGTGCGGCTCCACCGGGCGCGGCACGGCCACGACCCGGAATCAGGTGAGGACGAGTGACGGACGCCGTGGGCTCCATCGACAAGCCTGATGCCCAGGACGAAGCGCTGGAGTCCAAGAAGGCCCGCAAGGGTGGCAAGCGCGGAAAGAAGGGCCCCTTCGGCCGTCTCGCGCTCTTCTACCGCCAGATCGTCGCGGAACTCCGCAAGGTCGTCTGGCCGACTCGCAGTCAGCTCTCGACGTACACCACAGTGGTGATTGTGTTCGTCGTCATCATGATCGGTCTTGTCACCGTGATTGACTATGGCTTCAACCACCTTGTCAAGTACGTATTCGGCTGAGCCGAAAAGCGGAGGGCGCCGAGTCCGGCGCCCCTTTCGCGCGTTCCACCCCTATGTATCCAGGAAGAAGCAGCCACAGTGTCTGACCCGAACCTGAACGAGGCGATCGAGCCGGTCGAGTCCGCTGAGGACGAGCTCGACATCGTCGAGGCGGCGGACGCCGAGGACCCGGACCAGGCAGAGGCTGCCGACATCGCCGCCGGCGAGCCCGCCGAGGAAGCCGCGGTCGAGACCGTGGTGGACACCGAGGCCGAGGCCGAGGAAGCCCAGGCGGAGGAAGAGTCGGTCGAGGCCGAGGAGGCCGAGGAGGCCGTCGAGGCCGTCGAGGAGGAGCCGGTCGACCCGATCGCCGCGCTCCGCGACGAGCTGCGCGGCCTGCCCGGCGAGTGGTACGTGATCCACACCTACGCGGGCTACGAGAAGCGCGTGAAGGCCAACCTCGAACAGCGTGCCGTCTCGCTGAACGTCGAGGAGTTCATCTACCAGGCCGAGGTCCCCGAGGAAGAGATCGTCCAGATCAAGAACGGCGAGCGCAAGAACGTCCGGCAGAACAAGCTGCCCGGTTACGTTCTCGTCCGCATGGATCTGACGAACGAGTCCTGGGGCGTCGTCCGCAACACCCCCGGTGTCACCGGCTTCGTGGGCAACGCCTACGACCCGTACCCGCTGACCCTGGACGAGATCGTCAAGATGCTCGCCCCGGAGGCCGAGGAGAAGGCCGCCCGCGAGGCGGCCGAGTCCGAGGGCAAGCCGGCGCCGCAGCGCAAGGTCGAGGTCCAGGTCCTGGACTTCGAGGTCGGCGACTCGGTCACCGTCACCGACGGTCCGTTCGCGACGCTGCAGGCGACGATCAACGAGATCAACGCCGACTCGAAGAAGGTCAAGGGCCTCGTCGAGATCTTCGGTCGCGAGACCCCGGTCGAGCTGAGCTTCGACCAGATCCAGAAGAACTAGCCCTTCCGGCGCCTTCTGGGCACACGCTTCCGAACAGGTCAGACGGGCTGCAAAGCACGTCTGACCTGCTCGGTTTTTAGCCGCGCATGGATACCCGTTATCGTTGTGCGGTATGCCTCCATCCGGATGATCTGGACGATCATCGATCAGGATGGTGGCTGAACACTCTCACTAAGACCCGGAGAGAGAGCACATGCCTCCCAAGAAGAAGAAGGTCACGGGGCTTATCAAGCTCCAGATCCAGGCCGGCGCCGCCAACCCGGCCCCGCCTGTCGGTCCCGCGCTGGGCCAGCACGGCGTGAACATCATGGAGTTCTGCAAGGCCTACAACGCCGCGACCGAGTCGCAGCGCGGTTGGGTCATCCCGGTGGAGATCACGGTCTACGAGGACCGTTCCTTCACCTTCATCACCAAGACCCCGCCGGCCGCGAAGATGATCCTCAAGGCCGCTGGTGTCGAGAAGGGCTCTGGCGAGCCGCACAAGACCAAGGTCGCCAAGATCACCGAGGCGCAGGTCCGCGAGATCGCCACCACCAAGATGCCCGACCTCAACGCCAATGACCTGGACGCCGCGTCCAAGATCATCGCCGGCACCGCCCGCTCCATGGGCGTCACGGTCGAGGGCTGACCTCCACCTCGTAGATCCATCCGTGGCAGGACCTGCTCGGTCCGCACCACGACTCCTCTAGAACTCAGGAGAAGCAAGTGAGCAAGCGCAGCAAGTCTCTCCGCGCTGCGGACGCCAAGATCGACGGGGCCAAGCTCTACGCCCCGCTCGAGGCCGTCCGTCTCGCCAAGGAGACCTCCACGTCGAAGTTCGACGGCACCGTCGAGGTCGCCTTCCGCCTGGGCGTTGACCCTCGCAAGGCCGACCAGATGGTCCGTGGCACCGTGAACCTGCCGCACGGCACCGGTAAGACCGCCCGGGTCCTGGTCTTCGCGACCGGTGACCGTGCTGCGGCCGCGGAAGCCGCGGGCGCCGACATCGTCGGCTCCGACGAGCTCATCGCCGAGATCGCCAAGGGCGACCGCCTGAACGAGTTCGACGCCGTTGTCGCCACCCCGGACCTCATGGGCAAGGTCGGCCGCCTCGGCCGCGTGCTCGGTCCGCGTGGCCTCATGCCGAACCCGAAGACCGGCACCGTGACCCCGGACGTGGTCAAGGCCGTGAACGAGATCAAGGGCGGCAAGATCGAGTTCCGCGTCGACAAGCACGCGAACCTGCACTTCATCATCGGCAAGGTGTCCTTCGACGACGCCAAGCTGGTGGAGAACTACGGCGCGGCCCTGGACGAGATCCTTCGTCTGAAGCCGTCCGCCGCCAAGGGTCGCTACATCAAGCGTGCCGCCATCAGCACCACGATGGGCCCCGGCATTCAGCTCGACTCCAACCGCACCCGGAACCTCCTCGTCGAGGAGGACCCGGCCGCGGTCTGAGCCCTCAAGGCTCGCTGAAGTCGGCTACGGGCCCCGCACCTTTCGAGGTGCGGGGCCCGTTCCGCTTTTCCGGTCCGTACGGTGCCGTGGCTGCGCTAGTTTCGCGGTGACCGACTGGGGGAGTGGATGCTGCGGTACGCGCGCGTGGTGACTCTGGCCGCCGTGGGCATCCTGCTGACCGCCTGCGCCGGGACACAGGAGCACGGGGCCGACGAGGCGCGCGAGGTGCTGCGCGCGGCCCGGCAGAAGGTCGTCGCGGCGGGCTCGGCGCGCGTCGACGCGACGATGGCCACCGGCAAGCGACTGACCTCGCGCAGCACGGGCGCGCTCGACTGGTCGGACGGCGTGGAGGGCACCCTGACCGTGCGGATCACGGGCGGCGAACTGGCCGCCTCCACGCGCGCGTTGGGTGGCGACCCGTCCCAGACGTGCTTCCTTCCGGACGCCCAGTACACGCGCATGAGCGACCGGTTCGCCAAGCTCAAGGACGGCCGGCACTGGATCCGCCGCCCGTACGACACCCGCAGCGACCTCACCCCGGCCGACACGCTCAAGGCCCTCAGCGGGGCCGAGGACGTCCACAAGGTGGGGCGGGAGACCGTGCGCGGCACGCGGGCCACTCATTACCGGGGGACCTCCGGCAGCCGGCACATCGACGTATGGCTCGATGCCCGGCATCTCCTGGTGCGGCGCACGCAGCACGTGGGCGACTTCACGGGGACCGTCCACTACCGCGACTACGGCGCCCCGGCCGCGGCCGAACGGCCCGCCGCACGGGACACCGTCGACTTCGGGGACGTCACGGGCGCCGGATGAAGCTGTGGGCGGTCTGTCCGAGGCGTCCGCTATCGTGCGGGCAGATCAAGACGCACCAAGGGGTGGGATTCAAGATGACTGTTTCCGTACGACGTGTGGTCGGCGCCGCCGCCACCACCGCGCTGCTGTGTTCGGCCGTCGCCGCCTGTGGTGGCGGGGACGACAAGGGCGGCGAGAAGAAGGCCTCCGGGACGGGGTCCCAGTCGGTCGCGCAGGCCGTCACGGCCGCGTACAAGAAGACCTCCGCGGCCAAGTCAGCCAAGGTCGACATGACCATGAAGATGCCGACGGCGGCCCAGGGCGGCGGCGACATGAAGATGTCCGGCACCATGGGCTGGGACCCGACCGTCATGGATATGACGATGTCGGGCTCCGCGTTCTCGGCCGGCGGCCCTGACGCGCCCAAGAACATCCGCATGCTCATGCAGGACAACGTGATGTACATGGACATGGGCGCCAATGCCGCCAAGTCCATGGACGGCAAGCGCTGGATGAAGATGGACCTCGCCGCGATGGCGAAGAAGTCCGGCGACGAGAAGATGGCGAGCCAGATGACCGGCAGCCTGGACAGCATGAACCAGGACCCGGCCCAGCAGATCGCCGTCCTGCTGGACTCTCCGAACCTGAAGCACCTCGGCTCGGCCACGGTGGACGGTGCCGAGACGGAGCACTACAAGGGCAAGCTGACGGTCGACGAGATGCTGGCGAAGAACGACTCGCTGAAGGTCCTCAGCAAGTCCGAGCGCGACCAGCTGCTCAAGAACGTCAAGAAGGCCGGTATCAAGAACTACGACACCGAGCTGTGGATCAACAAGGACGACCTGCCGGTCCGGCTCGACGTCACGATGGACAGCTCGCAGGGCGCCATCCAGATGTCGGAGAAGTTCTCCGACTACGGCGCCGCGGTGAAGGCCTCCGTGCCGCCCGCGAGCCAGACCTTCGACATGATGCAGATGCTCAAGGAGCTCGGCGGGGCCTCCGGCGCCGGGAGCAGCGCCGGTTCCTCCGGTCTTGACAGCGGCGTCTGAGCGGATTTGCTCGGCACGCCCCCTTTCACGTAATCTTCCAAAGAAGCCAAAGACCGCTGGTCGTTGCCGTGCGCTCGCAAGAGGGTTCGGTGGCCGAAGGATCCGCTGAAACTGCGGACGACCCGCGCAGGTGACCGTGGATGTGCTCCTGGAACCCCTTCGGGGATTCTGGTTGAGCTCACGCCCCGTGCGCCTGCGCCGGGGCGTTTCGTTTTCCCAGCCTCCTTGCGAGCGGTCCTCATCACCCGGAAGGAGGCTGACGCTCTATGCCGACGCCCGACAAGGCTGCCGCGGTAGCCGAGCTCACGGACAAGTTCCGCAGCTCGAACGCCGCTGTGCTGACCGAGTACCGGGGTCTCACCGTGGCCCAGCTCAAGCAGCTGCGCCGTTCGCTCGGTGAGAACTCCGAGTACGCCGTGGTGAAGAACACGCTGACCAAGATCGCGGCCAACGAGGCCGGGATCAACACGCTGGACGACCTGTTCAACGGTCCGACGGCAGTTGCCTTCGTCACCGGTGACCCGGTGGTGTCGGCGAAGGGTCTTCGTGACTTCGCCAAGGACAACCCCAACCTCGTCATCAAGGGCGGTGTCCTTGATGGCAAGGTGCTGTCCGCCGACGAGATCAAGAAGCTTGCGGACCTCGAGTCCCGCGAGGTTCTGCTGTCCAAGCTGGCCGGTGCGTTCAAGGCGAAGCAGTCGCAGGCTGCCTCCGTCTTCAACGCGCTGCCGACGAAGCTCGTCCGCACCGTGGACGCGCTCCGTGCCAAGCAGGACGAGCAGGGCGGTGCCGAGTAACTCGGCTCGCTTTCTGATCCTCGCCGCCTGAGACGGCGGCAGGGATCGCAGCGGGCCCGAACGTCTACGCAGTAATGCCGCTAGGCATACGCCCGCCTCACCCAGTACACCCGGCACCTGCCGATTTAGTGGAAGGACCGCCATCATGGCGAAGCTCACCCAGGACGAGCTGCTTGCGCAGTTCGAGGAGATGACCCTCATCGAGCTCTCCGAGTTCGTGAAGGCCTTCGAGGACAAGTTCGACGTCGAGGCTGCCGCTGCCGCCCCGGTCGTCGTGGCCGGTGCCGCTGGTGGCGCCGCTGCCGAGGCCGTCGAGGAGCAGGACGAGTTCGACGTCGTCCTCACCGGCGCCGGCGACAAGAAGATCCAGGTCATCAAGGTCGTGCGCGAGCTCACCTCCCTGGGCCTCAAGGAGGCCAAGGACCTCGTCGACGGCACCCCGAAGCCGGTCCTCGAGAAGGTCGCCAAGGACGCTGCCGCGAAGGCCAAGGAGCAGCTCGAGGCTGCCGGTGCGGCCGTCGAGGTCAAGTGACCTTGCGAGTCGACTGACTCTTCTTCGGTGAAACTGCTCCCTCGGGAGCTGTAACGCCGAGGTACCGAAGGGCGATCACCCAACTGGGTGGTCGCCCTTCGGCGTTGTCCGGATCGCAGGTCCAGGGTGCCTTGCACTGTCGGGCGTGCAGAGTATGGTGATCTTCGTTGTGCCTGGCGCCACCCCTGTTCGGCCAAGAGGGGGCCTTGACGAACAGCACGCAGCGCGCAATTCTCAGGACGCGTCGTCACAACGATCCGGATCCGAGGCATGGATCGACGGCGAAGAGGGCAGTAAGGATGTGCGCTCAGCGCACAGGGAACTCGGCAGACGGTGAACGGTTGAGAACAACGAGGGTCTCAAAAAACCCGCACTGGACATCAGTGGGCCTTCTGGCTACACTGTCCCTTTGCGCTGCCTGTTAGCTGCTCCCTGCCCGTCACCAGGGGCATGCCCTCGCCTCAGCACCGTGGATTGAACCGGCTCTGACCTGGCTTACTGCTAGATCAGGGGCTCTCTCCCGTGTATGGCTTGGGACCGGTACGCGCGTAGTGAGTCCGAGCCCTCGGAAGGACCCCCTCTTGGCCGCCTCGCGCAACGCCTCGATCGCGAATACGAACAACGGCGCCAGCACCGCCCCGCTGCGCATCTCCTTTGCAAAGATCAGGGAGCCCCTCGAGGTCCCGAACCTGCTCGCGCTGCAAACCGAGAGCTTTGACTGGCTGCTCGGCAACACCGCTTGGCAGAGTCGGGTCGAGGCGGCTCTCGAGTCGGGTCAGGACGTCCCCAGGAAGTCAGGTCTGGAGGAGATCTTCGAGGAGATCTCCCCGATCGAGGACTTCTCCGGGTCGATGTCGCTGACTTTCCGCGACCACCGTTTCGAACCGCCGAAGAACTCGATCGACGAGTGCAAGGACCGCGACTTCACGTACGCGGCCCCGCTCTTCGTCACCGCAGAGTTCACCAACAACGAGACCGGCGAGATCAAGTCCCAGACGGTCTTCATGGGCGACTTCCCGCTCATGACGAACAAGGGCACCTTCGTCATCAACGGCACCGAGCGTGTCGTTGTCTCCCAGCTGGTCCGCTCGCCGGGTGTTTACTTCGACTCCTCCATCGACAAGACGTCCGACAAGGACATCTTCTCCGCCAAGATCATCCCGTCCCGGGGTGCCTGGCTGGAGATGGAGATCGACAAGCGCGACATGGTCGGTGTGCGCATCGACCGCAAGCGCAAGCAGTCCGTCACCGTTCTCCTGAAGGCTCTCGGTTGGACGACCGAGCAGATCCTCGAGGAGTTCGGCCAGTACGAGTCCATGCGCGCCACCCTGGAGAAGGACCACACCCAGGGCCAGGACGACGCGCTGCTCGACATCTACCGCAAGCTGCGTCCGGGCGAGCCGCCCACGCGTGAGGCCGCGCAGACGCTGCTCGAGAACCTCTACTTCAACCCGAAGCGCTACGACCTCGCGAAGGTCGGCCGCTACAAGGTGAACAAGAAGCTCGGTGCCGAGGAGCCGCTGGACGCCGGCGTGCTCACGACCGACGACATCATCGCCTCCATCAAGTACCTCGTGAAGCTTCACGCGGGCGAGACCGAGACGGTGGGCGAGTCGGGCCGGGAGATCGTCGTCGAGACCGACGACATCGACCACTTCGGCAACCGTCGTATCCGTAACGTCGGCGAGCTGATCCAGAACCAGGTCCGTACGGGTCTCGCCCGTATGGAGCGCGTCGTGCGTGAGCGCATGACGACCCAGGACGTCGAGGCGATCACGCCGCAGACCCTGATCAACATTCGCCCGGTCGTGGCGTCGATCAAGGAGTTCTTCGGTACCTCGCAGCTGTCCCAGTTCATGGACCAGAACAACCCGCTGTCGGGGCTGACGCACAAGCGTCGTCTGAACGCCCTCGGCCCGGGTGGTCTGTCCCGTGAGCGGGCGGGCTTCGAGGTCCGAGACGTGCACCCCTCGCACTACGGCCGCATGTGCCCGATTGAGACCCCTGAAGGTCCCAACATCGGTCTCATCGGTTCGCTCGCCTCGTACGGCCGGATCAACCCCTTCGGCTTCATCGAGACGCCGTACCGCAAGGTCATCGAGGGCGTCGTCACCGACGACGTCGACTACCTGACGGCCGACGAGGAGGACCGCTTCGTCATCGCGCAGGCCAACGCGCCGCTGACTGAAGAGCTCACCTTCGCCGAGGCCCGCGTCCTGGTCCGCCGTCGTGGCGGCGAGGTCGACTACGTGCCCGGCACGGACGTCGACTACATGGACGTCTCGCCGCGCCAGATGGTGTCGGTCGCGACCGCGATGATTCCGTTCCTCGAGCACGACGACGCCAACCGTGCCCTCATGGGCGCGAACATGATGCGTCAGGCCGTGCCGCTCATCAAGTCCGAGGCGCCGCTCGTCGGCACCGGCATGGAGTACCGCTGCGCCACCGACGCCGGCGACGTGCTCAAGGCCGAGAAGGACGGTGTGGTCCAGGAGGTCTCCGCGGACTACATCACCACCGCCAACGACGACGGCACGTACAGCACGTACCGCCTGCACAAGTTCTCCCGCTCGAACCAGGGCACTTCTGTGAACCAGAAGGTCGTCGTGGACGAGGGCGCGCGGATCATCACCGGCCAGGTCCTGGCCGACGGTCCCGCGACCGAAGAGGGCGAGATGGCCCTCGGTAAGAACCTGCTCGTGGCGTTCATGCCGTGGGAGGGTCACAACTACGAGGACGCGATCATCCTGTCGCAGCGCCTCGTGCAGGACGACGTCCTCTCCTCGATCCACATCGAGGAGCACGAGGTCGACGCCCGTGACACCAAGCTCGGCCCGGAGGAGATCACCCGGGACATCCCGAACGTCTCCGAGGAGGTCCTCGCCGACCTCGACGAGCGCGGCATCATCCGTATCGGTGCCGAGGTCGTCGCCGGCGACATCCTCGTCGGCAAGGTCACGCCCAAGGGTGAGACCGAGCTGACGCCGGAGGAGCGCCTGCTCCGCGCGATCTTCGGTGAGAAGGCGCGCGAGGTGCGCGACACCTCGCTGAAGGTGCCGCACGGTGAGATCGGCAAGGTCATCGGCGTCCGCGTCTTCGACCGCGAAGAGGGCGACGAGCTGCCGCCGGGCGTGAACCAGCTGGTTCGTGTCTACGTGGCCCAGAAGCGCAAGATCACCGATGGTGACAAGCTCGCCGGCCGTCACGGCAACAAGGGCGTCATCTCGAAGATCAACCCGATCGAGGACATGCCGTTCCTGGAGGACGGCACCCCGGTCGACATCATCCTGAACCCCCTGGGTGTGCCGTCCCGAATGAACCCGGGACAGGTCCTGGAGATCCACCTCGGCTGGCTCGCCAGCCAGGGCTGGGACGTCTCCGGCCTGAGCGACCAGTGGGCCCAGAGCCTGCAGTCGATCGGTGCCGACCAGGTCGAGCCGCGTACGAACGTCGCGACCCCGGTCTTCGACGGTGCGCGTGAGGACGAGCTCGCGGGTCTGCTCGAGAACGCCCGGCCGAACCGTGACGGCGACCGCATGGTCCTCCCGTCCGGCAAGGCGCACCTGTTCGACGGCCGCTCCGGCGAGCCGTTCCCGGAGCCGATCTCGGTCGGCTACATGTACATCCTCAAGCTGCACCACCTGGTCGACGACAAGCTTCACGCTCGTTCGACCGGTCCGTACTCCATGATCACCCAGCAGCCGCTGGGTGGTAAGGCTCAGTTCGGTGGTCAGCGCTTCGGTGAGATGGAGGTGTGGGCGCTTGAGGCTTATGGCGCCGCTTACGCCCTCCAGGAGCTGCTGACGATCAAGTCCGACGACGTGACCGGCCGCGTGAAGGTCTACGAGGCCATCGTCAAGGGCGAGAACATCCCCGAGCCCGGCATTCCCGAGTCCTTCAAGGTGCTCATCAAGGAAATGCAGTCCCTGTGCCTCAACGTGGAGGTGCTGTCCTCGGACGGCATGTCCATCGAGATGCGTGACACCGACGAGGACGTCTTCCGCGCAGCGGAGGAGCTCGGCATCGACCTGTCCCGGCGTGAGCCGAGCAGCGTCGAAGAGGTCTGACGGGAGTCCGGTAGGGGCCCGGAAACGGGCCCCCGCCGACCCCTCGACCCCCGTTTCAGACCACAGACTTACAACCCTGAGAGGGATTGACGCATAGTGCTCGACGTCAACTTCTTCGATGAGCTCCGGATCGGTCTGGCCACCGCTGACGACATCCGTCAGTGGAGCCACGGCGAGGTCAAGAAGCCCGAGACCATCAACTACCGCACGCTCAAGCCGGAAAAGGACGGGCTCTTCTGCGAGAAGATCTTCGGTCCGACCCGGGACTGGGAGTGCTACTGCGGTAAGTACAAGCGCGTCCGCTTCAAGGGCATCATCTGCGAGCGCTGCGGCGTGGAGGTCACGCGCGCCAAGGTGCGTCGTGAGCGGATGGGGCACATCGAGCTGGCCGCTCCTGTCACTCACATCTGGTACTTCAAGGGTGTTCCGTCACGCCTTGGCTACCTGCTCGACCTCGCCCCGAAGGACCTCGAGAAGGTCATCTACTTCGCGGCGTACATGATCACGTTCGTCGACGAAGAGCGCCGTACCCGCGACCTGCCCTCCCTCGAGGCGCATGTCCAGGTCGAGCGTCAGCAGGTCGAGAACCGTCGCGACTCCGACCTGGAGGCTCGCGCCAAGAAGCTCGAGACCGACCTGGCCGAGCTTGAGGCCGAGGGCGCCAAGGCCGACGTGCGCCGCAAGGTGCGCGAGGGTGCCGAGCGCGAGATGAAGCAGCTGCGTGACCGTGCGCAGCGCGAGATCGACCGTCTGGACGAGGTCTGGTCGCGCTTCAAGAACCTCAAGGTCCAGGACCTCGAGGGCGACGAGCTCCTCTACCGCGAGCTGCGTGACCGCTTCGGCACGTACTTCGACGGCTCGATGGGTGCCGCGGCGCTTCAGAAGCGTCTCGAGACCTTCGACCTCGAGGAGGAGGCCGAGCGTCTCCGCGAGATCATCCGTACCGGCAAGGGCCAGAAGAAGACCCGTGCGCTCAAGCGCCTCAAGGTCGTCTCCGCGTTCCTGCAGACGAGCAACAGCCCCAAGGGCATGGTGCTCGACTGCGTGCCGGTCATCCCGCCGGACCTGCGTCCGATGGTGCAGCTGGACGGTGGCCGCTTCGCGACCTCCGACCTGAACGACCTGTACCGCCGCGTCATCAACCGCAACAACCGCCTGAAGCGGCTTCTCGACCTCGGTGCTCCCGAGATCATCGTGAACAACGAGAAGCGCATGCTCCAGGAGGCCGTGGACGCCCTCTTCGACAACGGTCGTCGTGGTCGCCCGGTGACCGGTCCCGGTAACCGCCCGCTGAAGTCCCTGAGCGACATGCTCAAGGGCAAGCAGGGTCGTTTCCGTCAGAACCTTCTCGGTAAGCGTGTGGACTACTCCGCGCGTTCCGTGATCGTCGTCGGTCCGCAGCTGAAGCTGCACCAGTGTGGTCTGCCGAAGGCCATGGCTCTGGAGCTCTTCAAGCCGTTCGTGATGAAGCGCCTGGTTGACCTCAACCACGCGCAGAACATCAAGAGCGCCAAGCGCATGGTCGAGCGCGGCCGCACGGTCGTGTACGACGTCCTGGAAGAGGTCATCGCCGAGCACCCGGTTCTCCTGAACCGTGCGCCGACGCTGCACCGCCTCGGCATCCAGGCCTTCGAGCCGCAGCTGGTCGAGGGCAAGGCCATTCAGATCCACCCGCTCGTCTGCACCGCGTTCAACGCGGACTTCGACGGTGACCAGATGGCCGTGCACCTGCCGCTCTCCGCGGAGGCGCAGGCCGAGGCCCGCATCCTGATGCTGTCCTCGAACAACATCCTCAAGCCCGCCGACGGCCGTCCGGTGACGATGCCGACCCAGGACATGGTCCTCGGTCTGTTCTTCCTCACCACCGACGGTGAGCTCCGTGACGTCAAGGGCGAGGGCCGCGCGTTCGGCTCCACGGCCGAGGCGACCATGGCGTTCGACGCCGGCGAGCTGGCGCTCCAGTCGGCCGTGGACATCCGCTTCCCGGTGGGCACCATGCCGCCGCGCGGCTGGACCCCGCCGCCCGTCGAGGAGGGCGAGCCCGAGTACCAGCCGGGTGACAGCTTCCGGCTGCGGACGACCCTGGGCCGCGCGCTCTTCAACGAGCTGCTGCCCGAGGACTACCCGTTCGTCGACTACTCGGTGGGCAAGAAGCAGCTCGGCGAGATCGTCAACGACCTCGCGGAGCGCTACCCCAAGGTCATCGTGGCGGCGACGCTCGACAACCTGAAGGCGGCCGGCTTCTACTGGGGTACCCGTTCCGGTGTCACCGTGGCCATCTCCGACGTCGTCGTTCCCGAGGCGAAGAAGGAAATCGTCGCGGGCTACGAGGCGCAGGACGAGAAGGTCCAGAAGCAGTACGAGCGCGGTCTCATCACGAAGGAAGAGCGCACTCAGGAGCTCATCGCGATCTGGACCAAGGCGACCAATGAGGTCTCCGAGGCGATGAACGCGAACTTCCCGAAGACCAACCCCATCTTCATGATGGTTGACTCGGGTGCCCGAGGAAACATGATGCAGATGCGTCAGATCGCGGGTATGCGTGGTCTGGTGTCGAACGCCAAGAACGAGACGATCCCGCGCCCGATTAAGGCCTCCTTCCGCGAAGGCCTGTCGGTGCTCGAGTACTTCATCTCGACTCACGGTGCTCGTAAGGGTCTGGCGGACACCGCCCTGCGTACCGCCGACTCGGGTTACCTGACCCGTCGTCTGGTGGACGTCTCGCAGGACGTCATCATTCGCGAGGAGGACTGCGGCACCGACCGTGGCCTCAAGCTCCAGATCGCGGAGCGTGGCGCCGACGGCGTGCTGCGCAAGACCGAAGACGTCGAGACCAGCGTGTATGCCCGCATGCTCGCCGAGGACATCGTCGTCGACGGCAAGGTCATCGCGCCGGCCAACGTCGACCTGGGTGACGTGCTCATCGACGCCCTCGTCGCCCACGGCGTCGAGATCGTCAAGACCCGCTCGGTGCTCACCTGTGAGTCCGCGGTCGGCACCTGTGCCTTCTGCTACGGCCGCTCGCTGGCCACCGGCAAGCTGGTCGACATCGGTGAGGCGGTCGGCATCATCGCCGCCCAGTCCATCGGTGAGCCCGGTACCCAGCTGACGATGCGTACCTTCCACACCGGTGGTGTGGCTGGTGACGACATCACCCAGGGTCTGCCCCGTGTCGTCGAGCTCTTCGAGGCTCGTACGCCGAAGGGTGTCGCCCCGATCTCCGAGTCCGCGGGCCGTGTCCGCATCGAGGAGACCGAGAAGACCAAGAAGCTCGTCGTCACCCCCGACGACGGCAGCGACGAGATCCCCTTCCCGATCTCCAAGCGTGCCCGTCTGCTCGTGGGCGAGGGCGACCACGTCGAGGTCGGCCAGAAGCTGACCGTGGGTGCCACCAACCCGCACGACGTGCTGCGCATTCTGGGCCAGCGTGCCGTCCAGGTCCACCTGGTCGGCGAGGTCCAGAAGGTCTACAACTCGCAGGGTGTGTCGATCCACGACAAGCACATCGAGATCATCATCCGGCAGATGCTGCGCCGCGTGACGATCATCGAGTCCGGCGACGCCGAGCTGCTGCCCGGCGAGCTGGTCGAGCGCTCGAAGTTCGAGGGCGAGAACCGTCGTGTGGTCACCGAGGGCGGTCACCCCGCCTCCGGCCGTCCGCAGCTGATGGGTATCACCAAGGCCTCGCTGGCGACGGAATCCTGGCTGTCGGCCGCCTCCTTCCAGGAGACGACCCGAGTCCTGACGGATGCGGCGATCAACGCCAAGTCCGACAGCCTCATCGGCCTCAAGGAGAACGTCATCATCGGTAAGCTCATCCCGGCCGGTACGGGTCTGTCCCGCTACCGCAACATCCGGGTGGAGCCCACCGAGGAGGCCAAGGCCGCGATGTACTCGGCCGTCGGCTACGACGACATCGACTACTCGCCGTTCGGCACCGGCTCCGGCCAGGCCGTTCCGCTGGAGGACTACGACTACGGTCCGTACAACCAGTAGGCGAGAAGCTGCTTGAAACCGCAGGGCGGTCACCCCGGGTAGAACCGGGGTGGCCGCCCTGCGGCGTATTGACGCATGATGGACGCCACAACATGTCCGGGTCCCGGGGGAGTGGTCTCGTGTCGAATCCGTCCTGGCAGCCGGTCCCGTGGCCGGGCCAGCAGGGTCATCAGCCGTCCATGCTGGCCGCGCATGCGGACCGCGAGCGCGCGGTCGACGTGCTGCGCGCGGGCTTCGCCGAGGGGCGGCTGCAGCAGAGCGAGTACGAGCGGCGGATCGAGCGGGCGTATCAGGCGCGCACCGTGGGGGAGCTGACCATGCTCGTCGCCGATCTGCCGCAGGGGCCGGCGCCCCAGCAGCAGCAGATGATGGGCGTGCCCCGGACGTTCCTGCCGCCGCCCCCGCCGACCAACGGGAAGGCGATCGGGGCGCTGGTGTGCGGTGTGGGCACGTTCTTCAGCGCGGGGGCCTCGGCGATCCCCGCCGTGATCCTGGGCCACATGGCGCGCAAGGAGATCCGTGAGCGGGGCGAGTCCGGTGACGGGATGGCGGTCGGCGGGCTGGTGCTCGGGTGGCTTTCCGTGGCGTTCTGGGCCCTGCTCATCGTCGCGATCGTCGTCGCGGGGGCCAGCAACCCGTAGCAGCGCGCCCGGCGTGTCCTGGCTCCGGGGTATTTGTTTTGACCACAGCGTATGAGATAGGTACGCTCAGACCTTGTGCCTGGGGTGTGCCTGGGCTCGTGTGCGTGTCATCAGCCGCATGACGAGTCCGATCAGGGCCGCCGCAATCTGTCGCCTTCCCACCTTCGGTGGGGGTCTGCAGTATTCGACACACCCGACCGCGTGGGTCGGTGACGTTCCAGGTTAGCTTTACCATTCGGCACACAGAAACCGGAGAAGTAGTGCCTACGATCCAGCAGCTGGTCCGGAAGGGCCGGCAAGACAAGGTCGAGAAGAACAAGACGCCCGCGCTCGAGGGTTCGCCCCAGCGTCGTGGCGTCTGCACGCGTGTGTTCACGACCACCCCGAAGAAGCCGAACTCGGCCCTCCGTAAGGTCGCGCGTGTGCGTCTGACCAGCGGCATCGAGGTCACGGCCTACATTCCGGGTGAGGGACACAACCTGCAGGAGCACTCCATCGTGCTCGTGCGTGGCGGCCGTGTGAAGGACCTGCCCGGTGTTCGTTACAAGATCATCCGCGGTTCGCTTGACACCCAGGGTGTCAAGAACCGCAAGCAGGCCCGCAGCCGCTACGGCGCCAAGAAGGAGAAGTAGAAATGCCTCGTAAGGGCCCCGCCCCGAAGCGCCCGGTCATCATCGACCCGGTCTACGGTTCTCCTCTGGTGACCTCCCTCATCAACAAGGTGCTGCTGAACGGCAAGCGCTCCACCGCCGAGCGCATCGTGTACGGCGCCATGGAGGGCCTGCGCGAGAAGACCAGCAACGACCCGGTCATCACGCTGAAGCGCGCGCTTGAGAACATCAAGCCGACCCTCGAGGTCAAGTCCCGCCGTGTCGGTGGCGCGACCTACCAGGTTCCGATCGAGGTCAAGCCCGGCCGCGCCAACACCCTCGCGCTCCGCTGGCTCGTCGGCTACTCGCGTGCCCGTCGCGAGAAGACGATGACCGAGCGTCTGACGAACGAGCTGCTCGACGCCTCGAACGGCCTCGGTGCTGCCGTCAAGAAGCGCGAGGACACGCACAAGATGGCCGAGTCCAACAAGGCCTTCGCGCACTACCGCTGGTAGTCGCAACCCACATCGAGACCGAGAGAAGACTGAAGCCTTATGGCTACCACTTCACTTGACCTGGCCAAGGTCCGAAACATCGGCATCATGGCCCACATCGACGCGGGCAAGACGACCACCACTGAGCGGATCCTGTTCTACACCGGCGTCTCGTACAAGATCGGTGAGGTCCACGACGGCGCCGCCACGATGGACTGGATGGAGCAGGAGCAGGAGCGTGGCATCACGATCACGTCTGCTGCCACCACTTGCCACTGGCCGCTCGAGGACAACGACTACACGATCAACATCATCGACACCCCTGGGCACGTCGACTTCACCGTTGAGGTGGAGCGCTCCCTGCGTGTGCTCGATGGTGCCGTGACCGTGTTCGACGGTGTCGCCGGTGTCGAGCCGCAGTCCGAGACGGTGTGGCGTCAGGCCGACCGTTACGGCGTGCCGCGCATCTGCTTCGTCAACAAGCTGGACCGTACCGGCGCCGAGTTCCACCGCTGCGTGGACATGATCTCGGACCGCCTGGGCGCCCAGCCGCTCGTCATGCAGCTCCCCATCGGGGCCGAGGCCGACTTCCAGGGTGTTGTCGACCTCGTCACGATGAAGGCGTACGTCTGGTCGGCCGAGGCCGCCAAGGGCGAGGCCTACGACACCGTCGAGATCCCCGACACGCACAAGGAGGCTGCGGACGAGTACCGCGGCAAGCTCCTTGAGGCCGTCGCGGAGAACGACGAAGAGATCATGGAGCTGTACCTGGAGGGCCAGGAGCCCTCTGTGGAGCAGATGTACGCCGCGATCCGTCGTATCACCATCGCGTCCGGCAAGTCCGACGGCACCACGGTCACCCCGGTGTTCTGTGGCACCGCGTTCAAGAACAAGGGCGTTCAGCCCCTGCTCGACGCGGTCGTGCGCTACCTGCCGACTCCGCTTGACGTCGACTCCATCGAGGGTCACGACGTCAAGGACCCGGAGAAGGTCGTCGCGCGCAAGCCGTCCGAGGACGAGCCGCTGTCGGCCCTCGCCTTCAAGATCGCGAGCGACCCGCACCTGGGCAAGCTCACCTTCATCCGGGTTTACTCGGGTCGCCTGGAGGCCGGCACCGCGGTGCTGAACTCCGTCAAGGGCAAGAAGGAGCGCATCGGCAAGATCTACCGTATGCACGCGAACAAGCGTGAGGAGATCGCGTCGGTGGGCGCCGGTGACATCGTCGCCGTCATGGGCCTGAAGCAGACCACCACCGGTGAGACGCTGTCCGACGACAAGAACCCGGTCATCCTGGAGTCCATGGACTTCCCGGCGCCGGTCATTCAGGTCGCCATCGAGCCCAAGTCCAAGGGTGACCAGGAGAAGCTGGGTGTTGCCATCCAGCGTCTCGCGGAGGAGGACCCCTCCTTCCAGGTGCACTCGGACGAGGAGACCGGCCAGACCATCATCGGTGGTATGGGCGAGCTTCACCTCGACGTCCTTGTCGACCGCATGCGTCGCGAGTTCCGCGTCGAGGCGAACGTCGGCAAGCCGCAGGTCGCGTACCGCGAGACCATCCGCAAGACGGTGGACAAGGTCGACTTCACGCACAAGAAGCAGACTGGTGGTACTGGCCAGTTCGCGAAGGTGCAGATCTCGATCGAGCCGATCGAGGGTGGCGACGCGAGCTACGAGTTCGTGAACAAGGTCACCGGTGGTCGTATCCCGAAGGAGTACATCCCTTCGGTCGACGCCGGCTGCCAGGAGGCCATGCAGTTCGGCATCCTCGCCGGTTACGAGATGACCGGTGTCCGCATCACGCTGCTCGACGGTGCCTTCCACGAGGTCGACTCCTCGGAGCTCGCCTTCAAGATCGCCGGTTCGCAGGCGTTCAAGGAGGCCGCTCGTAGGGCCGGTCCCGTGCTTCTCGAGCCGATGATGGCCGTTGAGGTCATCACGCCCGAGGACTACATGGGCGAGGTCATCGGCGACGTCAACTCCCGTCGTGGCCAGATCCAGGCCATGGAGGAGCGGATGGGCGCCCGGGTCGTCAAGGGCCTGGTTCCGCTGTCGGAGATGTTCGGCTACGTCGGCGACCTCCGCAGCAAGACGTCGGGTCGCGCGAGCTACTCGATGCAGTTCGACTCCTACGCCGAGGTTCCGCGGAACGTCGCCGAGGAAATCATCGCGAAGGCCAAGGGCGAGTAACTCACTCGAGTTCACGCTTTAGGCTTGACACCGGAGCTCTTGGGGCATTTCCCGGCAACAGCCGCGAAATGCCCCGGGAGACCGGCTTTCCAGCAAAGATCACCTGGCGCCGATGAAGCAAGGCGTACAGAACCACTCCGCAGGAGGATTCAGTGGCGAAGGCAAAGTTCGAGCGGACTAAGCCGCACGTCAACATCGGCACCATCGGTCACATTGACCACGGTAAGACGACCCTCACGGCCGCCATTACCAAGGTGCTGCACGACGCGTACCCCGACCTGAACGAGGCCTCGGCCTTCGACCAGATCGACAAGGCTCCTGAGGAGCGCCAGCGCGGTATCACGATCTCGATCGCGCACGTCGAGTACCAGACCGAGGCGCGTCACTACGCCCACGTCGACTGCCCGGGTCACGCGGACTACATCAAGAACATGATCACGGGTGCCGCGCAGATGGACGGCGCCATCCTCGTGGTCGCCGCCACCGACGGCCCGATGCCGCAGACCAAGGAGCACGTGCTCCTGGCCCGCCAGGTCGGCGTTCCGTACATCGTTGTCGCCCTGAACAAGGCCGACATGGTGGACGACGAGGAGATCCTGGAGCTCGTCGAGCTCGAGGTTCGTGAGCTCCTCTCCGAGTACGAGTTCCCGGGCGACGACCTTCCGGTCATCAAGGTCTCGGCGCTCAAGGCGCTCGAGGGTGACAAGGAGTGGGGCGAGTCCGTCCTCAACCTGATGAAGGCCGTCGACGAGGCCATCCCGGCCCCCGAGCGTGACGTCGACAAGCCGTTCCTGATGCCGATCGAGGACGTCTTCACGATCACCGGTCGTGGCACCGTCGTCACCGGCCGCATCGAGCGTGGTGTCCTCAAGGTCAACGAGACCGTCGACATCATCGGCATCAAGACCGAGAAGACCACCACCACGGTCACCGGCATCGAGATGTTCCGCAAGCTGCTCGACGAGGGCCAGGCCGGTGAGAACGTCGGTCTGCTCCTCCGTGGCATCAAGCGCGAGGACGTCGAGCGCGGCCAGGTCATCATCAAGCCCGGTTCGGTCACGCCGCACACCGAGTTCGAGGCCCAGGCCTACATCCTGTCCAAGGACGAGGGTGGCCGCCACACGCCGTTCTTCAACAACTACCGTCCGCAGTTCTACTTCCGTACGACGGACGTGACGGGCGTTGTGACCCTCCCCGAGGGCACCGAGATGGTCATGCCGGGCGACAACACCGAGATGTCCGTCTCGCTGATCCAGCCCGTGGCCATGGAAGAGGGCCTGAAGTTCGCCATCCGTGAGGGTGGCCGGACCGTGGGCGCCGGCCAGGTCACCAAGATCAACAAGTAAGTCTCACTTACCTGTTGGGCTTGATGCCTGCCAGCTCTTTCGAGCTCTGAGAGGGCCCGTACGACTTCGGTCGTACGGGCCCTTTCTGCTGCCCGGGCTCAGGCGCGCGCCTGCGTGGGCCGCCACAGCCACGGCCGGGCGTCGGGGGAGAGGCCCGCCGCGGCCGGGCCGCGGGAGGTCAGGGCCAGGGCCGGGCCGTCCAGGGTGGCCGGCGCCGCGCTCGGGCGGATGGTGCGGCCGGCGTGGTGCAGCCGGACGTTGCCTTCGGTGTCACGGCCGAGGAGGTACGCGCCCGCTGCCGCCACCGGCCCGTAGCCGGGGAAGTCGACGCGCGGGCCGCCGGTGGACAGCAGCTCGGCGGACGCGGGCGGACGGTAGTAGAGCCGGTCGCCGGACGCGGCGACGGCGTCGGCGGGGGTGGGCAGGCCGGACAGGGGCGCGGGGCCCCGCGGTGTCCAGTGGTGGACGGTGTCGCGGCCCGCGGCGTAGACGTGCACCTCGCCGTCGTCGCCGACGACCGCGGTGAGCCCGTCCTGGACCGGGCCGCCGCCGAGCTCGCGCCACGGGGACCAGTCCCCGGCCCCGTCGCGCACCCGCGTGCTGATGCCCTGCCCCGCATTGCGTACGAAGAGGTGGACGCGGCCGTCCGGGGCGGCGGCCGCCACCGGGACGCCGATGCGGCGGCCGCGGTCGGGATCGCTCTCGGGGTTGCCGAGGCCCTTCCACGCCTGTCGTTCCAGGGCCACGATCTCGCGTACGTCGGCGCCGTCCTGGACGGACGCGAGGCGCAGGCCGATGACGAGGTGGCCTCCGTCGGGGAGCGCGACCGCCGTGAGGACCGGGGCGAGCGGGCCCCCGCCGAGGTCGGCCGGGGCGCCGAACTCACCGTCCTTCTCGGTGTAGCGGACGGCACGCAGCCCCAGCACGCCGTACGCGGTGAGCCGTCCGTCGGCGTTCGGGGCGAGGGCGAGCCGGGGTCCCGGATAGCGGTAGTGCGTGGCGCGGACCCAGCCCTTGCGGTTGGTGAGGGGGCGGTCGCCGCCGACGTTGTAGTCGCCGCAGCCCGAGGGGTTGCCGCAGTTCCAGTCGGGGGCGGCGCCGTACGGGACGAGCTGGGCGGCCTTCTCCTCGAGGACCCGCGGCGGCAGGTTCTTCGGCCAGTGGTTGTTGTAGTAGCCGCGGAAGGCGGTCGCGGCGAACGCGGGCGGCCCGCCCTTGGCCCGCTGCGCCCAGCGGATCAGCGCGGCCCAGCTGAAGCAGGCGACGGCCGTGTGGTCGGCGTGGTCGGAGTAGCCGGGCTGCTCGCTGTCCCGGATCCGCGTGAGCCGGTCGCTCTGCTGGATGTCGGGGTCCGGGTCGAGGGTGTGCACGAGGGTGGGGCGATAGCGCTCGAAGAGCGCCACGAGCACGTCGACCAGGGATTCACGGCCGTACGTCTGGACGGCGCGCAGCGGGGAGCCCACGGGGACGAGGGTGCGCAGCAGGAGTCCGGGTTCGCGCCAGAGCGCGGGGACGCCCATCTGGCCCGCGGGGGTGTGCATGGCGAGGTTGAGATGCACCAACTCGACGCTGTGGCCCCGGTGTTGGAGCGAGTCGACCTCGACCCGGAAGCCGCCGGGCAGCTGGACGGCGCTCGTGGTCCAGCGGGTGAACGCGGGCAGCCCGAGCTGGGTCGCGTACGCCTGGCGCAGGCCCTGGTGGCGGGCGGAGGAGTACGCCGCCTTGTCGGGGGCCGGGGCGCGGTCGGCCGGCGTCTTGTTGCGGCCGTCGGCCTCGCCCGCGGTGACGTACACGCAGACGACCGGGGTGCCCGCGTCGAGGGCGTGCCGGGTGTCCGGGTTCATGAAGTACAGGTCGTCGTCGGGGTGGGCGAGGACCTGGAGCAGCAGGGCGCGCTCGGCCTGCGCGGCGGTGCGTCCTGTGGCGGGGGAGGGGACGGTGGCTCGGGGCGGCGGCGCGGGGGTGGTGCGGGAGCAGGCGGAGAGGGCGCCGGCGGTGGCGAGCGCGGCGACGCCGAGGAGGGCGCTGCGGCGGGCGGTGCCGCGCCCAACGGGTATGTACGGATGGGGTGTTGAAGGTCTTTCCCGCACGGTGGCGCGCACTCCGTTCGCTGCCGAGGCAGCGTTCGGGGGAGGGGCGCTCGCCTCTGTTCAGGTGATCCACCTCAACAGAGGGGCAACGGGATGCCCGGGTTCCGGTGACCTTGGTCTCTGTCGCCACCGGCCGATCGGTGCTTCGCGCGCGCGGGACACGAGCACCCCTGGTTTGACCTTCGTCACTGAGGGGGTACGCTCTTCGGCTCGATTGGCCCCAGGCGTGCCCTGTATGGCAAACTGTCGGGGTTGCTCGGTTGAGTGCCGATGCTGCGCGCCTCCCGCCGGGAGGACCGGAAGCGAGTCCCACAGTACTCGTCGGCTGTATCTACCCCCTGGGGTAGCAATAGGCCGGACGTACGGGAATCTTTCGGGAAGTGTCAGCGAGGTGTCTCGACCAGGCGCTCGGTGGGTTTCTTCCCCCGTGTACACGCGGTCTTGGCCGCAGACCCCTTAGCAGGGAAATCCATGCGGAGATTTCTGTGAGCGGGACTGCGACACGCCCGACCGCGTGGGGCGGAGGAAGTGTGAAACAGGGCCCCTCGAGTTCCAGGGCGTTACGAGAGACAGGACTACTAGGTAGCCATGGCGGGACAGAAGATCCGCATCCGGCTCAAGGCCTACGACCACGAGGTCATCGACTCCTCGGCGAAGAAGATCGTCGAGACGGTGACGCGCACTGGTGCGTCGGTCGCGGGCCCGGTGCCGCTGCCCACAGAGAAGAACGTGTACTGCGTCATCAAGTCGCCGCACAAGTACAAGGATTCGCGCGAGCACTTCGAGATGCGCACGCACAAGCGCCTGATCGACATCCTCGACCCGACTCCGAAGACCGTTGACTCCCTGATGCGACTCGACCTCCCGGCCGGTGTCGACATCGAGATCAAGCTCTGAGGGTCGGTGAACTGAGAATGGCTAAGCCGATCAAGGGCATCCTGGGCGAGAAGCTCGGCATGACGCAGGTGTGGGACGAGAACAACCGTGTTGTTCCGGTCACCGTCGTCAAGGCCGGACCTAACGTCATCACCCAGGTCCGTACGAACGACGTCGACGGTTACGACTCCGTCCAGCTCGCCTTCGGCGAGATTGACCCGCGCAAGGTGAACAAGCCCCTCAAGGGCCACTTCGCCAAGGCCGATGTCACCCCCCGTCGCCACCTCGTCGAGGTCCGTACCGCTGACGCCAGCGAGTACACCCTCGGCCAGGAGATCACCGCTGAGGTGTTCGATGGCGGCGTGAAGGTCGATGTCACCGGCCAGAGCAAGGGCAAGGGCTTCGCCGGCGGCATGAAGCGCCACAACTTCAAGGGTGGCAAGGCATCTCACGGTGCCCACCGCGTGCACCGCAAGCCGGGTTCCATCGGCGGTTGCGCCACCCCCGGTCGTGTGTTCAAGGGCACCCGCATGGCGGGCCGCATGGGCAACGAGCGGGTCACCACCCAGAACCTGACCGTTCACGCCGTTGACGCGGAGAAGGGCCTGCTCCTCATCAAGGGCGCAGTTCCCGGTCCGAACGGTGGCCTCGTCCTGGTCCGTACCGCGGCCAAGGGGGTTTGAGGAACCGATGAGCACCATTGACATCCTTTCGCCGGCAGGCGACAAGACCGGGTCCGTCGAGCTCCCTGCGGAGATCTTCGACGTAGAGAAGATCAGCGTTCCGCTGCTTCACCAGGTCGTCGTCGCTCAGCTGGCTGCTGCCCGTCAGGGCACGCACAAGACCAAGCGCCGCGGTGAAGTCCGCGGTGGTGGTAAGAAGCCTTACCGCCAGAAGGGCACCGGCCGCGCGCGCCAGGGTTCGACCCGTGCGCCGCAGTTCGCCGGCGGTGGCGTCGTCCACGGCCCGCAGCCGCGTGACTACTCCCAGCGGACCCCGAAGAAGATGAAGGCTGCCGCGCTGCGTCACGCCCTCACCGACCGGGCCCGCAACGCTCGCATCCACGTCGTCTCCGGCGTGGTCGAGGGCGAGGTCTCCACGAAGGCCGCCAAGACGCTGTTCGGCAAGATCTCGGAGCGCAAGAACCTGCTCCTGGTCGTCGACCGCGCCGACGAGGCCGCGTGGCTCTCCGCCCGCAACCTGCCCCAGATCCACATTCTGGAGCCGGGCCAGCTGAACACGTACGACGTTCTCGTCTCGGACGACGTGGTCTTCACCCAGGCCGCTTTCGAGTCCTTCGTGTCTGGCCCCAAGGCCGCTGACACCGAAGGGAGCGAAGCCTGATGGCTATTCGTCACCAGAGCATCGCGTCCAAGGCTGCGAAGGCCGCCAAGGCCGCGCGCGTCGCCAAGGCGAAGCGCATCGCGACCGAGGGCAAGATCGCCGTTGAGCCCACCCCGCTGAGCAAGTCCTTCTCGGACCCGCGCGACGTCCTCGTCAAGCCGGTTGTCTCGGAGAAGTCGTACGCGCTCCTCGATGAGGGCAAGTACACGTTCGTCGTGGCCCCGGGCGCCAACAAGACCCAGATCAAGCAGGCCGTCGAGGCGGTCTTCTCGGTCAAGGTCACCGGCGTCAACACGATCAACCGTCAGGGCAAGCGGAAGCGTACGCGCACCGGGTTCGGCAAGCGTGCCGACACCAAGCGCGCCATCGTGACCCTCGCTGAGGGCGACCGTATCGACATCTTCGGCCAGGCCTCCTAACGGAGACCCTGGTCCGAATATCGGACGAGGACTGAGAAATGGGAATCCGCAAGTACAAGCCGACGACGCCGGGCCGCCGTGGCTCCTCCGTCGCCGACTTCGTCGAGGTAACGCGGTCCACGCCGGAGAAGTCGCTGGTTCGCCCGCTGCACAGCAAGGGCGGCCGTAACAACGCCGGTCGGATCACTGTTCGCCACCAGGGTGGTGGACACAAGCGCGCCTTCCGCGTGATCGACTTCCGTCGTCACGACAAGGACGGCGTGCCGGCGAAGGTCGCTCACATCGAGTACGACCCGAACCGCACTGCGCGCATCGCGCTTCTGCACTACGCGGACGGCGAGAAGCGCTACATCCTGGCCCCGCGCGGTCTCGCGCAGGGCGCCAAGGTGGAGAACGGCCCCGCTGCCGACATCAAGCCCGGTAACAACCTGGCGCTCCGCAACATCCCGGTCGGTACCACGATCCACGCGATCGAGCTCCGTCCCGGTGGCGGCGCCAAGTTCGCGCGTTCCGCTGGTGCCTCCGTGCAGCTGCTCGCGAAGGAGGGCTCGATGGCCCACCTTCGTATGCCCTCCGGCGAGATCCGCCTGGTCGACGTGCGCTGCCGCGCCACCGTCGGCGAGGTCGGCAACGCCGAGCAGAGCAACATCAACTGGGGCAAGGCCGGCCGCATGCGCTGGAAGGGCGTCCGCCCGACCGTGCGTGGTGTCGTCATGAACCCGGTTGACCACCCGCACGGTGGTGGTGAAGGCAAGACCTCCGGTGGTCGCCACCCGGTCTCGCCGTGGGGCCAGAAGGAGGGTCGTACTCGTGATCGCAGCAAGGCGAGCAACAAGTACATCGTCCGCCGCCGCAAGTCGAACAAGAAGCGCTAGGAGCGGGTTTAGATGCCGCGCAGTCTCAAGAAGGGACCCTTCGTCGACGGCCACCTCGTAAAGAAGGTGGACGCTCAGAACGAAGCCGGTTCCAAGAACGTCATCAAGACCTGGTCCCGCCGCTCGATGATCGTTCCCAGCATGCTGGGTCACACGATCGCGGTGCACAACGGCAAGACCCACATCCCGGTGTTCGTCACCGAGTCGATGGTCGGCCACAAGCTCGGCGAGTTCTCGCCGACGCGCACCTTCCGGGGTCACGTCAAGGACGACCGGAAGTCGAAGCGCCGCTAAGGCGGGGTGGAATCGACTATGACTAACACCGAAGGGACAACCATGGAAGCCAGGGCCCAGGCGCGGTACATCCGCGTCACGCCCATGAAGGCCCGCCGCGTGGTGGACCTCATCCGTGGCATGGATGCCACGGAGGCTCAGGCGGTCCTGCGATTCGCCCCGCAGGCCGCGAGCCAGCCGGTGGGCAAGGTGCTCGACAGCGCCATCGCCAACGCCGCGCACAACTACGACCACCCTGACGCCTCTTCGCTGGTCATCAGCGAGGCGTACGTGGACGAGGGTCCGACCCTGAAGCGGTTCCGTCCGCGTGCTCAGGGCCGGGCCTACCGGATCCGTAAGCGGACCAGCCACATCACCGTGGTCGTCAGCAGCAAGGAAGGAACCCGGTAATGGGCCAGAAGGTAAACCCGCACGGGTTCCGGCTCGGTGTCACGACCGACTTCAAGTCGCGTTGGTACGCCGACAAGCTGTACAAGGACTACGTCAAGGAAGACGTCGCCATCCGTCGGATGATGACGTCCGGCATGGAGCGCGCCGGCATCTCGAAGGTTGAGATCGAGCGCACCCGTGACCGCGTGCGGGTGGACATCCACACCGCTCGTCCCGGCATCGTCATCGGCCGCCGTGGCGCCGAGGCCGACCGCATCCGCGGTGACCTCGAGAAGCTCACGGGCAAGCAGGTCCAGCTGAACATCCTCGAGGTCAAGAGCCCCGAGACGGACGCTCAGCTGGTTGCTCAGGCCGTTGCCGAGCAGCTGTCCTCCCGCGTCTCCTTCCGTCGCGCCATGCGTAAGAGCATGCAGGGCACGATGAAGGCCGGCGCCAAGGGCATCAAGATCCAGTGTGGCGGTCGTCTCGGCGGTGCCGAGATGTCCCGTTCGGAGTTCTACCGCGAGGGCCGCGTGCCCCTGCACACGCTCCGCGCCAACGTGGACTACGGCTTCTTCGAGGCCAAGACGACCTTCGGCCGCATCGGCGTGAAGGTCTGGATCTACAAGGGCGACGTCAAGAACATCGCCGAGGTTCGCGCCGAGAACGCCGCGGCCCGCGCCGGTAACCGTCCGGCCCGTGGCGGTAACGACCGCCCGGCCCGTGGTGGTGGCCGTGGCGGCGAGCGTGGCGGTCGCGGTCGCAAGCCGCAGCAGCAGCAGGCTCCGGCCGCCGAGGCCCCCAAGGCCGACGCGCCCGCCGCTGCCGCTCCGGCTGAGAGCACCGGAACGGAGGCCTGACCGAAATGCTGATCCCCCGTAGGGTCAAGCACCGCAAGCAGCACCACCCGAAGCGCAGCGGCATGTCCAAGGGTGGCACGCAGGTTGCGTTCGGTGAGTACGGCATCCAGGCCCTCACCCCGGCGTACGTGACGAACCGTCAGATCGAGGCCGCTCGTATCGCCATGACGCGTCACATCAAGCGTGGCGGCAAGGTCTGGATCAACATTTACCCGGACCGCCCCCTCACCAAGAAGCCTGCCGAGACCCGCATGGGTTCCGGTAAGGGTTCCCCGGAGTGGTGGGTCGCCAACGTCAAGCCCGGACGTGTCATGTTCGAGCTGTCGTACCCCAACGAGAAGACCGCGCGCGAGGCGCTGACTCGTGCGGCTCACAAGCTGCCGATGAAGTGCAAGATCGTCAAGCGCGAGGCAGGTGAAGCGTGATGTCGGCCGGAACCAAGGCGTCTGAGCTGCGCGAGCTGGGCAACGAGGAGCTCCTCAACAAGCTCCGCGAGGCCAAGGAAGAGCTGTTCAACCTCCGCTTCCAGGCGGCGACGGGTCAGCTCGAGAACCACGGCCGGCTCAAGGCCGTCCGCAAGGACATCGCGCGGATCTACACCCTCATGCGTGAGCGCGAGCTGGGCATCGAGACGGTGGAGAGCGCCTGATGAGCGAGAAGACTGTGACTGAAGAGACTGCCGCCCGCGGCTTCCGCAAGACCCGTGAGGGCCTTGTTGTCAGCGACAAGATGGACAAGACCGTCGTCGTCGCTGTCGAGGACCGTGTCAAGCACGCGCTGTACGGCAAGGTCATCCGCCGTACGAACAAGCTCAAGGCGCACGACGAGCAGAACGCTGCCGGCGTCGGCGACCGCGTCCTCCTGATGGAGACGCGTCCGCTGTCGGCGAGCAAGCGCTGGCGCATCGTCGAGATCCTCGAGAAGGCCAAGTAATTCTCTGAGGCATCCCTCAGAGTTCGTTCCGCCAGGCTCGGCAGGGGCCCTCTCGTAAGAGAGAAGCCCCTGCCGGGAACCGGCAGACAAACAGGAGATAGACGTGATCCAGCAGGAGTCGCGACTGCGCGTCGCCGACAACACGGGTGCGAAGGAAATTCTCACCATCCGTGTTCTCGGTGGCTCGGGTCGCCGCTACGCGGGCATCGGTGACGTCATCGTTGCCACCGTCAAGGACGCGATCCCCGGTGGCAACGTGAAGAAGGGTGACGTCGTCAAGGCGGTCATCGTTCGCACCGTCAAGGAGCGCCGCCGTCCGGACGGCTCGTACATCCGCTTCGACGAGAACGCCGCCGTCATTCTGAAGAACGACGGCGACCCTCGCGGCACCCGTATCTTCGGCCCGGTGGGCCGTGAGCTGCGCGAGAAGAAGTTCATGAAGATCATCTCGCTCGCGCCGGAGGTGCTGTAAGCATGAAGATCAAGAAGGGCGACCTGGTCCAGGTCATCACCGGTAAGGACCGCGGCAAGCAGGGCAAGGTCATTGCGGCCTTCCCCCGCGAGGACCGTGTCCTGGTCGAGGGTGTCAACCGGGTCAAGAAGCACACGAAGGCCGGCCCCACCGCCAGCGGTTCGCAGGCCGGCGGCATCGTCACGACCGAGGCGCCTGTCCACGTCTCCAACGTCCAGCTGGTCGTTGAGAAGGACGGCAACAAGGTCGTCACGCGTGTCGGTTTCCGCTTCGACGAGGACGGCAACAAGATCCGCGTTGCCAAGCGGACGGGTGAGGACATCTGATGACTACCACCACCAATCCGCGTCTGAAGACGAAGTACCGCGAGGAGATCACGGCGAAGCTGCAGGAGGAGTTCTCGTACGAGAACGTCATGCAGATTCCCGGTCTCGTGAAGGTCGTCGTGAACATGGGTGTCGGCGACGCCGCCCGTGACTCGAAGCTCATGGACGGTGCCGTCCGTGACCTGACGACGATCACCGGTCAGAAGCCGGCCATCACCAAGGCTCGCAAGTCCATCGCGCAGTTCAAGCTGCGTGAGGGTCAGCCCATCGGTGCCCACGTCACGCTTCGTGGCGACCGCATGTGGGAGTTCCTGGACCGCACCCTGTCGCTCGCGCTGCCGCGCATCCGCGACTTCCGTGGTCTGTCCCCCAAGCAGTTCGACGGCCGTGGCAACTACACCTTCGGTCTCACGGAGCAGGTCATGTTCCACGAGATCGACCAGGACAAGATCGACCGCGTCCGGGGTATGGACATCACCGTGGTCACCACGGCGACCAACGACGACGAGGGCCGTGCCCTTCTGCGTCACCTCGGCTTCCCGTTCAAGGAGGCGTAAGCGAGATGGCGAAGAAGGCTCTTATTGCCAAGGCTGCTCGTAAGCCGAAGTTCGGTGTTCGTGGCTACACGCGCTGCCAGCGCTGCGGCCGCCCGCACTCCGTGTACCGCAAGTTCGGCCTCTGCCGCGTGTGCCTTCGTGAGATGGCTCACCGTGGCGAGCTGCCGGGCGTGACCAAGAGCTCCTGGTAGTCCCTTAGTTGGGATTGCCCGGATCTCTCGGTAAGTAGAGGGTCGGCAGAGCACCTGCCTCACATGGCTTAGGCTTGTGTGGTTGGGCTCTGCTGCCCTGACCGACTTACTACGCCGTAGGTCCCCGCGCCGCACCCGTCCCGCCCCTGTGTGGGGAGAGGGATGGCGCATACAGGAAACCCCGGCGAGAGAGGCCGAAGGCCAATTCATGACCATGACTGATCCGATCGCAGACATGCTTACGCGTCTGCGGAACGCGAACTCGGCGTACCACGACACCGTGGCTATGCCGCACAGCAAGATCAAGTCGCACATCGCCGAGATCCTCCAGCAGGAGGGTTTCATCACCGGCTGGAAGGTCGAGGACGCCGAGGTCGGCAAGTCCCTCGTCCTGGAGCTGAAGTTCGGCCCGAACCGTGAGCGTTCGATCGCCGGCATCAAGCGCATCTCCAAGCCGGGTCTGCGCGTTTACGCGAAGTCCACCAACCTGCCGAAGGTTCTCGGCGGCCTGGGCGTGGCGGTCATCTCCACGTCGCACGGCCTCCTGACCGGCCAGCAGGCAGGCAAGAAGGGCGTGGGTGGGGAAGTCCTCGCCTACGTCTGGTAGCGGAAGGAATCGGAGGAAACAGCTATGTCGCGTATTGGCAAGCTCCCCATCACGGTTCCCGCCGGCGTGGACGTCACCATCGACGGCCAGACGGTCGCGGTGAAGGGCCCCAAGGGTTCCCTGAGCCACACCGTTGCGGCGCCGATCGAGATCGCCAAGGGTGAGGACGGCATTCTGGCCGTCACCCGCCCGAACGACGAGCGTCAGAACAAGGCCCTGCACGGCCTGTCCCGCACGCTGGTGGCGAACATGATCACCGGCGTGACCACGGGTTACGTGAAGAAGCTCGAAATCAGCGGTGTCGGTTACCGCGTCCTGGCGAAGGGCTCCAACCTGGAGTTCTCGCTCGGCTACAGCCACCCGATCCTGATCGAGGCGCCCGAGGGCATCTCCTTCAAGGTCGAATCGGCGACCAAGTTCTCGGTCGAGGGCATCGACAAGCAGAAGGTCGGCGAGGTTGCGGCCAACATCCGCAAGCTGCGCAAGCCCGACCCGTACAAGGCCAAGGGCGTCAAGTACGAAGGCGAAGTCATCCGCCGCAAGGTCGGAAAGGCGGGTAAGTAAGCCATGGCATACGGTCAGAAGATCGCTAAGGGCGACGCTTACAAGCGTGCGGCCATCAAGCGCCGCCACATCCGTATCCGCAAGAACATGTCGGGTACGGCCGAGCGTCCGCGCCTGGTCGTGACACGCTCGAACCGGAACATCGTGGCGCAGGTCATCGACGACGTTAAGGGTCACACCCTCGCGTCGGCGTCGACCCTGGACACGTCGATCCGCGGCGGCGAGGGCGACAAGTCCGCGCAGGCCAAGTCGGTCGGCGCCCTGGTCGCCGAGCGCGCCAAGGCCGCCGGTGTCGAGGCTGTCGTGTTCGACCGTGGTGGTAACCAGTACGCCGGGCGCATTGCTGCCCTGGCGGACGCCGCCCGCGAAGCCGGACTCAAGTTCTGAGTCCTGGTTCCGTAGCTAGCGGAAACAGAGAGAGGTAATTCCAATGGCTGGACCCCAGCGCCGCGGTGGCGGTGCCGGTGGCGGCGAGCGGCGGGACCGGAAGGGTCGCGACGGTGGCAACGCCGCCGAGAAGACCGCGTACGTTGAGCGCGTTGTCGCGATCAACCGCGTCGCCAAGGTTGTGAAGGGTGGTCGTCGCTTCAGCTTCACTGCGCTCGTCGTAGTGGGCGACGGTGACGGCACCGTGGGTGTCGGTTACGGCAAGGCCAAGGAGGTGCCGGCCGCCATCGCCAAGGGTGTTGAGGAGGCCAAGAAGCACTTCTTCAAGGTCCCCCGTATCCAGGGCACCATCCCGCACCCGATCACGGGCGAGAAGGCTGCGGGCGTCGTCCTGCTCAAGCCTGCTTCCCCCGGTACCGGTGTTATCGCCGGTGGCCCGGTGCGTGCCGTGCTCGAGTGCGCGGGCGTGCACGACATCCTGTCGAAGTCGCTCGGTTCGTCGAACGCGATCAACATCGTGCACGCCACGGTGGAGGCCCTGCGTGGTCTGCAGCGTCCCGAGGAGATCGCGGCTCGCCGTGGTCTGCCCCTCGAGGACGTCGCTCCCGCGGCCCTGCTGCGTGCGCGTGCCGGGGCCGGTGCTGCGTAATGGCACAGCTCAAGATCACGCAGACGAAGTCGTACATCGGCAGCAAGCAGAACCACCGTGACACCCTGCGTTCCCTTGGTCTCAAGGGGATCAACACGCAGGTCGTCAAGGAGGACCGCCCCGAGTTCCGCGGCATGGTGCAGACCGTCCGCCACCTCGTGACGGTTGAGGAGGTCTGATCATGGCGGAGAACAACCCGCTCAAGATCCACAACCTCCGTCCGGCCCCCGGCGCCAAGACCGCCAAGACCCGTGTCGGTCGTGGTGAGGCGTCGAAGGGTAAGACGGCCGGTCGTGGTACCAAGGGCACCAAGGCCCGTTACCAGGTTCCGGAGCGCTTCGAGGGTGGCCAGATGCCCCTCCACATGCGTCTCCCGAAGCTCAAGGGCTTCCGGAACCCCTTCAAGGTCGAGTTCCAGGTCGTGAACCTGGACAAGCTCGCCTCGCTGTACCCCGAGGGTGGCGAAGTCACCGTCGAGGGTCTGGTGGAGAAGGGTGCTGTCCGTAAGAACAGCCTCGTCAAGGTCCTGGGCCAGGGCGAGATCACCGTGGCGCTGCAGGTGACGGTCGATTCCGTCTCCGGCTCCGCCAAGGAGAAGATCACCGCCGCTGGCGGTACGGTCACCGAGCTCGTCTGAGTCCATCAGGCGTCTCGATGACGTGAACGTCCCTACCGGGGATGCCCCACATATGGGGCATCCCCGGTTGGTCGTTCCAAGGGGGGCAGTTACGCCGGTAAGGTGGCGTCGGCTGTTAAGTTCCGGGCTTAGTGTGCCCCCGGCACCTATCCCGACTCTTGGCCGTTAGACCGTTTACGTATTTGTCGAATCCTCAAGACCGTCACCTCTGACGCACGCGCGCGGGGGTCGCAGGAGGCACCGTGCTCACCGCGTTCGCCCGGGCGTTCAAGACGCCCGACCTGCGCAAGAAACTGCTCTTCACGCTGGGCATCGTCGTGATCTACCGGCTCGGCGCGCATGTGCCGATCCCAGGGGTCGATTACTCGAACGTCCAGACGTGTATGGACGTCGCCAACTCCAGCTCCGGCCTGTTCGGTCTGGTCAACATGTTCAGCGGTGGCGCGCTGTTGCAGATCACGGTCTTCGCGCTCGGCATCATGCCGTACATCACCGCGAGCATCATTCTGCAGCTGCTCACCGTGGTGATCCCGCGTCTGGAAGCCCTCAAGAAGGAGGGCTCGGCCGGCACAGCGAAGATCACGCAGTACACGCGTTACCTGACCGTGGCGCTCGCCATTCTTCAGGGCACGGGCCTCGTCGCCACCGCCCGTACCGGTGCGCTCTTCCAGGGCTGCCCCGTCGCCAGCGAGATCGTGCCGGACCAGTCGATCTTCGTGACCGTCACGATGGTCCTCGTGATGACCGCCGGTACCTGCGTGATGATGTGGCTCGGCGAGCTCATCACCGACCGCGGCATCGGCAACGGCATGTCGATCCTGATGTTCATCTCGATCGCCGCCACCTTCCCGTCCGCCCTGTGGGCCATCAAGAAGCAGGGCTCGCTGGCCGACGGCTGGATCGAGTTCGGCACCGTCATCCTCGTCGGCCTGGTCATGGTCGCCCTGGTGGTCTTCGTCGAGCAGGCTCAGCGCCGTATCCCCGTGCAGTACGCGAAGCGCATGATCGGCCGCCGTTCCTACGGCGGTACGTCCACGTACATTCCGCTGAAGGTGAATCAGGCCGGTGTGATCCCGGTCATCTTCGCCTCGTCACTGCTCTACATTCCGGCACTGGTCGCCCAGTTCGCCGGGGGTGATTCGCAGTGGAAGGTCTGGATCGATGACCACCTGACCAAGGGAAATCACCCGATTTACATCGTCACGTACTTCCTCTTGATCGTGTTCTTCGCCTTCTTCTACGTGGCGATCTCGTTCAACCCCGAGGAAGTCGCCGACAACATGAAGAAGTATGGTGGCTTCATCCCGGGCATCCGGGCTGGCCGACCGACCGCTGAGTACCTTTCGTACGTGCTCAACCGGATCACCTGGCCGGGTTCGCTGTATTTGGGCCTGATCGCTCTCGTGCCGACGATGGCGTTGGTTGGTTTCGGGGCAAACCAGAACTTCCCGTTCGGTGGCACGAGCATCCTGATCATCGTGGGTGTCGGCCTGGAGACGGTGAAGCAGATCGAGAGCCAGCTCCAGCAGCGCAATTACGAAGGGTTCCTCCGCTGATGCGTATCGTCCTCGTCGGGCCGCCCGGTGCTGGCAAGGGAACGCAGGCCGCGTTCCTGGCCAAGAACCTGTCGATTCCGCACATCTCCACGGGCGACCTCTTCCGTGCCAACATCAGCCAGGGCACGGAGCTGGGCAAGAAGGCCAAGTCCTACATGGACGCCGGCCAGCTGGTCCCTGACGAGGTCACCATCGGGATGGCGAAGGACCGCATGGAGCAGGCGGATGCCGTGAACGGCTTCCTGCTCGATGGCTTCCCGCGCAACGTCTCGCAGGCCGAGGCGCTCGACGTCGCCCTCAAGGCCGACGACGTCACGCTGGACGCGGTTCTCGACCTGGAGGTCCCCGAGGACGAGGTGGTCAAGCGCATCGCCGGCCGCCGCATCTGCCGTAACGACTCGGCACACGTCTTCCACGTCACGTACAAGCAGCCGAAGGCCGAGGGTGTCTGCGACACCTGCGGCGGTGAGCTGTACCAGCGTGACGACGACAAGGAAGAGACCGTGCGCAAGCGGCTCGAGGTCTACCACACGCAGACCGAGCCGATCATCGACTACTACCGGGAGCAGGGGCTCGTCGTGACGATCTCCGCCCTGGGCAAGGTCGAGGAAGTCACGGCGCGGGCCATGGAGGCCCTGGAGCGCTGAGCGCTCCCGTGTTACGTGCCCTGAGGCCGCGGTTCCCCGTCGGGGGGATCGCGGCCTTAGTGTTGGTCGGGACTGGACGTACGTAACCCTCGTACCGGATGACGGAGAGCGCAGGCCCCCATGGTGCAGATCAAGACCCCCGACCAGATTCGCAAGATGCGGGAGGCGGGGCTTGTCGTCGCGGCGATCCACGCGGCGACCCGTGAGGCGGCCGTGCCGGGCGCGACCACCAAGGATCTGGACGAGGTCGCCCGCAAGGTGCTCGCCGAGCACGGGGCGAAGTCGAACTTCCTCGGGTACGGGGGGTTCCCCGCGACCATCTGCACCTCGAAGAACGAGGTCGTGGTGCACGGCATCCCGAGCGACGAGGTCGTCCTCGAGGACGGCGACATCATCTCGATCGACTGCGGTGCGATCGTCGACGGGTGGCACGGCGACGCCGCGTACACCGCCTTCGTCGGGTCCGGGCACTCCGCTGAGCTGATCGAGCTGTCGCGGGTGACGGAGGAGTCGATGTGGGCCGGGCTCGCCGCGATGAAGTCCGGTAACCGGCTGGTCGACATCTCCCGTGCCATCGAGACGTACATCCGCCGGCAGCCGAAGCCGGGCGGCGGGAAGTACGGGATCGTCGAGGACTACGGCGGTCACGGCATCGGGACCGAGATGCACATGGACCCGCACCTGCTGAACTACGTCGAGCGGCGGCGGGGGAAGGGGCCGAAGCTGGTCCCCGGCTTCTGCCTCGCGATCGAGCCGATGGTCTCCCTCGGTACGCCGAGGACGGAGACGCTGGCGGACGACTGGACCGTCATCACGACGGACGGGACCTGGTCCTCGCACTGGGAGCACTCCGTGGCCCTCACGGAGGACGGCCCGCTGGTCCTCACATCACCCGACGGCGGCAAGGCGAAGCTCGCGGAGCTGGGCGTGACGGCGGCGCCGGATCCGCTGGGCTGAGACCGGGCCTGGGTTGTGGCCGTCGGCCGGAGGCCGGCGCAGCCGCTCGAAGCTTGTGAGGCGCCCTGGCGCCGATCCCGCGAGGGCGGCGTTCGGGAGTGGGTCGGCCGCGCCGGATCCGTTGGGCTGAGAACGCCGCGACGAGGACCTTAGGCGGGTCGGGTGCTTATTGATCTTCCGGGTAGGGCAGAATCACGAGATTCGTCTTTCCGGGGGTCCTGACGTAGACTGACTCGTCGGCTCTCGTGTATGCGCATGTCTCCATGCGGGCACGAAAGTCGATCAAGGTAGTCGATTCGAAGGGCGAAGCGTGGCCAAGAAGCAAGGTGCCATCGAGATCGAGGGCACTGTCGTCGAGTCTCTGCCGAACGCCATGTTCAAGGTCGAGCTCCAGAACGGTCACCAGGTCCTGGCACACATCAGTGGCAAGATGCGCATGCACTACATCCGCATCCTCCCTGACGACCGGGTCGTGGTGGAGCTGTCTCCGTACGACCTGACGCGTGGCCGGATCGTCTACCGGTACAAGTAGATCTTGCCCTAGTCCCGCCTCTGCGGGCCGCCGGCAACTGACCCGGAGAACCTCACCCATGAAGGTCAAGCCGAGCGTCAAGAAGATCTGCGACAAGTGCAGGGTGATCCGCCGTCACGGTCGGGTCATGGTTATCTGCGACAACCCGCGCCACAAGCAGCGCCAGGGCTGACGCAGACCCTTTTAACTGCAGTTCGTTCGCAGAGTTCGCGCGACGCAGCACATCGAGTACATATGCAGGGCCCGCCGGCGACGATTTCGTCGTGGCGACACCTTCGGTCGGAGGCCGAGGACTCAGTTCGTACCAACTCTTTGAACCGAAGAGGACGGCGGCTGGGAGTGGTTCTGCTACAGACCTCCGAACTATCAACAGGAGCCATGAATGGCACGCGTTGAAGGTGTTGACCTCCCGCGCGAGAAGCGCATTGAGGTCGCCCTCACCTACGTGTTCGGCATTGGCCGCACGCGCGCCCAGCAGACGCTGGACGCCGTCGGTGTCGACCGTAACGTCCGCGTTCGGGACATCACCGAGGAAGACCTCGTGAAGATCCGCGAGTACGTGGACCAGGCCTTCCAGACCGAGGGTGACCTCCGTCGCGAGATCCAGGCCGACATCCGCCGCAAGGTCGAGATCGGCTGCTACCAGGGTCTGCGCCACCGTCGCGGCCTGCCGGTCCACGGCCAGCGCACCAGCACGAACGCGCGTACCCGCAAGGGCCCGCGTCGCGCGATCGCCGGCAAGAAGAAGCCGGGCAAGAAGTAGTCCTCAGCGGACGCTCACAAGCGGTCTTCGCTGTAGGACCGACCACCTCCCTGTAGGAGAACGACATGCCCCCCAAGGGTCGTCAGGGCGCTGCCAAGAAGGTGCGCCGCAAGGAAAAGAAGAACGTCGCTCACGGCCACGCGCACATCAAGAGCACGTTCAACAACACGATCGTGTCCATCACGGACCCGACCGGCAACGTGATCTCGTGGGCCTCCGCCGGCCACGTCGGCTTCAAGGGCTCGCGCAAGTCCACGCCGTTCGCCGCGCAGATGGCCGCCGAGTCGGCTGCCCGTCGCGCGCAGGAGCACGGCATGCGCAAGGTCGACGTCTTCGTCAAGGGTCCCGGCTCCGGCCGTGAGACCGCGATCCGCTCCCTCCAGGCCACTGGCCTCGAGGTCGGCTCGATCCAGGACGTGACGCCCACGCCGCACAACGGCTGCCGTCCGCCCAAGCGCCGCCGCGTCTGACGCACGGTTGTCTTAGGTTTCGGGCGGTACGGCTCCTCGGAGGCGTGCCGCCCGTACCCTTGTAGTACTCAAGGGCATCAAATAGTGGGTGCCCATGACTGAAGGATTCACTTCATGCTGATTGCTCAGCGTCCCTCGTTGACCGAAGAGGTCGTCGACGAATTCCGCTCCCGGTTCGTGATCGAGCCGCTGGAGCCGGGCTTCGGCTACACCCTCGGCAACTCCCTCCGCCGCACCCTCCTCTCGTCGATCCCCGGCGCTGCTGTCACCAGCATCCGCATCGACGGTGTCCTGCACGAGTTCACCACCGTGCCGGGCGTCAAGGAGGACGTCACCGACCTCATCCTGAACATCAAGCAGCTGGTCGTCTCCTCGGAGCACGACGAGCCGGTCGTGATGTACCTGCGCAAGCAGGGCCCGGGTCTGGTCACCGCCGCCGACATCGCGCCCCCGGCCGGTGTCGAGGTGCACAACCCCGACCTCGTCCTCGCCACGCTCAACGGCAAGGGCAAGCTGGAGATGGAGCTGACCGTCGAGCGCGGTCGCGGCTACGTCTCCGCCGTGCAGAACAAGCAGGTCGGTCAGGAGATCGGGCGCATCCCGGTCGACTCGATCTACTCGCCGGTTCTCAAGGTCACGTACAAGGTCGAGGCCACGCGTGTCGAGCAGCGCACCGACTTCGACAAGCTGATCGTCGACGTCGAGACCAAGCAGGCGATGCGTCCCCGTGACGCCATGGCCTCCGCCGGTAAGACGCTGGTCGAGCTGTTCGGTCTCGCCCGCGAGCTGAACATCGACGCCGAGGGCATCGACATGGGCCCGTCCCCCACGGACGCCGCTCTTGCCGCTGATCTCGCCCTGCCGATCGAGGAGCTCGAGCTCACCGTTCGGTCGTACAACTGCCTCAAGCGCGAGGGCATCCACTCCGTGGGTGAGCTCGTCGCCCGCTCCGAGGCCGACCTGCTCGACATCCGCAACTTCGGTGCGAAGTCGATCGACGAGGTCAAGGCGAAGCTGGCCGGCATGGGCCTGGCCCTCAAGGACAGCCCGCCCGGATTCGACCCGACCGCCGCCGCCGACGCCTTCGGCGCCGACGACGACGCGGACGCGGGTTTCGTGGAGACCGAGCAGTACTGATCGGTCTTACCTCCGGGGACGCCTTGTGCGTCCCCGGATCTCCGACAGGCGACCGCCTGCTCGGATACTGACCTTGGTACCTAGTACGGCCAGGGCAGACACCTAGGAGAAACATCATGCCGAAGCCCGCCAAGGGTGCCCGTCTGGGCGGCAGCGCTGCGCACGAGAAGCTGCTCCTCGCGAACCTCGCGAAGTCGCTCTTCGAGCACGGCAAGATCACGACGACCGAGGCCAAGGCCCGTCGTCTGCGTCCGTACGCGGAGCGTCTGGTCACCAAGGCGAAGAACGGCGACCTGCACAACCGCCGTCAGGTGCTCCAGGTCATCACGGACAAGAGCATCGTCCACACGCTCTTCACCGAGATCGGCCCGCGCTACGAGAACCGCCCGGGTGGTTACACCCGTATCACCAAGATCGGTAACCGTCGTGGCGACAACGCGCCCATGGCTGTCATCGAGCTGGTCGAGGCCCTGACGGTCGCGCAGCAGGCCACCGGTGAGGCCGAGGCCGCCACCAAGCGTTCCGCCAAGGACGCCGAGGCCGCCGAGGCGCAGACCGAGGCTCCGGCCGAGGCCGCTGCCGAGGAGTCGAAGGACGCCTGAGGCTGACGCCTTGTGTGTGAGCGGGTCCGCCCTTCCGGGGCGGGCCCGCTTTCCGTTTCTCCCTAAGGACTGTTTGTTGTGAGTGATGAGGTGGCCGACGGCTTCGTGCGGCTGCGGCTCGATGTGAGTTACGACGGCAAGGACTTCTCCGGCTGGGCCAAGCAGGCCTCCGGGCGGCGGACCGTGCAGGGGGAGATCGAGGACGCGCTGCGTACGGTGACGCGGTCCTCGCGGACGTACGACCTGACGGTCGCCGGGCGGACCGACGCGGGGGTGCACGCGCGGGGCCAGGTCGCGCACGTGGACCTGCCGGTGGAGCTGTGGGGCGAGCACCGGGAGAAGCTGCTGAAGCGGCTCGCGGGGCGGCTGCCGAGGGATGTGCGGGTGTGGTCGGTGGCCGAGGCGCCCAGCGGCTTCAACGCGCGGTTCTCGGCGATCTGGCGGCGGTACGCGTACCGGGTGACGGATCAGCCGGGCGGCGTCGATCCGCTGCTGCGGGGCCATGTGCTGTGGCACGACTGGCCGTTGGACGTCGACGCCATGAACGAGGCCGCGGAGCGGCTGCTCGGCGAGCACGACTTCGCCGCCTACTGCAAGCGGCGTGAGGGCGCGACGACCATTCGTACGCTGCAGGGGCTCAGCCTCGTGCGCGGTGACGACGGGATCGTCACCGCGACCGTGCGGGCCGATGCCTTCTGCCACAACATGGTGCGGTCCCTGATCGGGGCGCTGCTGTTCGTGGGCGACGGGCACCGGCCGGCCGACTGGCCGGGCAAGGTGCTCGCCGCGGGCGTGCGGGACTCCGCCGTGCACGTGGTGCGGCCGCACGGGCTGACGCTGGAGGAAGTCGGTTACCCCGCCGACGAGTTGCTCGCCGCGCGCAACAAGGAGGCGCGCAACAAGCGGACGCTCCCGGGCGCCGGGTGTTGCTGAGGGTGGCGCCCGGGTGGCCTGCGGTCAGCCCGAAGTCGCCGCCGCGGAGGCCTGGACCTCGCCGCGCCGCTTGATCTGCTGGAACGTGAATTCCTGGAGGTCGTCGCCGAGGGAGAACATCACGGTGTCCTTCTTCGTGGCGTCCTGGCCGTTGGTGAGGCCGCCGTTGGTGAAGTACGTGTAGCGGCCCACCGAGTTCGCCGTCATGCGGCACCTCGTGGTGCGGCAGAACGTGGGCACGCCGGAGCCCGGCAGCGAGACGACCGTGCCGTCGAAGTTGTACTGGTCCTTGGCCTTCGCCGCCTGCGCCCTCGTCTTGAAGACCGCGACGCCAATGGTGACCGCGGAATCGCCCTTGTAGTACGTGGCGCGGATCACCTGGGCACAGTTGTTGCTGCTCAGCAGGCCTTGCAGGCCCTTCGTCGCGACCGACGAGCAGTTGGTGGTGCGGGCCGTGGCGCCCTTCGTGTAGACCCGGTCGCCGGCGGTGAACTGCTTGCCGGGGAAGAGGCTGTCCGCGTTGAGCGGGGCCCTGTCCTTGGCGGCGCTGTTGATGAAGTCGTTCGGGTCGAGCGGGGGCGGCGGGGTCGTCGCGTCGAAGGACGGCCCTCCCGACTTGCCCTCGCTGGGGATGTCCGCCGTGCTCGGCAGCTGGTCGGCCGGTTTGTTCGCGTTCTCGTTGCTCTTGTTCGTCGAGACGATGCCCCACGCGACCGCCGAGCCGACGGCGAGCGTGGCCACGATCGCACCGCTGATCACCATCCAGCGCTTCTTGCGCGCGCGTGCCTCTGATGCCTCCGCGAGCGACGCCCAGTCCGGGGTCGACCCGCCGTCATTGGGCCCCCACGGGGATCCCCCTTGCCCGAAACTCATGGGGCGCATCTTAGAGGTAAGGCCTGGTGTGGCATTGCCCTCGTCCCGTGGTGGAGGTGTGAGGGCTTTCGGCGCGTTACCGTGGAGGGCACACGACGAAGCGGAACACCCGGTCTCCGGGAGCTCCGGAGGCCCCGCGTTTTGACCCGTACAGGGCAGCGCAGGTAGTCTCGGTCGTTGTTATACGTATCGGCTTGGTCGTTCTCACGCGAAGGGCCCTTACGTAGGTTCCCTGGAGCAGTTACCAGTGGCTTGCATACGGGTCAGCGTCCCCGGCACTGTGAGCCCCAGCTGCATGTCGCTTCAGTGGTGCCGTGTGTCAGGACCCCATTCACTGAAGAATCGAAGGCTACGAACCGTGCGTACGTACAGCCCCAAGCCCGGCGACGTGTCTCGCCAGTGGCACGTCATTGACGCTCAGGACATCGTCCTGGGCCGTCTGGCGACCACCGCTGCCATCCTTCTGCGCGGCAAGCACAAGCCGACCTATGCCCCGCACATGGACATGGGCGACTTCGTCGTCATCGTCAACGCCGACAAGGTTCACCTGTCCGGCAACAAGAAGACCCAGAAGATGGCGTACCGCCACTCCGGTTACCCGGGTGGTCTGCGCTCCGTCCGTTACGACGAGCTTCTGGAGAAGAACCCCGAGAAGGCCGTCGAGAAGGCCATCAAGGGCATGCTCCCCAAGAACACGCTCGGCCGTCAGATGCTCTCGAAGCTGAAGGTCTACTCGGGCGACACGCACCCGCACGCTGCCCAGCAGCCGGTGCCGTTCGAGATCACTCAGGTCGCGCAGTAGTTCCGGCCACACCCCCTAAGACAGAAAAGAATCTGAGGAGAATCGTGGCCGAGACCACTGCCGAGACGCCGGTCGAAGAGACCGAGATCGCCGACGTCGAGAGCTACACCACCGAGTCCGACGCGCCCGTCGAGGGCGAGTACACCTCGGAGTCCAACCCGGCCCGCTTCGGTGACCCGCAGCCGGCCGCCGGCCTGGGCCGTCGCAAGAACGCCATCGCGCGCGTTCGCATCGTGCCCGGCACCGGCAAGTGGAAGGTCAACGGGCGCACGCTCGAGGACTACTTCCCGAACAAGGTGCACCAGCAGGAAGTCAACGAGCCCTTCAAGGTGCTCGAGCTCGACGGCCGCTACGACGTCATCGCCCGCATCTCGGGTGGCGGCGTCTCCGGTCAGGCCGGTGCCCTGCGCCTCGGCGTGGCCCGCGCGCTGAACGAGGCCGACGCGGACAACAACCGCGGCGCCCTCAAGAAGGCCGGCTACCTCCGTCGCGACGACCGTGCGGTCGAGCGCAAGAAGGCCGGTCTCAAGAAGGCCCGCAAGGCCCCGCAGTACAGCAAGCGCTAAATTCCGCTGCCTGCTTGTTTTCCCGTTCGCCCCGGCGGCACGTATCGTGCCGCCGGGGCGTTCGGCTTATGACGATGTGTTGGTTCGGAGGACATCAAGGTGGGACGACTCTTCGGCACGGACGGCGTGCGCGGCGTCGCCAATGCGGATCTGACGGCGGAGCTCGCGCTCGGTCTGTCGGTCGCGGCGGCACATGTTCTGGGCGAGGCAGGCAGTTTTGAGGGCCATCGTCCGGTGGCCGTGGTCGGCCGTGATCCGCGCGCCTCGGGCGAGTTTCTGGAGGCCGCGGTCGTCGCGGGCCTGGCCAGCGCCGGAGTCGATGTGCTGCGTGTGGGCGTGCTGCCCACGCCCGCGGTCGCCTACCTCACGGGCGCGCTGGGCGCCGACCTCGGTGTGATGCTCTCCGCGAGCCACAACGCCATGCCGGACAACGGCATCAAGTTCCTCGCCCGCGGCGGCCACAAGCTGGACGACGCCCTGGAGGACCGCATCGAGGCGATCTACGAGCGGCACAGCACCGGTGCCCCGTGGAACCGCCCGACGGGCGCGGGCGTCGGCCGTGTGAAGTCGTACGGCGAGGGCCTCGACCAGTACATCGCGCATCTCGTGGGCGTGCTGCCGAACCGGCTCGAAGGCCTGAAGGTCGTCCTCGACGAGGCGCACGGCGCGGCCTCGCGGGTCTCCCCGGAGGCCTTCACCCGTGTCGGTGCCGAAGTCGTCACGATCGGCGCCGAGCCCAACGGGCTGAACATCAACGACGGGTGCGGTTCGACCCACCTGGACCTGCTGAAGGCCGCCGTCATCGAGCACGGGGCCGACTTCGGCATCGCGCACGACGGGGACGCGGACCGCTGCCTGGCCGTGGACCACACCGGGTCCGAGGTCGACGGCGACCAGATCATGGCGGTGCTCGCGCTCGACATGAAGGCGCGCGGCGTGCTGCGGGACGACACGCTGGTCGCGACCGTCATGTCGAACCTGGGCCTGAAGCTGGCGATGGAGCGCGAGGGCATCGACCTCGTACAGACCGGCGTCGGCGACCGGTACGTCCTGGAGAACATGAAGGAGAACGGGTTCGCGCTCGGCGGCGAGCAGTCCGGGCACGTCATCGTTCTCGACCACGCGACGACCGGTGACGGCACGCTGACGGGCCTGCTGCTCGCGGCGCGTGTCGCCCAGACCGGGCGGACGCTGAAGGACCTGGCGAGCGTCATGGAGCGGCTGCCGCAGGTGCTCATCAACGTGCCGGACGTGGACAAGTCCCGCGTCACCACGTCCGCCGAGCTGCAGTCGGCGGTGGCGGACGCGGAGCGTGAACTCGGTGCGACCGGGCGGGTGTTGCTGCGCTCGTCGGGTACGGAGCCGCTGGTGCGGGTGATGGTCGAGGCCGCGGACATCGCGCAGGCCCGGTCCGTCGCGGAGCGCCTGGCCGACGTCGTGAAGTCGGCGCTCGGCTAGGAGTGTCTAGCTCTTCGTGAGCTTTCTGGCGGTGCGTTCGCGTTGCTTGGCCCAGAGGTACTTCTGGGCGAGGAGCGTGACCGTACCGGCCAGGACGATTCCCAGCAGGTTCAGCAGGAGTTGCTGGGTCGAGCCCCACATCTGGCCCGCGTCGCCGTAGCTCAGCGCCACCGCGGCGTTCGCCGCCGCCGGGACCGTGGTCACCGAGATGGCGACGCCCACCAGGGCGCCGGACTTCGCCGAGGTGAGCGACAGGGTGCCGGCCGCGCCCGCGAGGACGGCCACCACGAACGAGAACCAGTCGGGCGCGTAGATGAACCCGGTGTTCGGCCGGTCCGCCTCCAACTGGCCCTCGCTGAACAGGTTCACGGCGTCCATGAAGTAGCTGAAGCCCACCGTCACCGCCATCGCCACCGCGAAGCCGACGAGCAGGGCGACCAGGGAACGCCACGCCAGGCGCGGTGACTTGCGCACCAGGGCCGTACAGAACCCGGCGAGCGGGCCGAACTCCGGGCCCACCGCCATGGCGCCCACGATCAGGATCGCGTTGTCGAGCACGACACCGCAGGCCGCGATCATCGTCGCGATGACCAGGAACGCCACGTACGTGATCGTGAGCGTGGACTCCTCGTGCGTGGCGTCCGAGAGCTGCTCCCACAGGACCGCGTCCGCGCCCTCGCCCGGCGCGTCCTCCTCGGCCTTGTCGGCGCGCAGGGACAGTGACAGGTCGATGTTCTCGACGGAGATCGAGCCCGACCGGTCGATGCCCAACTCCCGCAGGCCGCCGATGAGTTCGTCGCCGGCCTCGCGGGCGACGTCGCACATGACGACATCGCCCGACGGGTTGCGGGCGGCGCCCGGAAGTACCACCAGGTGTGTGGTGCCGGTCGTCCGCCCGATGAGGCGCACCACGTCGTCCGTCGTGTCGGAAGGCGTGATCAGGCGCAGATGCAGCATGGGGTCTTTCTAACAGCTGCCGCTACAGCTTGCGCAGCCGCAGCCGCTGCACCTTGTGGTCGGGGCCCTTGCGGATGACGAGTCCCGCGCGGCCGCGGGTGGGGGCCACGTTCTCCAGCAGGTTGACCTTGTTGACGGTGCGCCAGGTGCTGCGCGCGTAGTCCAGGGCCTCCTCCTCGGAGACCTGGGTGTACTTCCTGAAGTACGAGGACGGGTCCTGGAAGGCCGTCGCGCGCAGCTTGCGGAAGCGGTTGAGGTACCAGGCCTCGATGTCCTCGGCCCGCGCGTCGACGTACACGCTGAAGTCGAAGTAGTCGGCGAGACCGACGCGGGTGCGGCCGTCCTTGCCGGGCAGGGCGGGCTGCAGCACGTTCAGGCCCTCGACGATGAGGATGTCGGGGCGGCGTACGACGAGCTTCTCGCCGGGCACGATGTCGTAGATCAGGTGCGAGTAGACCGGGGCGGTCACCTCGTCCTTGCCCGCCTTGATGTCGGCGACGAAGCGGGTCAGGGCGCGCCGGTCGTACGACTCGGGGAAGCCCTTGCGGGACATCAGGCCGCGGGCCTCCAGCTCCTTGGTGGGGAGCAGGAACCCGTCGGTGGTGACCCGCTCGACGCGCGGGTGCTCGGGCCAGCGGGAGAGCAGGGCCTGGAGGAGGCGGGCGACGGTCGACTTGCCGACCGCCACGGATCCCGCGACTCCTATGACGAAGGGCGTGCCGGACTGGGCGGCCTTCTTGTTCGTCTCGCCGAGGAACGTGTTGAGCGCCCCGCGCAGGCCGTCGGTCGCGCCCACGTACAGATTCAGCAGGCGGGACAGCGGCAGATAGATGTCGCGGACCTCGTCCAGGTCGATCACGTCACCCAGGCCGCGCAGCCGCTCCAGCTCGTCCGCGGTCAGCGGCAGTGGGGTCTTGTCGCGCAGTGCGCTCCATTCGGTGCGGGTGAGGTCGACGTAGGGAGTCACCTCCGGCTTCTGCCGGTGGGTGCTCCGGGAGGTCGCTTGTGGCTTGGACTCGGAGACCGGAGAGATCACAGTCCATTGTTACGGCAGTGTGGCCCGCGGCGGCAGGTGGGGTGTGTCACGTCAGGGGATGTGGGAACCCCGTTCGTCACAGGTTCGCCACAGGTATGGGCAGGTATGGCCCCTGCGTGGAGGTGGCGATACATTCCGTGCACCCGTGGGACGTGACGCTGTTCGCGGGGCGGGAGGGGAAGCATGATGGCCGCGCTTCGTGTGCCGAATTTTGTCCGTCGCAGGTCGGCGGGTGCCGATGTCATGGACGACTGGGCGAGTCACGTCCGCAGTGAACTCGCGCTGGAGCTGCCCGACGAGGACATCGGCGAGGACCTGGACGACTGCCTCGACTTCTACCGTCTCGGCAGCAAGCCGCGCTGCGAGGAGATCGAGTACCTGGCGCTCGTGCGGGACGCGCGGGACCGGATCGACCGAGGGTGGACCGCCTGAGGCCGGATGCCTGAGCCCGGATGCCGGGCCCGGCGACCGTAAGGTCTGCTGCATGAGCATCATCGGGGTCGGTATCGACGTGGCCGAGATCGAGCGGTTCGCGGCGTCGCTGGAGCGTACGCCGAGCATGGCCGAGCGCCTCTTCCTGGACGACGAGCTGCTGCTGCCCAGCGGGGAGCGGCGCGGGGTCGCCTCGCTCGCCGCCCGGTTCGCGGCCAAGGAGGCCGTCGCCAAGGCGCTCGGCGCGCCGGCCGGGCTGCGCTGGACCGACGCGGAGGTGTGGGTCGAGGAGAGCGGGCAGCCGCGGCTCCGGGTGACCGGGACGGTGGCCGCGCGGGCGGCGGAGCTGGGCGTGCGGGGGTTCCATGTGTCGCTGAGCCATGACGCGGGGGTCGCGTCCGCGGTGGTGGTGGCCGAGGGGTAGGACCGCTGCCGCTGCCCCTAGGCCCGGTGGCGGAACACGATCCGGCCCCGCGTCAGGTCGTACGGCGTGAGCTCCACCTGGACCCGGTCCGCCAGCAGGATCTTGATGTAGTTCTCGCGCCTTTCGTGGCGCCGGTCATCGGACCAGCTCCAGTGCGCGGTTCACGCGCCGCGCGCCGATGCCGTCGAAGAGGCCCTTCGCCGCTCCGTTCGCCTCGTCCACCTCGGCCGACACCGTCCGCACGCCGGAGCGGTGCAGGGTGTTCAGTACGTCGGCCAGGAGGGCCCGCGCGATGCCGCGGCGCCGTGCGTCGGTACGGACCGCGAGCAGGCCGATACGGGGGCGCCGGGTGGCCGTCGCCAGGCGCAGGAGGCCCAGGTAGGCGCCGTCCGGGTCCTCGGCCACGGTGTACTTCGCCGGGTCGACGACCGTGACCCCTGGTGGCAGCGGCCGCACCTCGGCCGGCATGGTGTGCCAGCCGACCGTGGCCCCGATCTCGGCCCGGACCGTACGGTCGAGGGCGCGCAACCGCGTCTCGTCCGCCGCGCCGGCCGGGACGACGGTGACGTCCGTGGGCGGGCGCACCGCGCCGAGTCCCGTGACGGCGGGGTCGGTGGGCACCGCGTACTCCCACTCGCCGCGGCCGACCGCGAACCCGAACTCCCGCCATTTCGACGTCAGTTCGGTGTCGTTCTCGTCGACGACGGTGTGCAGCGGGCCCGGCAGGTCCGCGAGCAGCGTCTCGGTCAGGGCCGCGAACGCGGTGTCGTGCCAGGCGTCGACGCTGATGAAGAGCCGGCCGTCGGGCCGGTGCGCGGCGTGGCCGCGGCCGATCACCTCGTCGTCCTCCAGGGCATGCCACTGGTGGTCCGCTACGCGGGTGACGACGACCGGATCGGGATGGCGGGTGCTTCGTGTGTGCGCGTGTGAATTCATCGGTGTCTCCTCTCGGGAGGCCCTCGATCTCAGGATCTTGGAGCGCTCCCGGCGACACCTGCTGTCAGCCGCCGGACCGTGACGAGCTGAGGGAGCACCCATGGGTGACTGCGTTCACAGGTCTCACCTCCCAGCTCTGACTGCACGGCCGTGGATGACGGTAGCAAGGGGTAGGCGTCAGGCGAAGAGGTTTTCCGTGACGTCCTGCCAGGCGCTCCGCAGCGCTCCCGCCACGTCCTGCGCCGAGATCGGTGCCCCGTCCGCCGCGTGCCGCGCCGCGAGCCCGTGCAGATGGGCGCCGACCGAGGCCGCGTCCAGCGGGGCGAGGCCCGCCGCGAGCAGGGAGCCGGTCAGTCCGGAGAGGACGTCGCCGCTGCCGGCCGTGGCGAGCCAGGGGCTGCCGGTGGGGTTCACGCGGGCCGGGCGGGTCTCGTCCGGCGGCGAGATCAGGGTCGTCGAGCCCTTCAGGAGGACCGTGGCGTCATAGCGGGCCGCCAACTCCCGTACGGAGGCCAGGCGTTCGGTCTCCACCTGCTCGCGCGTCACGCCGAGGAGCGCGGCCGCCTCCCCGGCGTGCGGGGTCAGTACGGTGGGCGCCGCGCGGTCGCGGACCGTCGCCGGGTCCGCGAGGCGCAGCCCGTCCGCGTCGATCAGGACCGGGACGTCGGAGGCCAGGACGTCGTGCAGGCCCGAGGGGTCGTCGCCGAGGCCGGGGCCGATCACCCACGACTGGACCCGCCCCGCCTTCGCCGGCGGCCCGGCCGAGACGAGCGCCTCCGGGAAGCGGGCGAGCACCGCGTCCGCGGCCGGGCCCACATAGCGCACCGCGCCGGCCCCGCCGTGCAGCGCGCCCGCCACCGCCAGGACCGCCGCGCCGGGGTAGCGGGCCGAACCCGCGACGATGCCGACGACGCCGCGCCGGTACTTGTCGCTCTCGCCGGTCGGCCGGGGGAGCAGCGCCGCCACGTCCGCGTACTGGAGCGCCTCCAACCCCGTTTCGGCTGGGGCGAGTTCGAGGCCGATGTCGACGAGGCGGAGGGCGCCCGCGTACTCCCGCGCCGGGTCGATGAGGAGGCCCGGCTTGTACGTTCCGAAGGTGACGGTCGCGTCCGCCCGTACCGCCGCGCCGCGCACCTCGCCGGTGTCGGCGTCCACGCCGCTCGGGAGGTCGACGGCGACGACGGTTCCCCGTGCCGCGTCGGCCAGTTCGGCCGCGCGGGGGCGCAGGCCGCCCTTGCCGCCGATGCCCACGATGCCGTCGACGACGAGGTCGGCGCGGCCCACGCGCTCCGTGGCGTTCCTGTCCTGCGCGTCGAGGACCGTGCCGCCTGCCGCGCGCAGCGCCGCGAGGCCCCCGGCGTGCGCCCGGTCCGGGGAGAGCAGCAGCGCCGTGACGCCCGCGCCGCGCCGTGCCAGGCGGGCGCCCGCGTACAGGGCGTCGCCGCCGTTGTCCCCCGAGCCGACGAGGAGGGTGACGCGGGAGCCGTACACCTTGCCGAGCAGGTCGGCGCAGGCGGTGGCGAGGCCGGCCGCGGCGCGTTGCATCAGCGCGCCCTCGGGCAGCCGCGCCATGAGGGCGCGCTCGGCGGACCTGACCGTCTCTACGTCGTGGGCGAGTCGCATGCCATCGAGTGTCCCTCAGGGCCGCCGCCCCGGCTGAAGTGTTTTGTGCCGGATTGGCCAACGGATCGGGTGTCGGACCCCTCTGAGACACTGACCTCACCATGAACGAGAACGTGACTGCCCCGCTCCGCGCCCGCGCCGAGATCGATCTGGCCGCGCTCAAGGCCAATGTGAGGGCTCTGCGCGCGCACGCGCCCGGGGCCGCGTTCATGGCGGTCGTGAAGGCGGACGCGTACGGGCACGGCATGCTCCCGGTCGCGCGGGCCGCCAAGGAGGCGGGGGCCGAGTGGCTGGGGGCCGCCACCGCCGAGGAGGCGCTGGAGCTGCGGGCCGCAGGGCTGCCGGGACGCATCATGTGCTGGCTGTGGGTGCCGGGCGGGCCCTGGCGGGAGGGCATCGAGGCCGATCTCGACATGTCGGTGAGTGGCATGTGGGCGTTGCGGGAGGTCGTCGACGCCGCGCGCGCGATGGGCCGGGTCGCCCGTATCCAGCTCAAGGCCGACACCGGACTCGGGCGGAACGGGTGTCTGCCCGGTGACTGGCCCGAGCTCGTGCGGGAGGCGCTGAAGGCGCAGCGGGCCGGGTTCGTGAACGTCACCGGGCTCTGGTCGCACTTCGCGTGCGCCGACGAGCCGGGGCATCCGTCCATCGCCGCCCAGCTGACGGGCTTCCGGGAGATGGTCGGGTACGCGGAGGGCGAGGGCGTCACCCCGGAGGTCCGGCACATCGCCAACTCGCCGGGGACGCTGACCCTTCCCGAGACGCACTTCGACCTCGTGCGCCCCGGCATCGCGATGTACGGGATCTCGCCGAGCGCAGAGGTCGGCGCGCCCGGCGACTTCGGTCTTCGCCCCGTGATGACGCTGAAGGCGAATCTCGCGCTCGTGAAGCACGCGCCGGGTGGACTCGGCGTCAGTTACGGGCATCACTACGTCACACCGGGCGAGACGACGCTCGGCCTCGTCCCGTTGGGCTACGCGGACGGCATCCCGCGGCACGCGTCCGGCACGGCTCCGCTCCTGATCGGCGGCAAGCGGCGCACGATCGCGGGCCGGGTGGCCATGGACCAGTTCGTCGTCGACCTCGGCGGCGACGAGCCGACCGCGGGGGACGAGGCGGTGCTCTTCGGTCCCGGTGACGGCGGCGAGCCGACCGCCGAGGACTGGGCGGTCGCGTCGGGCACCATCGCGTACGAGATCGTCACGCGCATCGGATCCCGCGTACCGCGCGTCTACGTAGGTGAAGAAGGCGGCAGCACGCGCGCGTGACCGGCGTCACGGCTTGAAGGTCCACCGACATGGCCGTCCGAGCCGCCACCATGTGAAGCAGCAACGGAACGGGTAACCCGACACCGACGGCAGGCAGGACGCGGAGCAGGGAGCGGCACGTGAGCGAGAGCAGCGCAGCGGCCACGGCGGCCGTCGTCGAAGCGGCGGAGAGGGCCGCGTCGGGGACCTGGCGGCGGGCCGGCCTCGCGGGCGCCGCCATAGGCGTGGTCGCGGCCGGGGCAGCCGCGGGCGTCGCCATCGAGCGGCTGACCGTGGGGCGCGGGATGCGCAAGAAGGCGCGGCTCGCCCTCGACGCGTCGGGGCCCTATGGAGCACTGCGCGGCCTGCCGGGAAAGGCGTACGCGGAGGACGGCACGGAGCTGTACTACGAGGTCGACGAGGCGGACCCGGAGGCCGGTGGTACGACGCCGCGCAGACGCCGCCTGTTCGGCCGCAAGGCCCCGGCGCCCGTCACCGTCGTCTTCAGCCACGGCTACTGCCTGGGCCAGGACTCCTGGCACTTCCAGCGCGCGGCCCTGCGCGGCGTCGTCCGCTGCGTGTACTGGGACCAGCGCAGCCACGGGCGTTCGGGGCGGGGCGTCGAGCAGGTCGAGGACGGGGTGCCCGTCTCCATCGACCGGCTCGGCGGCGACCTGTCGGCCGTCATCGACGCGGCCGCGCCCGAGGGGCCGCTCGTCCTCGTCGGCCACTCCATGGGCGGCATGACCGTGATGGCGCTCGCCGACCGGTGTCCCGAGCTGATCCGGGACCGGGTCGTGGGCGTCGCCCTCATCGGTACGTCGTCGGGGAAGCTCGGCGAGGTGAACTACGGGCTTCCGATGGCCGGGGTGAACGCGGTGCGGCGGGTGCTGCCCGGCGTACTGAAGGCGCTGGGGCAGCGCGCCGAACTGGTGGAGAAGGGGCGCCGCGCGACGGCCGACCTGTTCGCCGGGATCATCAAGCGGTACTCGTTCGCCTCGCGGGACGTCGACCCCGCCGTCGCCCGGTTCGCCGAGCGGATGATCGAGGGGACCCCGATCGACGTGGTCGCCGAGTTCTACCCGGCGTTCGAGGAGCACGACAAGGCGGACGCCCTGGAGCACTTCGCGGACCTGCCCGTGCTGGTCCTCGCGGGGGAGCACGACCTGGTCACGCCGAGCGACCACAGCGAGACGATCGCGGGGCAGCTGCCGGACGCCGAGTACGTGCTCGTGCCGGACGCCGGGCACCTCGTGATGCTGGAGCACCCCGAGGTCGTGACGGACCGGCTCGCGGACCTTTTGGTGCGTGCGGGAGCCGTGCCGACAGCCGCTACCGTGGGGATTTATGGAGACACCGGCAACACCGCACAGCCCGGCGGCTGAGCCCGCCACCCCCGTCAGCACGGTCACCGTCACCGTCAACTCCCCGGACGAGATGCGGGAGTTGGGGCTCGCCCTGGCCAAACAGCTGCGCCCCGGCGACCTCGTGATGCTCACCGGCGAGCTGGGCGCGGGCAAGACGACGATGACCCGCGGGCTCGGCGCGGGCATGGGCGTACGCGGCGCGGTGACCTCGCCGACCTTCGTGATCGCCCGCGTGCATCCGCCGCTCGGTGACGGGCCGGCCCTCGTGCACGTCGACGCGTACCGGCTCGGCGGCGGGCTCGACGAGATGGAGGACCTCGACCTCGACGTGTCCCTGCCGGACTCGGTGGTCGTCGTGGAGTGGGGCGACGGCAAGGTCGAGGAGCTGTCCGACGACCGCCTTCACGTGATCATCGACCGGGCCACGGGCGACACCACGGACGAGGTCCGGGTCGTGACGTTCAACGGGATCGGCGAGCGGTGGACCGAGGCGGACCTGGGGTCGCTCGCGGGCTGACCCCTCGCATCCCGTACGTATCCCGTCCCGTACGTATCCCGACAGGGCGTCGGCAAATTCTTGCGCGGCGTGCCTTCGGCGTGTTCACATGGAGGTCGGTGCTGGTTAGGTCTACCTAACCAGGCCCCCTCGACCGCCGCCAGGAGGCATTCATGTCGACTTCGGAACGTGAAGGTGTGCGCGCAGTGTCGATGCGGGATCTGTTGGCGTCGTGTGCGGCGGCGCGAGCTGTTTCTACGCCGCCGAATCCGCCGCGGCGGGTCGATTCGTCGTTGCGGCGCGACGGGGTTGACGACTCGGGGCGCTGCCCCGGACCCCGCGCCTCAAACTCCCCCAGCTAACGCTGGGAGGTGCCCCCTGCGGGGCTTGAGATACCGACTACTTGACGACGACGACCTTGGCGCCGATCGTCGCGAACTGCCACATCTCGTCGGCGTCCTTGCGGGACTCGCGGATGCCGCCGGTCTGCTTGCCGGGGTCGGGGGCGGCCGTCGAACCGTTGACCGCGGCGCTGAAGCCGACCGCCACGCCGTTCGTGGTGGCGAAGCGGACCACGTGCTCGATCGGGACGCCGTCGGTGCCGGTGACGGAGCCGGAGCGGGAGGTCACCGCGTACGAGCCGGGCGCCGGGTCCACCGTGCCGGGCGTCACCCGGAACGTCGACTCCGTCTTGTTGCCCGCGCCGACCAGCCAGACCCGGTCCTCGCCCAGCGCGTACACGACACGCTCGCCCTTACCGGAGCCCGCGGGCAGCGCCTTCGGGTCCGTCTTCTTCTTGGGTGTCTTCGACGCCGAGGCGGAGGGCGAGGAGCCCTCCTTCTTCTCGGCGAGATCGGCGGGCGCGCTCGCCGACGCCTGGTAGGCGAGGAAGCCGACCACGACGAGTGATCCCGCCGTGAGCGCGGTCACGAATCCGGTGCTGCTCCGTGCCACCAGGTGCCTGCCTCTCAAGTACGAACCTCTGGGTGACGGTAGCAGTCGAGGCCCCGCGGCCCGGCCTTGCGGGAAGTACGGACGTGTCCGCCTTCCGGTGGTCGTAGGCTGTTCGCGTGCTGTTGCTCGCGCTGGATACCGCCACCCCCGCCGTCACCGTCGCCCTGCACGACGGGACCTCCGTCGTAGCCGAGTCGAGTCAGGTGGACGCTCGTAGACACGGGGAACTGCTGCTGCCCGCCGTCGACCGGGTGCTCACCGAGGCCGGCCTGCGGCTCGACGCCGTCACCGGGATCGTCGTGGGCGTGGGCCCGGGACCGTACACCGGCCTGCGTGTCGGCCTGATGACCGCCGACACGTTCGGGCTCGCGCTCGGCGTGCCGGTGCACGGCGTGTGCACGCTCGACGCCCTCGCGTACGAGGCGCGGGACGCCTTGGACGGGGCGGGGCCCTTCGTCGTCGCCACCGACGCGCGGCGCAAGGAGGTGTACTGGGCGCGCTACGAGGACGCGCGGACCCGGGTCACCGAGGCCGCCGTCGACCGGCCCGCGGACATCGCCTCCCTCGTGGAGGGCCTGCCCGCCATCGGCGCCGGGGCGCGGCTCTACCCGGACACCTTCCTGGACGCGCGCGGGCCCGAGAACGTGTCGGCCGCCGCCCTCGCAGCGCTCGCCGCCGAGAAGCTGGCCGCGGGCGAGGAACTCCTCGAACCGCGCCCCCTCTACCTGCGCCGCCCCGACGCGCAGGTCCCCAAGAACTACAAGGTGGTCACCCCCAAGTGACAGCCGTGGACGTATCGCTGCGCGAGATGCGCTGGTGGGACATCGATCCCGTGCTCGCCCTGGAGAAGGACCTCTTCCCGGACGACGCCTGGTCGCGCGGCATGTTCTGGTCCGAGCTCGCGCACGCCCGCGGCGTCGGTTCCACGCGGCGCTACGTGGTCGCGTACGAGGGCGAGAAGCTCGTCGGGTACGGGGGCGTCGCCATCTCCGGCACCGAGTCCGACGGCGGCTCCGCCGAGGGCGCCGACATCCAGACCATCGCCGCCGCCCGCGACCACTGGGGCACCGGGCTCGGCGCCCGGCTGCTCACCGAACTCCTGCGGCACGCCACCGCCTTCGAGGTCGACCAGGTGATGCTCGAAGTGCGCGTCGACAACACGCGGGCGCAGAAGCTGTACGAGCGCTTCGGCTTCGAGCCGATCGGCTTCCGGCGCGGCTACTACCAGCCCGGCAACGTAGATGCGCTCGTGATGCGCCTGGACACCCATACCGTGAGTGAAGAGAAGAACCATGGCTGACGAACCGCTCGTCCTCGGCATCGAGACCTCCTGCGACGAGACCGGCGTCGGCATCGTCCGCGGCACCACCCTGCTCGCCGACGCCGTCGCCTCCAGCGTCGACGAACACGCCCGCTTCGGCGGCGTCGTCCCCGAGGTCGCCTCCCGCGCGCACCTGGAGGCGATGGTCCCCACGATCCAGCGCGCCCTGAAGGACGCGGGCGTCACGGCGAAGGACCTCGACGGCATCTCCGTCACCGCCGGTCCTGGCCTCGCGGGCGCCCTCTTGGTCGGGGTGTCGGCCGCCAAGGCGTACGCGTACGCGCTCGACAAGCCGCTCTACGGCGTCAACCACCTCGCCTCGCACATCTGCGTCGACCAGCTGGAGCACGGCACGCTGCCCGAGCCGACGATGGCGCTGCTGGTGTCGGGCGGGCACTCGTCGCTCCTCCTCTCCACCGACATCACGTCCGACGTGCGTCCCCTCGGCGCCACCATCGACGACGCCGCCGGCGAGGCCTTCGACAAGATCGCCCGGGTGCTGAACCTCGGCTTCCCGGGCGGGCCCGTCATCGACCGGTACGCGAAGGAGGGCGACCCGAACGCGATCGCCTTCCCGCGCGGGCTCACCGGGCCGCGCGACCCCGCGTACGACTTCTCCTTCTCCGGCCTGAAGACCGCCGTGGCCCGCTGGATCGAGGCCAAGCGGGCGGCGGGCGAGGACGTGCCGGTGCGCGACGTGTCGGCGTCCTTCCAGGAGGCCGTGGTGGACGTGCTGACGCGCAAGGCCGTGCGGGCCTGCAAGGACCAGGGCGTCGACCACCTCATGATCGGCGGTGGCGTCGCCGCCAACTCGCGGCTGCGCGCCCTCGCCGAGGAGCGGTGCGAGCGGGCCGGGATCCGGCTGCGGGTGCCGCGCCCCAAGCTGTGCACGGACAACGGCGCGATGGTCGCCGCGCTCGGCGCGGAGATGGTGGCGCGGAACCGGCTGCCCTCGTCGTGGGACCTGTCCGCGGACTCCTCGCTCCCGGTGACGGAGCCGCACGTTCCCGGCCACCACGGGGGGCACGATCACGACCACGTGCACGAGGTCAGCAAGGAGAACCTGTACTCATGACCGTCGCGCTGATGTGGGAGGCCCGCGCCGTCGAGGGGCGCGGCGAGGAGTTGCTGGCCTGGGCGAAGGCGCGGGTCCTGGAGCGGGAGCCGGAACGCCGCGAGACGTTCCGCGCCCCGCAGGACCGGGTCCTCGTCATTACGTGGTGGGACGCGGAGTACGACGCGAAGCTGCCCGAACTCCCGGAACCAGGCGACGAGTTGGTGACCCGTACGGTCCACCGGTGGCGGTTCGAGGCCGCCTAGGTCCTGCCTAGCGGTCCGCGGTGTACGTCAACAGGTAGCGCCAGAACAGCAGTTGACGCACCTCGCTGCCGGGCAGCAGCCGCGCCGCCTCCCGGCGGATCTCCGCAAGCCGCATCTCCGGCTGCCGCACCGGCGGCTCCGGCGGGGGAGCGCCGGCGCCGCGGGCGCGCTCACCCGCGTACACGGCGAGCCGCGCCACCGCGTTCGCCGGGGACGCGACCAGGTCCCACGGCGTCACACCGTCGTAGCAACCGAGCACGAGCAGCCTGCCACCGGGCGCGAGCGCTTCGCGGAAGCGGGTGAGCGTCTGGCCCGTGCGACGTCGGCGACACGGTAGCGGGGCCCACCCCCGGCCGCCTCCGGCCGACGGGCAACTGGCGCAGCAGCAGCGGGTGGTAGTGGTCGTTGTGGTCGAACGGCATGCTCAGCCTCCCCGGGGCCCCGGCCTGTCGTGTCGGTGCGCGGCACCGGGGGCCGCCTTGCCCACCCTGCCGCCCAAGGCGGCAGATCGCCCAAGGCGGGTGGGCACATCAAGCCCCTGCGGCGATTGAGCAGCGGGGTCCGGGGCGGAGCCCCGAGGCGTCAACTCACCGGGGCGCCGACAAGCATCGTGGGCGCACCCGCCACCCGGGTCAGAATCACCGTCACCGCCCGCTTCCCGAAGGGCTTCGGCATCACCTTCCGCCGCAACTCCTCCGGCTCGACCGCCGACCCCCGCTTCTTCACCGTCAGCACACCGACCTCCCGCTGCCGCAGCAACGCCTTCAACTTCTTCACGTTGAACGGGAGTTGGTCGGTGATCTCGTACGCCGCGGCGTAGGACGTGGGATGCAGCTCGTCGGCCGTCACGTACGCGATCGTCTCGTCGATGAGACCGCCGCCGACCTCCTCGGCCACCTCGGCGACCAGGTGCGCCCGGATGACGGCGCCATCGGGCTCGTACAAGTACCGCCCGACAGGCCGCACTTCGGGATCGGGAAGCCCCTTGCTCACCAGCGCCCGCGGCCCCGGCAGCAGCGTCGCCCGCATCCGCCCGGGTGCGGTCCCGAACCACAGCACGGCCTCCTTCACATCGCCCCCGTCCGAGATCCACTCGGCGTCGGCCTCCGCGGGGATCGCCTCGTGCGGGATGCCGGGGGCGATCTTCAGCGCGGCGCGCGGCGCCTTGAGCGCGGCGGAAACGGCCCAGGACAGCGGAGGGGAGTAGGCCTCGGGGTCGAAGATGCGGCCCCGGCCGCCACGCCGCGCCGGATCCACGAACACGGCGTCGTACGCGGACGTGTCCACCTCGGTGACGTCCGCCTCGCGCACCTCGATGAGCCCGGCGAGACCGAGCGCCTCGGCGTTCGCCCGCGCCACCGCGCACGTCAGCGGGTCCCGGTCGACGGCAAGGACCCGGATCCCCGCGCGGGCGAGCGCGATCGCGTCGCCGCCGATGCCGCAGCACAGGTCGGCCACGGAGCGCACGCCGAGCCGTTCGAAGGCGCCGGCCCGGTACGCCGCCACGCTCGTCCGCGTCGCCTGCTCGACCCCGTTCGCCGTGAAGTACATCCGGGCCGCGTCCTCGGCCCCGAACTTCGCCACCGCCCGCTGCCGCAGCCGCGCCTGGGCGAGCGCGGCCGAGACGAGCTCGGCCGGGTGGTCGCGGCGCAGCTTCGTGGCGAGCGCGAGCTCCTGGGCCGGATCGTGATCGCGGAGTTCGTCGAGCAGGGCCAGGCCCTCGGGGGCCAGGAGGGATGAGAAGGCGGCGGGCGAAAGGGAGGAACTCACCCGGCCCATTGTGGGCCAGGCGGGCGACGGTGCGCGCCAGGCGGCGGTGTCGGCTCCGGAACGGGCCCATGAGCTGCCAGGATCCGGCGCCATGCAACTAGTACGACAAAACGAAGAAAGCGTCAGAAAGTTGGTCAGAAGGAGACGTGGTGTCCGCCTCCTGGGCGGGCTGCTCGCCGCCTCCGCCCTCGCCACAGGATGCGCGGCCGGCGGCGACGCCGAGCAGGTGAGACCGGCCCCCGGCCAACAGGCGCGGAAGGGCCTCCAGGCCGCCCCCGCCCGGGCCCTCGACTCGTACGCGACGAAGCTGCGCACCCAGCGGGCCGCGCTCGTCGCGGCGAGCAAGCGCTGGGGCCTCGCCGACGTGCCGCTCACCGCCCCGCGCCCTCCGGCGAGGAAGCCGGTCATCGAGGCGCGGGCGGGCTTCGAGGTCGACGGCCAGAAGGAACTCGGCCTGCCGCCCGTGTTCACGACGGTCCCGACCAAGGACAAGGTCGTCTTCCTCACCATCGACGACGGGGCCGAGAAGGACCCGCGGTTCCTGAAGATGATGAGCGAGCTGCGGATCCCGTACACGGCCTTCCTGACCGACGCCGAGGTCAGGCCGGAGTACGGCTACTTCAAGGAGATGCAGGCCCGCGGCGTCACCCTCAACAACCACACGCTCCACCACCCGTTCCTGCCCGGCCTTTCGTACGTGCGGCAGAAGCGGGAGATCTGCGGGATGCAGGACGTCATCGAGAAGAAGTACGGCAAGCGGCCCACGCTCTTCCGCCCGCCCTTCGGCGACTACAACCAGGACACCCTGCGCGCGGCCAAGGCCTGCGGCATCGAGTACGCCCCGATCTGGAACGCCGAGGCGTTCGTGGACCGCATGGACTACCGCGAGTGGGACCGCGGCATCCATCCGGGCGACATCCTGCTCACGCACTTCAGGGGCCGCAAGGACTGGAACGGCGCGATGCCCGACATGATCCGGAACCTCATGAAGTACCTCACCGACAGGGGCTACTCGGTGGCGCGCCTGGAGGACTACCTGTGACACAGCGCGGGCAGTGGGCACGGCTGCTCGGCTGCGCCCTGGCCGCCGCCCTGCTCGCCGGGTGCGCGCGGGAGGCCGCCCCGCCCCGGCGGCCGGCGGCGGGCGCGGAGGCGGCGGTCCCGCCGGTCGTCTCCCGCGTCGCCACCCGCGACAAGGTGGTCTTCCTCGCGTACGAGGACGGGGCCGGGCTCGATCCCCGGTTCCGCGACCTGGTCCGCGACCGGCGCCTCCCGGTCTCGCTGTTCCTCGCGGGCGCGGGCGCGGGCCGCCTCGGCGAACTGAGCGCCCTGGGCGCCCACGTGCAGAACCGCACCCTCACGCGTGCCCTCCTGCCGGGCCTCGGGTACGTGGAGCAGCACGCCGAGATCTGCGGCCAGCGCGACCGCGTCGAGGCCCGCTTCGGCGCGGCCCCGCGCCTGTTCCACCCGCCCCGGGGCGCGTACGACGCGAACACGCTCCAGGCGGCGGCCGAGTGCGGCGTCGACGCGATCGTCCTGTGGCGCGAGCCGGAGGGGCGGCTGCGGCCCGGCGACATCCTCGGGGCCCGGGCGGGGACGACCCCGGATCTCCTGCGCCGCATCGAGGCCGAGGGGTACGAGGTGGCTGCTCTGGAGGACTATCTGTGAGAGGCGATTAGCAGTCCGCTTGACCGAGTGCTAATCGCAGTCATAGTCTCGGCTCTGGCACTCACCAGTGGAGAGTGCCAACAGCGACGGGCAGGTCCGGCACCCGCGACGACGGATCCACCTGGTCGCCACCCCAGACTGTTAACCCCGTAGATCTCCGAAGGGGGAGACCGGATCGTGACGACCACCAGCTCCAAGGTTGCCATTAAGCCGCTCGAGGACCGCATTGTGGTCCAGCCGCTCGATGCCGAGCAGACCACGGCCTCCGGCCTGGTCATTCCGGACACCGCGAAGGAGAAGCCCCAGGAGGGTGCTGTCCTCGCCGTGGGCCCGGGCCGCTTCGAGAACGGCGAGCGCCTTCCGCTCGACGTCAAGGTCGGCGACGTCGTGCTGTACAGCAAGTACGGCGGCACCGAGGTGAAGTACAACGGCGACGAGTACCTCGTCCTCTCGGCTCGCGACGTGCTCGCGATCGTCGAGAAGTAATTCACCTGCTTCACCAGTTTTGCTTTTGAGTTGCGCCCCTGGTCACCCCGCTGCTGATTGCCGGGCGGCGAGGGGCGCAGTTCGTTAAACCCGAGTTTTCGAGAGGGCTGAACCGCTCCTATGGCGAAGATCCTGAAGTTCGACGAGGACGCCCGTCGCGCCCTCGAGCGCGGCGTCAACAAGCTTGCCGACACGGTCAAGGTGACGATCGGCCCCAAGGGCCGCAACGTCGTCATCGACAAGAAGTTCGGCGCTCCCACCATCACCAACGACGGCGTCACGATCGCCCGTGAGGTCGAGGTCGAGGACCCGTACGAGAACCTCGGCGCGCAGCTGGTGAAGGAGGTGGCGACCAAGACCAACGACATCGCGGGTGACGGTACGACCACCGCCACCGTGCTCGCCCAGGCCCTGGTCAAGGAAGGCCTGCGCAACGTTGCCGCCGGCGCCTCCCCGGCCGCCCTGAAGAAGGGCATCGACGCCGCGGTCAAGGCCGTGTCCGAGGATCTCCTCGCGACCGCCCGCCCGATCGACGACAAGTCCGACATCGCGGCCGTCGCCGGTCTGTCCGCCCAGGACAACCAGGTCGGCGAGCTCATCGCCGAGGCGATGGACAAGGTCGGCAAGGACGGTGTCATCACCGTCGAGGAGTCCAACACCTTCGGTCTGGACCTTGAGTTCACCGAGGGCATGGCCTTCGACAAGGGCTACCTGTCCCCGTACTTCGTCACCGACCAGGAGCGTATGGAGGCCGTCCTCGACGACCCGTACATCCTGATCCACCAGGGCAAGATCGGCTCGATCCAGGACATGCTCCCGCTCCTGGAGAAGGTCATCCAGAACGGTGGCTCCAAGCCGCTCCTGATCATCGCCGAGGACGTCGAGGGCGAGGCCCTGTCGACCCTGGTCGTGAACAAGATCCGCGGCACGTTCAACGCCGTCGCCGTGAAGGCCCCCGGCTTCGGTGACCGCCGCAAGGCGATGCTGCAGGACATGGCCACCCTCACCGGTGCCACCGTCATCGCCGAGGAGGTCGGCCTCAAGCTCGACCAGGCCGGTCTCGAGGTGCTCGGTTCCGCGCGCCGCGTGACCATCACCAAGGACGACACGACCATCGTCGACGGCGCCGGCAAGTCCGACGACGTCAAGGGCCGCGTCAACCAGATCAAGGCCGAGATCGAGAACACGGACTCGGACTGGGACCGCGAGAAGCTGCAGGAGCGCCTGGCCAAGCTGGCCGGCGGCGTCTGCGTCATCCGCGTCGGCGCGGCCACCGAGGTCGAGCTCAAGGAGAAGAAGCACCGTCTGGAGGACGCCATCTCCGCGACCCGCGCCGCGGTCGAGGAGGGCATCGTCTCCGGTGGTGGCTCCGCTCTGGTGCACGCCTCCAAGGTCCTCGACGACTCGCTCGGCAAGGTCGGCGACGAGGCCACCGGTGTCGCCGTGGTCCGCCGCGCCGTCGTCGAGCCGCTCCGCTGGATCGGCGAGAACGCCGGCCAGGAGGGCTACGTGATCGTCTCCAAGGTCAAGGAGCTCGACAAGGGCCACGGCTACAACGCCGCGACCGGAGAGTACGTCGACCTGGTCAAGGCCGGCGTCATCGACCCGGTCAAGGTCACGCGCTCCGCCCTGGAGAACGCCGCCTCCATCGCGTCCCTGCTGCTCACGACCGAGACCCTGGTCGTCGAGAAGCCGGCCGACGAGGAGCCCGAGGCCGGTGGCCACGGGCACGGTCACTCGCACTGACCCGCTGCGCTCCGCTTGACCCGACCGAGGCCCGGCCCCCGTACGACACGGGAGCCGGGCCTCGGCCTTTTCCGTGATCGGCGCCGGTCGTGATGGGTGCGCTGCACCGGGGGCCGCCTTGCCCACCCTGCCGCCCAAGGCGGCAGATTGCCCAAGGCGGTGGGGCATCGGGCGGTGCCGGTAAATCAAGCCCCTGCGGCGATTGAGCAGCGGGGTCCGGGGCGGAGCCCCGTGGCGTGGGGACGGACGACCGTTACTGGGGGCCGTACTTGCGGCCCGTCCGGGACGTGATGCCGCCCAGGATGGCTCGCGGCGTCACCTTCACCACGCCCATCAGAGCCTTGTACCGGGGGTCCGGGATCGACAGGGACTTGCCGCGGGCGAGGTCCGCGAGCGCCGCCGCCACCAACTTGTCCGCGTCGAGCCACATCCACTTCGGGATGTTGCCCGTGCCCATGCCGGCGCGCTCGTGGAACTCCGTACGGACGAAGCCGGGGCACAGCGCCATCAGCCGCACCCCGCTGCCCGCGAGGTCCTTCGCCGCGCCCTGCGTGAACTGCACGACCCACGCCTTCGAGGCGCCGTACGTGCCGCGGGGCACGAAGGCCGCCACCGACGCCACGTTCACGACACCGCCGCGGCCCCGCTCGCGCATCGCCCCCGTGGCCGCCGACGTCAGCCGCAGCACCGCCTCGCAGTGCACCTTCAGCATCGTCAGCTCGTCGGCCATCGGGACTTCCAGGTAGTGCCCCTTGTTGCCGAACCCCGCGTTGTTCACGAGCAGGTCGACCGCCGCCCTACGGTCCGTCAGCCGCGCCTCGACCGCCGCGATTCCGTCGTCCGTGGCCAGGTCGGCGGTGAGCACCTCGGCCTCGATGCCGTGCCGGTCGTGCAGTTCTGTCGCCTGCTCGTGCAGCCGCTTGGTGTCGCGCGCGACGAGCACCAGGTTGTGTCCGTCGGCGGCGAGCTGCCGTGCGAAAGCGGCGCCGATGCCCGCGGTGGATCCGGTGATCAGGGCGGTAGTCATACGCCAAGGTTAATGACGGTTCAGTGGTGCTCGTGATCACCGGGGTCCTTCGCGGCCGCCCGCTGCCCCTTGTCGACCACCACGAACTGGCCCATCATGCCCTGGTCCTCGTGGGAGAGCAGATGGCAGTGGAACATGTAAGGGGTCCGCGGGTCGGCGAACTCGGGGCCGCCGTCGAACCGCAGCGCCAGCTTCATCGTCGTGCCGCTCGGTATGAACACCGTGTCCTTGCGACCGCGCAACTGGGCGGGCGGCCGCTCCCCGTTCACCGACACCACCCTGAACTGCACGTCGTGGATATGGAAGTTGTGCGGCATCCCGTTGCCGTTGCGCACCGTCCACACCTCGGTGGTGCCCCGGGTGACCGTCTCGTCGACGCGGCCCATCGCCATCTTGCGCCCGTTGATCCCGCTTATCTTCAGGTCGAAGTGCCGTGCGCGCACGGCGTTCCCGGGAGCGGGGAGCTCCAACTCGCCCAGCCGGGACGGGACGGCGGGGGAGGGGCGCAGCCGGTCCGCTGCCCGCAGCTGCAGCACGTCGAACGTGTCGTCCCCGCCGCTGAACCGGCGATGCCAGGAACTCCCGTAATTGTCCTGCGGATAGCTGCGCAGCACGCTCCGCTCCCCGGGCTTCATCCGTACGACGACCTCGGCCCGCTCGCCCGGCGACAGCTGGATCCGGTCCATCGTGGCAGGACGGTCGAGCAGCCCGCCGTCCGTCCCGACGAGCGCGAACTTCTGCCCGTCGGTGAAGCCGAAGTCGTACGTCCGCGCGGTCGAGGCGTTCAGCAGCCGCAGCCGTACGCGCTCGTCGTGCACGATCTTGTACGGGTCGAGGGTGCCGTTGACCATCGTGCGGTCACCGAGGAAGCCCACGTCCTGCATCATCTTGTGCCCGGAGTCGAGCTCGGCCCCGTCGAACCGCACGTCCTGCACGATCACCGGTAGATCGTCGACCCCGTACCGCTTCGGCAGTGCGAGCCTTTCGCTCCGGTCGTCGTCGACCAGGAACATCCCGGCCAGGCCGCGCCGTACATGCTGCTCGGTCTCCCCGTGCGGATGCGGGTGGTACCAGAGGGTGGCGGCGGGCTGGTCGACGGTCCAGTGCGGTGCCCAGTTCTTGCCCGGCGCGACCATCTGGTGCGGGCCGCCGTCCATCCGGGCGGGCAGATGCATGCCGTGCCAGTGCACGGTGGACGCCTCGTCGAGCCCGTTGCGGATCCGCACCTCGACCTTCTCGCCGCGCTTCGCGCGCAGCGTCGGCCCGAGATAGCTGCCGTCGAAGCCCCAGGTCGGTGTCTTCTGTCCGGGCCTGAACTCCGTCTCCCCGCTCTGCATCCGCAGGTCGAAGACGCGGCGCCCGGTCTTCTCGTCGACGTGCGACGCGGCGAGCGGCGGCACGGACAGCTTGTTGCGGAACTCGCCCGTGCCCGCGGTGCTCACCTTCGCTCCGCTCCACAGCCACAGGGCTCCGCCGCCGATCGCGAGGGCGAGGACGGCAACGACCGAGCCGAGCACGACGAGGACGCGCTTCAGGCGGGACTTGCGGGGTTTCGAGGTCATGCACCGAGCGTCCCGCCGACCCGTGGGGCCCCACATCGGGGACGGCCCCCGAACCGTCCCCGACCTCAACCCTCATACCCAGCAAGGGTTTTCCCGGGGGTCGGCCCGGGAGCCACTACGAGCCGTACTTCTCCACGTACTCCCGCGCGGAGCGCCGCGCCTCGGGATGCAACGCGTCCCCGGCGGCCAGCAGCCGCGGCAGCAACGTCCGCTCCGTCGTCACCGCCCGGAACTGAAGCGCCACCGTCACCTCGTGGTCCGGCCGGTGCACGATCTCGATGGGATCGCCCGCCCGGATCTCGCCCGGTTCGATCACCCGGAGATACGCCCCCGGCGTCCCCTCCTGCGTGAACCGCTTGACCCAGCCCCGCTCGCCCAGGTGCCCCTGGAACGTCCGGCACGGGATGCGACCCGAGGTGACCTCCAGGAGGACTTCGGGGCCGACGCGCCAGCGCTCGCCGATCCGCGCGCCCGATACGTCGACCCCCTCCGTCGTGAGGTTCTCGCCAAACGTGCCGCTGGGCAGCGAACGGCCCAGCTCCTTGCTCCACGCGTCCAGGTCCTCACGCGCGTACGCGTACACGGCCTGGTGGTCCCCGCCGTGGTGCCGCAGGTCGCACACCGCGTCCCCGGCGAGCCCGCTCGCGCCGGTCCCCTTGGTGCCGGGCGCCGATACCCGCACGGGTCCTGTGACCGGTCGCTTGTCGATGCCCGTGACGCCCTCGGGCTGGTCCGTGTACTCGGCGGGCTCGGGCCGCCCCAGATTCAGCGACAGAAGCTTCATGCGCGGAACGCTACGGGACCGGCACCCAAAGCCGCCACGCATTATTCGGCACTCTCCCTAAGAGTCGCTTATGCTTGAGGGGTGATCGAGGCCCGTCATCTCCGTGTCCTGCGCGCCGTCGCCGCCACCGGCTCCTTCTCCGCGGCGGCCCGCGAGCTGGGCTGCACCCAGCCCGCCGTGAGCCAGCAGATGAAGGCCCTGGAGTCCTCGGCCGGCACCCCGCTGCTCATCCGCACCGGCCGCGAGATGCGCCTGACGCAGGCCGGCGAGGCCCTCGTGCGGCACGCGTCGGGCATCCTCGCCGGGCTCACCGCCGCCGAGGAGGAGATCGCCGCGATCGCGGGCCTGCGGGCCGGTCGGGTCCGGCTGGTCTCGTTCCCGAGCGGCAGCTCGACGCTCGTCCCCACCGCCCTCGCCGCCCTGCGCGCCGAGCACCCCGGTACGCGCGTGTCGTTGGTCGAGGCCGAGCCGCCCCGCTCCGTGGAGATGCTGCGCGAAGGAGACTGCGACGTCGCGCTCGCGTTCCGGTACGAGGGGGCGCACGCCGGCGAGGACTGGGACGACCTCGTCGTGCGGACGCTGTTCGCGGACCGGCTCGTGGGCCTCGTCCCCGAGGGACACGCGCTGGCCGGAGCCGGCTCGGTCACCATCGACGCGTTCGCGGACGAGCCGTGGATCGCGGGCTGCCCGCGCTGCCGCCGCCAGCTGGTCGAGGTGTGCAGGGGCGCGGGGTTCGCGCCGCGCATCGACTTCGCGACGGACGACTATCCGGCGGTGGTCGGGCTCGTGAGTGCCGGGCTCGGCGTGGCGGTCCTCCCCGAACTGGCCATCGAGTCTGTTCGCCCCAAGGGTGCACGCACAGTAACCGTCGAGCCCGCCGTGCGCCGCGAGATCGTCGCACTCACCCTGCCCGATCTGGCCCAGGTGCCCGCGGTCGGCGCGACCCTCGACCACCTCGCGAAGGCCGCGACACGCTGAACGCGGAGGCGGGCGCGGCTCGGCGCGCCGGCCCCCGCAGGTCGTTCAGATGCGTGCAGAAACGTTCCTTCAGTTGTGTGCGCCGCTCGTGGCGGCCTGTCCTCCACTCGGGGCCGACGCCGTGACGAGCCGATTGCGGGCCCGCCCCATCAGCTCTTCGCGCTCATCCTCTGTGAGGCCGCCCCACACGCCGTACGGCTCGCGCACCTGTAGGGCGTGAGCAGCGCACTCCGCGCGCACCGGGCACCTCATGCAGACCTCCTTGGCCGAGTTCTCGCGGGCGCTGCGTGCCGCCCCGCGTTCGCCCTCCGGGTGGAAGAAGAGCGAGCTGTCCACCCCGCGGCAGGCCGCGAGGAGCTGCCAGTCCCACAGATCGGCGTTCGGTCCGGGAAGGCGGGAGAAATCTGCCATTGCTGTGTCCCCTTGTAGCCGTTCAGACGCGGATACGGTGCCCATGACCGTACATCTACTGTCTAAGGAGATGAAAATATGACTCATTGCGAATCTAGCTACAGACACCAGTAAAAGGAAGGAAAACCTTCCAAATGGGGCATAGCTTGTGATGAAACGTTGTGGGTATGTCGCGCTGTCCGCACCGTGTTCGCGCCCTCACGTAGAGTGCCGAAGGAGGTCGTCCGACCCGTAACTCTTTCGAGTGACCGTCGTTGAGAAGTGCGGAGGCGGTTGAATGAACAAGCGCTCGGGCAGGTGTCCGATTGCCTTGTTGAGTGTCGACCGCACAGGTGACGATTCGTACACAGCCTGGAGGCTCAAGGTGACGCGCATCAGCTGCGGAGGACGGTCATGACATCCGTCCTCGTCTGCGACGACTCCCCGCTTGCCCGAGAGGCGCTGCGCCGCGCGGTCGCGACCGTGCCCGGCGTCGAGCGCGTGACGACCGCGGCCAACGGCGAGGAAGTACTCCGCCGCTGGGGCGCCGACCGCTCGGACCTGATTTTGATGGACGTACGCATGCCCGGTCTGGGCGGCGTCGAGACAGTGCGGCGGCTGCTCTCCGCCGATCCCGGTGCGCGCATCATCATGCTCACCGTGGCCGAGGATCTGGACGGCGTGGCCCTCGCGGTCGCCGCCGGCGCCCGCGGGTATCTGCACAAGGACGCCTCGCGCGCCGAGCTGCGGGCCACGGTGACGCAGGCGCTCGCCGACCCGACCTGGCGGCTCGCCCCGCGCAGACTGCGCTCGGCCGAGATGGGGGCCGCCCCCACGCTCACCGCGCGCGAGATCCAGGTGCTCGAGGGCATGAGTCACGGACGGTCCAATGCCGAGATCGGGCGTGAGCTGTTCCTCTCCGAGGACACGGTCAAGACGCACGCGCGTCGCCTGTTCAAGAAGCTCGGCGCCTCGGACCGTGCGCACGCCGTGGCGCTCGGCTTCCGCTGGGGTCTGGTTCGCTGACGAGCCGCTGATCGGCACACCCCCGCGCCCTCCGGGGCGCGGTGGACCGGCCGTGAGGGACGCCGCTCCGGCCCGTCGCGCAGCGACTTTTCGACGCTTCGCGCGCGATGCCGCATCCTTGGGGGTGTGGAGTTCCTCGGGGACGAGTCGGGCGAGCAGGGTCAGCGAGAGGGGAGGGCGCAGGAGATGAGTTCCGGCGCACCTGCTCATAACGCTTCGGTGCACAACTACGGGCACGGTGTCACGGACCGGAAGGTGTCGGGGCACCATGGACCGATGCGTGACGACGAGGCAGCGACTCCCCAGGGGGTCATCGGTACGCTCGTCGGCCGCGCCGTGGACGGCGACGAGCAGGCCACGCACGATCTGCTCGCGCATGTCCATCCCCTCGCGATCCGTTACTGCCGCACGCGTCTTTCCCGGCTTCCGGGCGACGCGCGGCACTTCGTGGAGGATCTCGCCCAGGAGGTCTGCGTCGCGGTGCTGCTCGCGCTGCCGCGCTACAAGGACACCGGGCGGCCCTTCGAGGCGTTCGTCTTCGCCATCGCCGCGCACAAGGTCGCCGATCTCCAGCGGGCGGCCATGCGCGGGCCCGGATCCACGGCCGTGCCGTCCGACGAGATGCCGGAGCGGCCGGACGACTCCCTCGGTCCGGAGGAGCGGGCGCTGTTGAACAGCGACGCCGCGTGGGCGAAGAAGCTGCTCGCCAACCTTCCGCAGAACCAGCGGGAGCTGCTCCTGCTGCGCATCGCCGTCGGGCTCACCGCCGAGGAGACCGGGCAGATGTTGGGCATGTCACCCGGCGCCGTGCGCGTCGCGCAGCACCGGGCGCTGAGTCGGCTGCGGGCGCTCGCCGAGCAGTAGCGCAGAGCCTCGGCGACGCACGTGTGAACGTCCAAAGAATGCCGATGATCTTGATCGTGGAATGAGACGCCCTTGCGGGCCGTTAGCATGGACATCCGCACCGATCAAGGCCATTTGGGGAAGGTGTCATGACTGCAAACGTCGACGGAGTGCCCGAGAAATTCGCGACACTCGGGCTGACCTACGACGACGTACTGCTGCTGCCGGGCTCGTCGGACATGGCGCCCGACCAGATCGACACCGCCTCGTACGTCTCGAAGAACGTGCGGGTGAACATCCCGCTGCTGTCCGCCGCGATGGACAAGGTCACCGAGTCCCGCATGGCGATCGCCATGGCGCGTCAGGGTGGCGTGGGTGTCCTGCACCGCAACCTGTCGATCGCCGACCAGGCGAACCAGGTGGACCTCGTGAAGCGCTCCGAGTCCGGCATGGTCACCGACCCGATCACGGTGCACCCGGACGCGACGCTCGCCGAGGCCGACGCGATCTGTGCCAAGTTCCGCATCTCCGGTGTCCCGGTGACCGACCCGGCGGGCAAGCTGCTCGGCATCGTCACCAACCGCGACATCGCCTTCGAGAACGACCGCAGCCGTCAGGTCCGCGAGGTCATGACACCGATGCCGCTCGTCACGGGCAAGGTCGGCATCTCCGGCGTCGACGCCATGGAGCTGCTGCGCCGCCACAAGATCGAGAAGCTTCCGCTGGTCGACGACGCGGGCACCCTCAAGGGCCTCATCACGGTCAAGGACTTCAAGAAGGCCGAGCAGTACCCGAGCGCCGCGAAGGACTCCGAGGGCCGGCTGCTCGTCGGTGCCGCGGTCGGCGTCGCCGGTGACTCCTACGAGCGCGCGCAGGCGCTGATCGAGGCGGGCGCCGACTTCATCGTCGTCGACACCGCGCACGGCCACTCGCGGCTCGTCGGTGACATGGTCGCCAAGATCAAGTCCAACTCCGGCGGTGTCGACGTCATCGGCGGCAACATCGCCACCCGTGACGGCGCCAAGGCGCTCATCGACTCCGGCGTGGACGGCATCAAGGTCGGTGTCGGACCGGGCTCGATCTGCACCACGCGCGTGGTCGCCGGTATCGGTGTCCCGCAGGTCACCGCCATTTACGAGGCGTCGCTCGCCGCCAGGGAGGCCGGTGTCCCGGTCATCGGCGACGGCGGTCTGCAGTACTCCGGTGACATCGCCAAGGCGCTCGTCGCCGGCGCCGACACCGTGATGCTCGGCTCGCTGCTCGCGGGCTGCGAGGAGTCGCCGGGCGAGCTGCTCTTCATCAACGGCAAGCAGTTCAAGTCGTACCGCGGCATGGGCTCGCTCGGTGCCATGCAGACGCGTGGTGACCAGAAGTCCTTCTCCAAGGACCGGTACTTCCAGGAGGGCGTCGCCTCCGACGAGAAGCTCGTGCCCGAGGGCATCGAGGGCCAGGTGCCCTACCGCGGCCCGCTGTCGGCCGTCGTGCACCAGCTCACCGGCGGCCTTCGCCAGTCGATGTTCTACGTCGGCGGGCGCACGGTTCCGGAGCTGCAGTCCAACGGCAAGTTCGTCCGGATCACCTCGGCGGGCCTCAAGGAGAGCCACCCGCACGACATCCAGATGACGGTCGAGGCGCCGAACTACAGCCGCAATAAGTAACAGCAGGTCAGGCGTGGTGGGGCGGCCTCGGGATCACCGGGGCCGCCCCACACGTGTGTGTCAGGGATACTGGACAGGCAAGGCCCAAGTGGGACCCAGATGTGAAAGGCGCCCCCCAACGTGACTGAGATCGAGATCGGGCGCGGCAAGCGCGGCCGCCGCGCGTACGCCTTCGACGACATCGCCGTCGTTCCGAGCCGGCGCACCCGCGACCCGAAGGAGGTCTCGATCGCATGGCAGATCGATGCCTACCGCTTCGAGCTGCCGTTCCTGGCCGCGCCCATGGACTCCGTCGTCTCGCCGGCGACCGCGATCCGCATCGGTGAGCTGGGCGGGCTCGGCGTGCTGAACCTCGAGGGCCTGTGGACCCGTTACGAGGACCCGCAGCCGCTGCTCGACGAGATCGCCGAGCTGACGCCCGAGGCCGCGACCCGCCGCCTCCAGGAGATCTACTCCGCGCCCATCCAGGCCGACCTGATCGGGCAGCGCATCAAGGAGGTGCGCGACTCCGGTGTCGTCACCGCCGCCGCGCTCTCCCCGCAGCGCACCGCCGAGTTCTCCAAGGCGGTCGTGGACGCGGGCGTGGACATCTTCGTGATCCGCGGGACCACGGTCTCCGCCGAGCACGTCTCCGGTGCCGCCGAGCCGCTGAACCTGAAGCAGTTCATCTACGAGCTGGATGTCCCGGTCATCGTGGGCGGCTGCGCCACGTACACGGCCGCGCTGCACCTCATGCGGACCGGCGCGGCGGGTGTGCTCGTCGGCTTCGGTGGCGGCGCCGCCCACACGACGCGCAATGTGCTCGGTATCCAGGTGCCGATGGCCACCGCGGTGGCCGATGTCGCCGCCGCGCGCCGCGACTACATGGACGAGTCCGGTGGCCGCTACGTGCACGTCATCGCCGACGGTGGCGTGGGCTGGTCCGGCGACCTGCCCAAGGCCATCGCCTGCGGCGCCGACTCCGTGATGATGGGCTCGCCGCTCGCGCGCGCCACGGACGCGCCCGGCCGCGGTCACCACTGGGGCATGGAGGCCGTCCACGAGGACGTGCCGCGCGGCAAGAAGGTCGACCTCGGCACGGTCGGTACGACCGAGGAGGTCCTGACCGGCCCCTCGCACACGCCCGACGGGTCGATGAACTTCTTCGGCGCGCTGAAGCGGGCCATGGCGACGACCGGCTACAGCGAGCTCAAGGAGTTCCAGCGGGTCGAGGTCACGGTCGCGGACGCCACGCACAAGCGGTAGCGCTGGCGCTGTGCCGTAGCGGGAATCGGGTGGGCCCCACTGGAGAGGTGGGGCCCACCCGCTTTTTTGCGCAGTTCCCCGCGCCCCCAAACAGATCAGTTGCCCGCGGCCCTAGGCGGAGGCTCGTTTTGTTGCGCCGAAGGAGGCGATGGCGGCGAGGGCGAAGAAGAGGAAGGTCATGGCGTCCGAGTCCGTCTTCCAGGCCTCGTGGACCCAGTCGAAGTGCTGGAAGAGCAGTTCGGGCACGGAGAACGGCAGCACCTTCGAGCCGATGACGGACTCGCCGAGCAGCTGACCGAGGTAGACGCCCACCAGCGACAGGATCGGGCTGACGACGAGGACCACCGGGTTGTTGCCGCCGACCTTGCCCGCCACGAAGCCGACCACGACACCGACGGCCACGGCCGCGTAGCCGATCTCGCGCTCGATCGCGCCGACGAGGCCGCCGTAGGCGCCTGCGATGACCAGCATCGCCACGAAGCCGGCGAGGATGCCGAGCCCTGCGTTGCCGCGCGCGGGGGCGGGCGGCGGCACGGGGTGGAAGCCGCCCTGCATGCCTTGCATGCCCTGCTGCTGGGGGAACGGGGCGTACGGCTGCTGCTGCGGGTAGCCGTACTGGGGCTGCTGTGGCGGCTGCTGCGGCTGCTTGGCGTACGGGTTGCCGTCGGGTATGTGAGGCGGCTGGGTCATGCGGTCCCCCCGGGATGTGAGCCCTGGCACTGGTGTGCTCAGAGTGGCCGCACATTAGCAGTCAGAGGCGGTGTGCGGCCCCCGCCGGAGTCGCTCCCCTTGTGTCCAGGAGGAGTTGGGCCTTTACGGACAGGCCCTGGAGGTCGTACGTGCGGTGCTGTTGCAGCAGGATCGTCAGGTCGGCGTCGGCCGCCGCCTCGTAGAGGGAGTCGGCGCGCGGGACCGGGCGGTCCAGGACGTTCCAGGACGGGACGTACGGGTCGTGGTAGCTGACGGCGGCGCCGAGTTGCATGAGGCGGGTGGCGATCTCCTCGGCGGGGGCGGCCTGTTGGTCGGCGAGGTCGGGCTTGTAGGTGACGCCGAGGAGCAGGACGCGGGCGCCGCGGGCCGATTTGCCGTGCTCGTTGAGGAGCGTGGCCGCGCGCTGGACCACGTACGACGGCATGTGGTGGTTGACCTGGCGGGCCAGTTCGACCATGCGCAGGGGGCGGGTGGGCAGGTGCGGGCCCGTGAGGTCCTGGGCGAGGGCGTGGCCGCCGACGCCGGGGCCCGGGCGGAAGGCCTGGAAGCCGAAGGGCTTGGTTTCCGCGCAGCGGATGACGTCCCACAGGTCCACGCCCAACTCGTGGCAGAGCACCGCCATTTCGTTGACCAGGGCGATGTTGACGTGCCGGTAGTTGGTCTCCAGGAGGTGGACGGTCTCCGCTTCCCGCGGACCACGCGCGCGTACCACCTTGTCGGTGAGGCGGCCGTAGAAGGTGGCCGCCGACTCGGTGCAGGCGGGGGTGTGGCCGCCGATCACCTTGGGGGTCGACGTGTAGGGGTGTAGACGGTTGCCGGGGTCGACGCGGCCGGGGGCGTGGGCGAGGTGGAAGTCGCGTCCCGCGCGCAGGCCCGAGCCCTCTTCGAGGACGGGGAGGAGGAGCGTCTGCGTGGTGCCCGGCGGCACGGGCGACTCGATGATCACCGTGGTGTGCGGACGGAGCCGGGCGGCGAGGGTGCGGGTCGCCTCGACGACCGGGGTGAGCATCGGCGCCCCGTCCGGGCCCTGCGGGGTCGGGGCGCAGATCACGGCGGTGCGGACGCGGGCGAGTTCGGCGGGGTTGGCCGTGGGGCGGAAGCCCGCGGAGAGCATGCGGCGGAGGTCGGCGGCGGTCAGGGCCGCCGCGTCGCCGCCGCCGGGCAGCCGGCCCGCCGCGAGATCCCGGGCACGGGCCGGATCGTGGCCGATGGTCGCGATCCCGGCCGCAACGGCGGTCTGCGCGAGGGGCAGGCCGAGGTGGCCGAGGCCGATGACGGCGAGGTCTGCGGGCATGGCGGTTGCCGTCCTTTCCCGAGGAGCGGACCGGTCATTAACCGGAGCGGGACGAGGGCGCAAGCCCTGTGGACAGGATGAGCGAGCGCCCTGTCAGACTAGGAGTAAATATGACCGATATGCGGCATTGCATAGCGATGGATTTGCGAGTGTTGCGCCGCGAGTCTCCGCAGGTTGTCCACAGGCGCACGCCCGCTGGTGGCCCGAACCGGTCAGTGGGTGAAGAATCGGGGCATGTAGGAAGAGCGCGATGCGTGCTTCGAGGTGCATGAGGCCGGGCACACCACACGCGTGAGCCACGCCGACGACAGCGGGAGGCAGCAGTGAAGGCAGCGACACTGGGACCCGAGCAGCGTGCGGAGGCCTTGGCGGCCATGGCCGAGCGCGAGCTGGACATTCTCGTGGTGGGCGCCGGAGTGGTCGGCGCGGGCACGGCGCTCGACGCGGTCACCCGCGGCCTGTCCACCGGGATCGTCGAGGCGCGGGACTGGGCCTCCGGCACGTCGAGCCGTTCCAGCAAGCTGATCCACGGCGGGCTCAGGTATCTGGAGATGCTGGACTTCGCGCTCGTCCGCGAGGCGCTGAAGGAGCGCGGACTGCTCCTTGAGAGGCTCGCGCCGCACCTCGTGAAGCCGGTGCCCTTCCTGTATCCGCTGCAGCACAAGGCGTGGGAGCGGGTGTACGCCGGATCGGGCGTCGCGCTGTACGACGCGATGTCGATGGCGCGCGGGCACGGGCGCGGCCTCCCGATGCACCGGCACCTGTCGCGCAAGCACGCGTTGCGGGTCGCCCCCTGCCTGAAGAAGGACGCGCTGGTCGGCGCGCTGCAGTACTACGACGCGCAGATGGACGACGCCCGGTATGTGGCGACCCTGGTGCGGACCGCCGCCATGTACGGCGCCAAGGCCGCCAACCGCGCGCGGGTCACCGGGTTCCTGCGGGAGGGCGAGCGGGTTGTCGGCGCGCGGGTGGAGGACGTCGAGGGCGGCGGTGAGTACGAGATCCGCGCCAAGCAGGTCGTGAACGCGACGGGCGTGTGGACCGACGACACGCAGGCCATGGTCGGCGAGCGCGGGCAGTTCCACGTGCGGGCGTCCAAGGGCATCCACCTGGTGGTCCCGAAGGACCGGATCAACTCGACGACCGGGCTCATCCTCCGTACCGAGAAGAGCGTGCTGTTCGTCATTCCGTGGGGGCGGCACTGGATCGTCGGGACCACCGACACCGAATGGGACCTGGACAAGGCGCATCCGGCGGCGTCCAGCGCCGATATCGACTACCTGCTCGAACACGTCAACTCCGTGCTCGGCGTCCCGCTTTCGCGTGATGACGTGCAGGGCGTCTACGCGGGGCTGCGGCCGCTGCTCGCCGGGGAGTCCGACGCCACCAGCAAGCTGTCACGCGAGCACACCGTCGCGCACCCCGCGCCGGGCCTCGTCGTCGTGGCGGGCGGCAAGTACACGACGTACCGGGTCATGGCCAAGGACGCCGTCGACGAGGCCGTGCACGGGCTCGACCAGCGGGTCGCCGAGTGCGTGACCGAGGAGGTGCCGCTGGTGGGCGCCGAGGGGTACCGGGCGCTGTGGAACGCGCGGGCGCGGATCGCGGCGCGCACCGGACTGCACGTGGTGCGCGTCGAGCACCTGCTGAACCGGTTCGGGGCGCTCGCCGAGGAGGTCCTCGAACTGGTCTCCTCCGACCCGGGGTTGGGCGCGCCCCTCACCGGTGCCGATGACTATCTGCGGGCGGAGGTCGTCTACGCGGCCGCGCACGAAGGGGCGCGGCACCTCGACGACGTGCTGACGCGGCGCACCCGGATCTCCATCGAGACCTTCGACCGGGGGGTGCGGTGCGCGCGGGAGGCGGCGGAGTTGATGGCGCCTGTTCTTGGGTGGGACAAGGATCAGGTGGAGCGCGAGGTCGAGCACTATGAGAAGCGGGTGGAGGCGGAGCGGGAGTCGCAGCGGCAGCCGGATGACCTGACGGCGGATGCGGCGAGGTTGGGGGCGCCGGACATCGTTCCGCTTTGACCTCCGGTGGGGCCGGGTGTGGTGCGGGGGCGCCGGGGTTGCGGTCGCGGGGCTCTGTCCCGGGCCCCGCGCCTCAATCGCCGGCGGGGCTTTAGTCGCAGAACTCGGACGTGAGTATCCGGCGCTCGGAGGCCCCGCTGCCCGACAAAGTTGCGTTTGTCGTGCGGTAGGTGACGACCTGTGAGCCGTCTTTTGTTGCCGCCGCGCGGACGTAGGTATGGGCGATGCGGCCGTTGTGGCCCCAGACCGTGGTGCCGCAGGGGAGTTTCTCCGGGTAGAGGCCCATGCCGTAATGGCCGTTTGCGGGGCGGGTGTTGAGCATCGTGCGGAGGGCCTTCGGTGGGAGCAGGTGGCCTTCCAGGAGTGCGGCGTAGAAGCGGTTCAGGTCGGGGAGTGTGGAGATCAGCTCGCCGGACGCCCCCGCCGTGCGTGGGTCGAGGCGGACCGCGTCGGGGCCGTGCGGGCTCGGGACCGTGGTGCGGGTGCCGGGGAACGTGGTGCCGGTGAGGCGGAGCGGGTCGATGATGCGGCGGCGGGCCTCCGTGGCGTAGGAGTGGCCCGTGACCTGATGGATGATCATGCCCAGGAGTACGTAGTTGGTGTTGGAGTACGACCAGGTGCCGCGCCGTGTCGTCCGGGGCTCGGACAGGGAGAGCGCCGCCACCGCCTTCGGGCTCAGCGGGACATGGCCGCGGGTGGCGGTCGTGAAGTCGTAGAGGCCGCTGGTCTGCGTGAGCAGCGAGCGGACGGTGAGCCTGCGGGTGCCCGTGAGGGAGGGGAGGTAGGCGGTGACGCGTGCGGAGAGTTTCAGGCGGTGTTCCGCGGCGAGTTGGAGTACCACCGTCGCGATGAAAGTCTTGGTGATGCTGCCCGCACGCACATGATCGGCGGGTGTGAGACTGGGGCTGGTGGTGGTGAAGTGGCCGGTGGAGCCGACGGTTGCCAGGAGCGCGGCCGACGGGGCCTTGCCTCGCGTCACGAGCAGCGGAAGAGTGTCGTCCGCGGGTGCCGTCGGGCCCGGCACGCTGTTCTGGGTCAGGCACAGCACGGCCAAGGTCAGCGGTATGGCCAGGAGTGTCCGGAGTACGGGCAACGACGGTCCCTTTCGGCGGCGAGGGCCATCATTGTGGGACGTTCTTGTGCGTGTCGGGTGGGGGTGACCCGGCGCGCGGAGTGGTGGTCCGGTGATGGGACAATGAAGGCTCTGTCAGGGCGGGTTGCTAGAGGGGACGCATGTCGGAGGCGGAGCGGGCGGGCGAGGCCCGTGAAGACAAGGGCACTCGTCAGGATTCCACCGGTCGGGACTCTCAGGGGGCTTCCGTGAAGGACCCGGAGGGCCGGCTGCTCGCCGGCCGGTACCGGCTCGGCGACGTGCTCGGCCGTGGCGGCATGGGCACAGTGTGGCGGGCCAAGGACGAGACGCTCGGGCGCACGGTGGCGGTGAAGGAGCTGCGCTTCCCGAACGCCATCGACGAGGACGAGAAGCGCCGCCTGATCACGCGTACGTTGCGTGAGGCGAAGGCGATCGCGCGGATCCGCAACAACGGCGCGGTGACGGTCTTCGACGTGGTCGACGAGGACGACCGGCCGTGGATCGTCATGGAGCTGGTCGAGGGCATGTCCCTCGCCGAGGCCATCCGCGAGGACGGGCTGCTCGGACCCCGGCGGGCCGCCGAGGTCGGGCTCGCCGTGCTCGACGTGCTGCGCGCCGCGCACGCCGAGGGCATCCTGCACCGCGACGTGAAGCCGTCCAACGTGCTGATCTCCGAGGACGGCCGGGTCGTCCTCACCGACTTCGGCATCGCGCAGGTCGAGGGCGACCCGTCGATCACCTCCACCGGCATGCTGGTCGGCGCCCCCTCGTACATCTCGCCGGAGCGCGCCCGCGGCCACAAGCCCGGCCCCGCCGCCGACATGTGGTCGCTCGGCGGTCTGCTGTACGCGGCCGTGGAGGGCGTACCGCCGTACGACAAGGGGTCGGCGATCGCGACGCTGACCGCCGTGATGACCGAGCCGGTGGACCCGCCGAAGAACGCCGGGCCGCTGGAGCCCGTGATCTACGGGTTGCTGGAGAAGGACCCCGACCACCGGCTCGACGACGCGGCGGCGCGGTCGATGCTCAACGACGTCATCCACGCCCCGGAGCCGAAGCCGGCCCCCGAGCCGGAGCCGGTCGAGGCCACGAAGGTGGTGCCGCTGCCGCCCGTTCCCGCGCCGAAGAAGCGCAAGGAGCCCAAGGAGAAGGGCGCTTCGGCGGCCAGGGCGGCTGCCGCCAGGGCCGCTGCCGCCTCGGCCGCGGCCGGTGTCGCGGCCAGGCGCGAAGAGGCCGCGGAGAAGATGCGCGGCGCCCTGACGAACGTACGCAAGGCGGCCGCCGCCGCGACGGCCCCGAAGGCGAAGTCGGAGGAGCCCGCCGCCACCGCGCCCGCGGGTCCCGCC